>JAEYWK010000171.1 GCA_023431345.1 Pseudomonadota bacterium
TGTTTCCATTAGTTTCAAGGAAATCTGTGAACATCGAGAATGCCTCTTTGGCTGAGGTATGCATTCTACGCAATTTATTGAACTCAGCCCCGAGATACATAACTTCAGTATTTCCTGAATCTTCAATCTCCTGATCGATAAAGTTGAATACATGTTCAACTTCTTTTTCCTTAACATCTCCGTTTGACTTTGCTACTGCATATGCCATCCGCCCTATTTCCGTGTAAATTAAATTGTTATCCATGGGTTACCGAGATTGATATAAGTTATGTGATTGAGTTACAGGTAGTATTAAACAATTTTCCTGCCAATTGCTCAAACTGATACGATTTTGAAATAGAAGGTTTGGATTATATAAACTTATTAAAGTAAGGGTGGGATTAAGATATTTCAGAAAGGTTTTTTACACAATCTGTGGATAAAACAGGGTCTTAAAATTTCACAACTTGTTTCTTTAACAAAAAAAAGGCTGCCCCATTGAGACAGCCTTTAACCAATCGGTCAAGATTTTTATCTTATACTTATCTTTCTGGTATCAATACCGTTTGCCGAAATAACATTCAGCATGTACAGACCTTTAGTAAGTGAAGAAGTATTAATCATTGTTGAGTTGCCATTAACAGCTGACTCAAGTACCAGTTGACCTGATATATTTATTATCTGCACACTGTTGATCTTACTGTCACCGCGAACATTTAATATACCTGATACAGGGTTTGGATAAACCATCAGATTTTCAACAGCAGGGATATCATTTGTTGACGAAGTCAGATCACCATTGAATACATACATACCACCTTCAGTGGCACTAGTGTTAAATGCACCAACCCATCCTACAGTCGGGCTGATGAAATCAGTAGCAAGGAATTGGAATCCTTCGGTATCAAGGAAATAATCCCATGTGTGGCCGCCGTCAAAAGTGTAAGCAATTCCTGATTCACCCGTAACATCAACATTTGATCCGGTTGCTATAAAAGTAGCATCAGTTCCGGGTACATAAACGAAATCTGCTGAGAGGGTCGGACCAGAAGAAGTAACATCAGTCCAGGTAACACCACCGTCGAATGTTTCAGAGAAAGCACCTGTTGAGCTGGCACCTTTATCCTGGGCTAAGCCGTACATGCTGTTAGCAAATTCAACATCAATATAAGTTGCTCCCAGTGAACTTGTGTAAACTTCCCATGTATGTCCTTGGTCTGCTGAACGGTAAACGCGTCCCTTGTTGGTTCCGAACCAGATGGTATCACCAACTGCAGAGGTATATCCAACAACTCCCCATTCGCCTGAAATTGGGTTAGGGATGGCGTCGCCTGATAACAGAGTCCAGTTATTACCACCATCAGAGGTAGTATAAATTTCAAACTCACCATTGATGGGGTCCCCTTGTGCAACACCATTATTTGCATCAAAGAAGTGAACAACATTGAGGAAAGAAGCGGTATTGCTATAAGCAGCAGTAGTTTGCTCTTCCCATGTAACACCACCGTCTCTTGTAACATAGATACCCTGATTGGCCAGGTCATCAACAACAAACATAGCAGCATAAGCGGTATCAGCATTGATTCCGTCGATCATAGCAAATCTGGTACCTTCGGCACCTGTAACTGTTCCTGGTACCCATAGTTCGCCACCATTTACAGTGTGAGTAAATTCCTGGTTTGCAGCTTCAGGGTCTGTTCCGTCATAAGCTGCTGCCCATACCACTGATGCATCTACGGCATCCATAAAACCTACACCTCTTGATGGGGTGGTGAACCCGGAAGCCTGGGGCATCCATTGAGCCATAGTAGAATACGAAATTGCAATCAGTGCGATAAGAGTAAAGACTTTTTTCATTTTGGTGAATTTTGGTTAAACGTTTATTAGTAGAAGCAAATTTACTAAAAAATAAATAAATAGAAAAAGATAATTTATGATGCATTGCTATGAATATCAGGCATAAATGGCAACACACCTGTTAATTTAACATAAATACATGAACTCTTTCACTTAATAAACACTCAGATGTTTGGTTTGGTTTCTTGCACTTTCCAATATGGACATTGCCTCATTAAGATTCTGAACCGGATAAATTTGTAATTTTGCAAACTCAATTTTAGAAAACAAGAGATAGTTATGTTCGAGAATTTAAGCGATAAACTGGATAGGGCTTTTAAGAACCTGAAGGGTCAGGGATATATCACTGAAATTAATGTTGCCGAGACTCTTA
Source organism: Pseudomonadota bacterium (assembly GCA_023431345.1). Taxonomy (GTDB): domain Bacteria; phylum Myxococcota_A; class Polyangia; order Polyangiales; family Polyangiaceae; genus PMG-095. The sequence goes on from JAEYWK010000171.1 coordinate 2,210, forward strand.
AAGATGTCAGGAAAGCATTGCTTGATGCTGACGTCAGCTATAAAGTGGCTAAGCAATTTACCGATACTGTTAAGGAAAAGGCAATGGGGGCACATGTGCTTACAGCCGTTTCTCCCGGTCAGCTGATGGTGAAAATTGTGCATGATGAACTTGCCGACCTGATGGGTGGTGTTAATACTGATATCAACCTGAAATCATCGCCATCTGTAATTCTGATCGCAGGTCTTCAGGGTTCGGGTAAAACTACTTTCTCAGCCAAACTTGCCAATTATCTTAAGACAAAAAGAAACAGGAAAGTATTGCTTGTTGCAGGTGACGTATACCGTCCCGCAGCTATTGAACAATTAAAGGTTCTTGGCGGACAAATAGATGTTAAGGTGTTTACCGTTGAAGGAAGTACCGATCCTGTAAGCATTGCAAAACAAGCCATCTCGCATGCCAAGGAATATGATATAAACACTGTGATCATTGATACTGCCGGTCGTCTGGCAATCGATGAGCAGATGATGAAAGAAATAGCTGCCATTAAACAAGCTGTTAATCCACAGGAGACCCTGTTTGT
>JAEYWK010000180.1 GCA_023431345.1 Pseudomonadota bacterium
GTGGTGCCTCGATCGCGGAGCCGGGCGGCGCGGGCGCGGGCGCGGGCGGCGCGGGCGCGGGCGGCGCGGGCGGCGCTGACTAAGCGCGCCGGATTACTTGGCCCGAAACCCGCGTTTTGGATAGCCAAGAGCGACATGAGCCATCGCAAAGTGTCCGTCATCATGGGCGGGACGTCGTCGGAACGCCAGGTGTCGCTTGCCTCGGGCCAGGCCGTCCTCACGGCGCTGACCGAACAAGGCGTCGACGCCCGCGCCATCGTGCTCGGTCCCGGTGACGACGCATTGTCGATGCTGGCCGGCGCGGACATGGACGCGGCGTTTCTCGCGCTCCATGGCAAGCTCGGCGAAGACGGCTGCGTGCAGGGCTTGCTCGAGCTGCTCGGCATCCCGTACACGGGCTCGAGCGTGCTCTCCAGCGCCTTGGCGATGGACAAGCTCAAGAGCAAGGAGCTCTTCCGGCTCCACAACGTGCCGACGCCGCCGTACTACGTGTACGACCAGAGCCGCGCCGATCAGAGCATCGCCGAGGTGCACGGCTCGTTTGGCTTCCCGGTCGTAGTCAAGCCGCGTCGCGAGGGCTCGAGCATCGGCGTGAGCCGCGCCAATAACCTCGCCGAGCTCGATGAAGCCATCGACATCGCGCTCGCGTTCGACTCGTCCGTCCTCGTCGAGCGCTTCGTGAAGGCGCGGGAGGTGGCGGTGGGTATCCTCGACGGCCGCGTGCTGGGCGCTATCGAGATCTCGCCCAAGAGCGGCATGTACGACTTCGCGGCCAAGTACACCCCGGGCATGACCGACTACTTCATGCCCGCGCGCTTGGCGCCGGCTCGCTACCGCAATGTGCTGAACTTGGCGGAGCGCGCGGCCGAAGCCGTCGACGCCAGCGGCGCGGTGCGGGTCGACCTGCTCGTCACCGAGGGACAGAACGAATACGTCCTGGAAGTGAACACGCTGCCGGGCATGACTCCGACCAGCCTGCTCCCCAAGATCGCAGGCGCCGCTGGCTACAGCTTCAGCGAGCTGTGCCTGGCCATCCTCAATGGCGCCCGGCTGCACACGCGCAAGCCGGAGGCGCGCTCGGCCTTGCATGCCGCCCCCGCCGCCGAGCTCGCGGACGAGACGAGCGTGGTGGTGCGCTACGGCGCCGCGCGCCGCTCGCAGCGCTCGCGCACGGCCTGATTGTAGCGGGCGGTCATCTCGATCACGTCCGCTTTGGGATCTTCGGGGGGGAGGTAGACGAAGCGAGAGGCCTCCGCGCGCGATCGCTCGGCTTGCCCCGGATTGACGGCGATGCCGGCGATGCCCAAGCCGAAACCCAGCCCCACGGTGATGCCGCCCGCTGCGACCTTGCCGCCGCTGACCTTCTGCTCCGGCTTGCCTTGAGCGTCTTTCTCGGTCTCGAACGCGCTGATGAACAGCACCGTGCCGACCGCGACGGCGATGGCGCCGGCAACGCCGAGGCCACCCGCGATGACCTGCTTCGTGTCGTGCTTACGCACGCCGTCGGCATGCCGGGCGAAGCTCGGGCCACCTCCCATGTCGTCGCTCAAGCTCGGGATCGACACCGGCCGCGACTCACCGACGCGGTAGAGCGACACCCCGTCGTCGCGCGTCTGCGACTTCACGCCGTATTTGTCCACGAACTCGGCACGGGTCGGCGAAACGACCAGCCAGTCGTCCTTCTCGCAGTCGGTGCGCGCGGTGCCGGCACGCGTCGGGAACTCGCCATCCATTCGGTGCACCGTAGTGGCACAACCGGACACGTGGATGAGCAAGACCAGGGCGAAAACGCCACGCATGGGCAGCAGCAGGTACCACGCCGGTTCTGCGGAGTCTCGACCTTCGTGAGGGGCGGGGCTGTCGCTCCCGGCAGCGCGGGCGCGCCCAGGCGGGGTTCTTTTTAGGGTACGGCGAGCGCGCGCACCGTCTCTTCGCTGCGAAATTCGCGGATCTTGCTCACGAGCTCCTCGCGCGCGCTCCAGGGCAGTACGTTTCCGCGTGGCGTCGCGTACTCGAGGTAGAGATTACCATCCGTCGAGACGAGCTCTGACAGCGGCTGGCCGGCCTCCCGCGCGCTGTCTTCCAAGAAGCGGTCGAGGTCAGCATCGACGACGAGCACGTCGTTCAGCAAGTCCATCAGAGGCCGTCCGCCTGGCGTGTGCGAGGCGATCTCCGCCCGCTGCTCGAGCGCCTGCACGCGCGAGCGGGACGCCGCGAGGGGAGCGTCGGACGCGACCAAGATTCCCTGACCACCGCCGTAAAAGAGCGCGACGTGCGCGAACTCAGCCCGCAGGGTGTGAACGACGGTCGCGAAGTCCTTGCGGCGCACGTGGTGCAGCTGCACCCATTGCTGGAAAATGCCGCGCTCGGCCAGGCGCTCTTTCACCAATCGATAGAACTCGCGGCTGTATAGGCTGGCAGCGCCCGCGAACCAGATGCTCGACAGCTCCATCGAGATGAGGTCGAACTTGCGCGGCTCAACGAGCAGGAAGTTGCGGCCATCGCCGATGTGCAGGCTGAGACGCGGATCACTCAGCGAGTTACCGTTCACGCTCTTGAAGTAAGTGTCGGCGGCTTCGACAATCGCCGGCGAGATCTCGACGAGCTCGAGCTTCTTCCAGGGGTAAGCGGCGATGGTGCCGAGCGTGGTGCCCGTACCCAGGCCGATCACCAGGGCGCTCTCGAAGCGGCTGACGAAGATCGACGGGTAGTGCGCGAAGAAGCGCTGCGCGCTCATCTCCCAGCCCGTGTTGCCTTGGAATTTGCCGTTCGTGTACAGCGTGTACACGCCCGCGTGCTTGGTGACGGTCGTCACTCCTCCTTGCACGTCGTCGCGCACGAACGGCACTTCGTCCGGCTCTTGCCAGCCGTCGAAATAGACGTTGGTACCGGCGGTGAGGCGCGCCAAGTCCCAGCGTGGCGCGGCGACACCGGCTAGCAGCGCGGCGCCGGCGAGGGCGAGGGCGACGTGGCGCGGGCGGCCGCTGATCAGTTGGGTCGTGAGCACGCCGGCGGCCAGGAACGCCAGGGCGACCGCGAGCAGGGCGCTCTGTGAGCCGAGCAGCGGCAAGATCACGTACCCGGTGGCGAGCGAGCCAAACACCGCCCCCAGCGTGTTGACGGTCGTGAGGCGACCCACCCACCACCCGAGGTCGTCGGTCCCGGCTACGCGCTGCAAGAGCAGCGGGAAGGTGAGGCCCATGAACACGGTCGGGATCGACAGCACCACGAACGCGATCAAGCCGCGCGCCGCTTCGCGCGCCGCGAACGACGCGAAGTATTCGCCTGTGTCGTTGAAGACGAGCGGCAGCTTGTCCCAGAGGGGGAGCGAGACCGCAAGCGTGAGGCCGGTCAGGATCAAGCCGAAGGGGAGGGCGGCCTCGCCGAAGCGCGCCCGTACCGCTGCCGCCCGCGAGGCCCCGAGGAACAAGCACGCTAGGAACGCTGCCAAGATCAGCCCGAACGCGTAAGCGCTGTTACCGATGATGAGCGTCAGCAGGTGGGTGAAGATCACCTCCGCCGCGAACACCAACGCGCCCGAGGCGACCGCCACGACGTAAGCCGTCAGCGCGTGCGGCGCGGCCCGGTGCGTGCCCGAGATGGCGCTCACGCCGTGGCTCGGCTCCGCAGCGCTCGTGGGAGCGTGCCGACCGTAATAGATCGCGAGCACCCCGACCAGCGCGCTGCCGAGCGCGGCCCCCAGCACCGTGTGCTCCATGCCGAGCGCAGGTAGAATGAGGTACGCGGCTGCGAGCGCGCCGAGCGCTCCGCCCGCCGTGTTGGAGGCATAGAGCGCGCCCAAGCGCCGCTCGCGAAGCTGAGAGGTGGCAAGATCGGTGGCGGGCGGCAATAGACGAGAGAGCAGGGGCAGCGTGGCGCCCATCGCGGTCGTGGGCACGATCACGATCAGCAGCGCTGCTAGCCAGCGCACCGTGCTGAGCAGCGCGAGCGACCCCGGCGCGCTCCGCGCGATGCTGGCGTAAAGCGGAGCGAGCGCCTGAAAGGCGTACGGCGAGAGCGCGACCGTGACCGCCACCACCAGCTCGAGCACGCCGTACACCAGCAGCGGCCGCTTCACTGTGCGCGAATAGCGACCTCCCAAGAACGCCCCGAGCGCGAGGCCGGTCATGAACGCCGACAGCACCGCGCTGATCGCGTGCGCCGTCGACCCCACCACGTACGACAAGTACTTCGAAAAACAGAGCTGATCGATGATCCCCGTCGCCCCCGACAGCACGAACAGCGTCAAAATCAGCCCAAACGGCGGCTCCCTCCCGCTCACGATCGCGCCCGCCGCCGCAGAATCCCTCGAAACCACGCTCGTCGCCGCGCTCTGCACGGCCGGGACCATACCCAAACCCCGCTCCCCATCCTAGAGGCGCTCCTCCCCACCGCCCACGAAGTCGCCCCCGCCGCCCGGCCTGAAATTATTTGGCTTTTCTCGTTGTCGAACCGCCCCCCGCACACTATCTTCCCGCCCCTTCGCATCAGGTCCCCATCGTCTAGCCCGGCCCAGGACACGGCCCTTTCAAGGCTGTAACAGGGGTTCGAATCCCCTTGGGGACGCCAGATTTTCTCGGCGTCGAAAAAACCGAGGCCCACCCCTTCCGGCGGGGTGGGCCCGAGCGTCGGGCGGCGGCGAGGCCGTCTGTTCTCCGGGAGCGTGAAGCTCGCGGCGAGCCAACGCTAATGGCGGTGATCTCTTTCGCGCTGGCTCACTCGGGCGAGAAGATGGCGTCGAGCGTGGGTTGCGTGACACAGCGATCGAGCCAGCGATCGAGATCGGCGTCGGTGCCGGCAGCAATGCGGGCTTGGTGTGCGGGGGATAGCTCACGGAACTTGAGCGACAGCAGGCGCCGCAAGGCCTCCCGTTTGCCTTCGTTTCGTCCCTCGGCGCGGCCTTCGTTTCGTCCCTCGGCGCGGCCTTCATCGCGGCCTTCGTTTCGGGCACGCTCGCGCTCGTGGGCGAGGTTGTGCTCGTAGAACCAAAGCTCGCTTTCGCGTCGTTCGGCGGCTTCGAGCGCGTCCGGGTCGGTGCTGAGCCGGTCGAGAGCGTCTTTTGCGTCCTTCAGGATGGGGTGCTGCATCGCTAGTGCCTCGCGCTCGGAGTCGGTTTCTGCGGACAGAAATCTACACCAGGCCGCCACGGCGGGCTCGTCGTTTCCGGTGATGGCCGCCCGAAGCTTGGGCAACTCGAGTAGGTGCAGCTCGAGATGATCGGTCAATAGGTCGCCCGTCGTACGCTCCCTCGCTTGGAAGACTGAATGAAAGCGGGCGGTCGGGAGCTCTTTGAAGTCCGTGATGAGGACCACTACGCAGCGCTTTAGGCCGGAATAGGCCTGCCCTACCTTGAGCTGGCCGCTGTACAGGCGGCCCCAATAGAAGAGGACTCGAGGTCGTAGCGCGGCGTGGCGTCTCGTTTGCATCTCGACGTCAATTTGCTCACCGCTCTGCAGCCGCACCCTCAGATCGAGATAGATGAGCTTGTCGTCGACGGTCCCGCCTCCGACCCGGCTGGCAACACCTGCACCGCGGCGATGGGCGCGGGTGGCTCGAGCACGTCGTTGAGGAACGCGGTGAGCAGACGCCGATTCTGCTCGGCGCCGAACAAGAGATTGAAAACGACGTCGAGCCGTGGGTCCAGCGTGCGTCGTTCGCGGCGCTCGTTCATACTCGCCCATCGGTCGAGCCGGGGGTGAGTTGCGCGACTTTCGGGGGCGATCGGTACTGCGGCAAAGCGTCGCTGCGAGGTGGTTCGCCGCGGGGCTTGGGGGCGCCAGACTTCTCGAACACGCCACTATCGTGGGCTGCTCGGGGGCACGAGCGTTGCAGCTCGGGGGCATGGCTCATTCGTTGTCGCGTGCGGACTTTTGCCGTGCGTCCGTGCTGGGGCTTCTGGGGGCGGCGTGCGAAGGGGCGAAGGCGGGGCCCAAGGCTTCCGCGGAGCCGAAGGTAAAGCCGCCAGGGCCGGCAGCCAGCCTTGCCGCGACGTCGCAGACGGCGACCGTGCCGAAGCGGAAGCTGGGCGCGACGGGAGAGCTGGTTTCGATGATCGGGCTAGGGGGCGCGCACATCGGCAAGGACAAGCTCACGGACGACCAAGCCATCCGCCTGATGCGCGAGGCGATCGACGGAGGCATCACGTTCTTCGATAATTGTTGGGACTACAACGAAGGGCGCAGCGAAGTGCGGATGGGGAAGGCGCTCCGCGACGGCTACCGGCAGAAAGTTTTCTTGATGACGAAGCTCGACGGTCGCACCGCGAAGGCGGCGGAGGCGCAGCTGGAGCAATCGCTCGAGCGCTTGCAGACCGATCGCATCGATTTGGTGCAAGTGCACGAGGTGATCCGAGCCTCGGATCCGAAGCGCTGCTTCGCCAAAGACGGCATCATGGCGGCTCTCATGCGCGCCAAGCAGGCCGGCAAGCTGCGCTACGTCGGCTTCACGGGGCACAAGGATCCCGCCCTGCACCTGGCGATGCTCGAAGCAGCGAAGAAGGCCGGATTTGGCTTCGACGCCGTGCAAATGCCGCTGAACGTGATGGACGCGCATTTCAAGAGCTTCGAAAAGAGCGTGCTGCCGGTGCTCGAGCGAGAGGGCGTGGGCGTGCTCGGCATGAAGTCGATGGGCTCCGGTGACATCTTGGCGAGTGGGGTGGTGAGCGCCGAAGAGTGCCTGCGCTACGCCCTCAGCCTGCCGACGTCGGTCGTCATCACCGGCATCGACAGCCCCGAGGTGCTGGCTCAAGCCTTGCGCGTGGCGCGCGGCTTCGTGCCGCTCTCGGCGCCGGAACGTGAGCGTCTGCTCGCTCGATCGGCGAACGCAGCCGCCAGCGGCAAGCATGAGTTGTTCAAGACCGCCGACAAGTACGACGGCACGGCCAAGAACCCCCACTGGCTCGAGCGCGCCGAGCTGTGAGCCAGAGCGGCTACCGCGGCGCGCCTTGAGCGGCTACGCTGCGCGCCATGGGTCTCGCCCGCGAGCTAGGTAAGCAAATTTTGGAGCGCGCTAGCGGCAAGCTGACGGGGGCGCTGTCTCGCGCCGACGAGCTAGGCGGCAAGCTGCGCGAACGTGTCGCCGAAACGCTGGCGGCCCGTCAAGCGCCACTTCCCCCGCGCCGCGTCGCGGTGCAGTCGGCGGCGCCCGCCACCGCTGTCGCACCTACCAGTGGTCTCGGCGATTCGACCAAGGCTGCGCAGGTGTTCGGGCGCGCGTCGTGCCCGTGGACGGGACGGGTGCAGGCGTTGCTCGAGGCCGCGCGCATCGAGCACACCTACTTCGAGCTCGACTCGTATGGAGGCGACAGCGTGCTGGCCGAGCTCAAGCGCGAGACCAAGCAAGACACCGTCCCCTTCGTGTACCTGCGTGGCCGCTTCATCGGCGGTTACAACGCCCTCGACGAGATCCACCGGCTCGGCCAGCTCGAGTACCTCACGTTGGCTGAGGCGGACCGCGCCCACCATCCGCTCCACGGTCGCATCGCGGTCGCGCCGCGCCAGCACGATGGCGAGCATTTTCCCGGCGCCTGAGCCGTCACCTTCGATGACGTCAGCACTGCCCAATTCCGTGTTTACTGAACGGTTGCGCAGCGCAGGCGGCGCTGGCAGATTGAGGGCGCGATGCAGACGCAGGCCCAAGTGATCGCCGTGCTCGAGGACGAAACCATCGTTGAGGGTGACACCGCGACGCTTCCCATCGTCCTCGACGCGATCCCTGGTGCGGTCTGGCAGACTGAGCTGATGAGCTCGATGCCGAAGGACGTGCGCGTCAGCTTGTTCGAGCGCGCCGGGCTCAAGTGTGCGCTGTTGCGCTTCCCATCCGGGCAGACGCGTCGAGCAGTGGAGGCCTTCGAGGCGGCGCGGCAGGCCGCTAATGACGTGAGTCAAGAATCACATCGCGTGGCGCGACGCGCCTCCGAGCGAGCTCGCGCGGAAAAATAGCTTCGACGCCTCGCGCGTTCACGGACGCCGCAACGTCGTCGCGCGTTTCTCGAGGTCGCTCAAGAAGCGAGCGATGATCGGCCGCACCGCTGGCGTGTCGCTCAGAAAGACGAAGTGCCCGCCTGGCCGCTCGTGATACTGCACGTTGCCTCGACCTCGCGCGTAGCTACGCGCGCTTTCGGCCGGCATCATCCGATCCGCAGCCCCCTGGATCACGAGCACGGGTAGGCGGGGCGGGCTCGCGGCGCGTCCGCCCGAAATCAGCACCAACCCGGCGAGTCGATCGGCGAGCGTGATGGCGAGCTCGCTGGCGCCCGCGGCGCCATTCGAGAGCCCGGCGAGGTACACGCGGTTCATGCCGATGTCGTGCGCATAGTCGAGCGTGCGCTCCACGATTTGCGCTCCTGCCGGCTCCCACCAAGCGCCGCTGGGGCTCGTGGACGGACACAGCGTCACCAGGTTGGCGGCCGCTGCCGCTTGAGCCATCTCCCAGCAGTAGACATAAAAGTTACCCGCGTAGCCGTGCAGGAGCACGACCGCGGCGTCCGCGCTGACTCGCTGCGGGGGCGGTCGGAGCACCAGCGTATCGAACGCCTGGGGACTTTGTAGGCCCAGGTAGGTGGCGATAGCGGGAGTGGGTAGGCTCGAGGCCGCGGGGTCCGCACGCTCGTATGCTTTCAGCAAGATTTCTGGGAGCTTGCTGAATTCAGAGTCGTCGCGGCCGCCGCGCAGCTCGAGGAGGGCGGCGGCTGCTCGCGCGCCGTCGGGCTCGGGATAGAGGCGGTTCAGGAGTCGCGAGCTCTCCCCGCTCGGCAGAGTGACGAGCGCGTGGCTCTCGTCGCCCCGCACGAGCCACGCCCGCACGACCCACGGCGCGAGCAACAGCACGGCTCCTGCCGCCAAGGTGCGTCGATGGGCGGCGAAAATTCCGCCGCCGAGCAGCACGAGCCCCAGGGCCAGCAGAAGGCTCCACCACGATAGTGACTGCTGCAGGGTCAGGAGCAGCAACAGGCCCCCCAGCGTGAGCAGCGCCAGCGCCGCGACCACGACCGCGCAGCCGCGGGAAGGCTCGGAGCGCGCGGCGGCAGCGGGTGGGGAAGACATCCGGGCGAAGCCGTACACTATTTCGCGGGTGGGTCGAAGTTGACGACGCCGGCGTCGCGACATTTTCGCGCGCGACGCCGTGAGCGCCCACCTCTGACGCAAAATTTCTCACGAGCGCGTTCATGCGGGGAGATCACACCGCACGTGGGTCACGAGCGACTCCGATCCTCCTGAGTTGTTTCGCGCGCAGAAAGCAGCGCGCTGTGCGGCGCGCGCGCGGCGAGAGCGCCGCAAATAGCATTGAAAACGTCACGAAACGCGAGGCGGCGGCGAGCGCTCGCTCCGCCGTGGAGCGCGCGCACATCGTGCCACCGAACTCGCGCGCTCACGCACTATCCGATAGCCAAGTTATCGAAGTTGTGGTCCACTCACACTCAGAGGGAACCAATGACGCCGAACATCGCCTCCGCGCGCGAAACATCACCACCACCATCGACGCAGACCTGGCTGCAGTGCTCGAGCTGCAACCACGAGTGGCGAGAGGTAGCGCTCCAGGCCAGTAAGGCGTGCCCGCTTTGCAACGCCGAGTCGGTCGAGCGCCGCCCCAGCGGTGTGTGGGGCTGGGCGGAGGCCACGCAGGCCGAGCTCGCGCGCACCGGTTGATCGCGCGCGAGTCGCCGCGGCGAGCGGTCGGGACGACACGTCGATCACGGCTTGCTGGCGGAAAACTCGCACTGTAGCCTGGGCTTCGATGCGAGGGCGAGCGGTTTGGGCGATCGGAAGCGGATTGTCGCTGTGGCTAGCGAGCAGCGCGGCGCAAGCGCAGTGCACGAAAGACACGGACTGCAAAGGCGACCGCATCTGCGAAGCGGGCAAGTGCACGTCACCATCGCCGCCGCCCGCCCAGGCTCCGGCCGCGGGCACTGCGCCTGACGCCCCCGCGCCGAGCAGTGACGGTGCGGCGTCGGCCGACGCTGTCGCTGCTCCGACGTCGGCCGACGCTGTCGCTGCTCCGGCGTCGGCCGACGCTGTCGCCGCCTCGGCCAATGCCGTGTCCCAGCCGCCGCCTGCCGAGCTGCCACCACCCCCCGCGACGCCACCTGCGGTGCAAGCGCCAACTCCGCCGCCGCCTGTTGCCGTTACGCCACTGAAGGACGAGCCTCGAGTCGAGCGACGCAGCCGGGCTGCGATGGTGACGGGCATCATCATGGTGGCCATCGGCCCGCTGGCGTTGCTCGGCGCGCTCTCGGCGAAGGGCTCACAAGAGGAATGCGACGAGGACCTCGAGCGCGACTACCCCAATCACCGACTACCGACGAGCGAGCGCTACCGCTTGGAGAAATGCGATAGCTACACGGCTCCGCTGTACGTGCTCGGCATCGGCGGGGCCGTCATGACCGTCGGCGGCATCCCGCTGATCATCTACGGGGCCAAGAACGTTTCGAAGCCAACGCCATCCGCGAAGCTCCAGGTCGCGCCGTGGGCGACGCCCCAGGCCGGCGGCGTGAAGGTACGCCTCACGCTCTGATCGCGCGCCGGCGAGTAGCCGGGCTCAGCGTGAAGACGGCTGAAGAGCGCCCCGGCCTTCAGCGTGAAGACGGGGGAGGCGGCGGGATCGAGTGAAAGCGAGGCTCGCAGATGGCGGCCAGCGTGTCGGCGACTCGCTGCTGTGAGACGCTGCCGCTACTGGAGCGCGGCGAGTGTTGATGCACGTAGCGAGCGACGTCGCCGAGCGAGAGCAAGCCGACCAGCACGCCCTGGTCGTCGACCACCGGCAAGCGCCTGACCTGGCTTTCGCGCATGATGTCTTCCGCTCGGCTGAGCTCGTCGTCGGGGGAGCAGGTGCGGAGCCCCTGCGACATGGCGCTCGCTACCGTCGTCTCCGACAGGTGCTTCCACTGCATGAAGGCCGCCATCGAAATGTCGCGGTCGGTGAGCATGGCGATGGCTTTGCGGCCGGGACCGCACACCGGCAAGCAGCCGAGATCCTTCTCCCACATCAGCTGGGCGGCTTTGGCGAGCGTGTCCTCGGGCGCGCAAGTATAGACCCGCGTTCGCATCGCGTCGTGAACGGGGGCGCGTGCGGCGCCGCTGTCGGGTAGGTGGCGCAGCATGAAATCGCGAAACACCCGCGCCACCGACACCGCCACGTCGCTGGCAGTTGCGCGCACGCTCGAGCCTTGGTGCTCCACGCCGCGCTCCAGCTCGAGGAGCCGCTCTTCGACCACCTCCCACTGCCGCTGCGCTTCTTTGCTCGCGAGGCGCAGGCGTGAGCGGAGCTCGTCACGCAGCGACTCGAACTCGGAAGCCTCGGTGTCCGGGGTGGAGGCAGGGCGACGACCAGAGCGTGGCATGCAGCTCAATGTTGAAGGCAAGCAGCCGCCATTGGCAACGGCTCGGCGACTCGCCCTGGAATTCCGCGGCCCCCGAACGTAATGAGCATTCACCAAGCGCGCGAACGCCCCGCGAGAATTTGCTTGCAACGCGCCGGAGGCCGGCTCAGCGGAGGCCTACGGCTCGCGAAGCCAGTCGAGCACGTCGCGAAGCTGCGCCTCGGCGTTGATGCCGAAGTAGCCGTGATACGCGCACTCGAGCGTGATGAAGCGGCTGGTGATGCCAGCGGCCTGGAGCGCGTCATACCCTGCGCGCATCTTGTCAGTGGTCTCCCGCTCGCCGCCCAAGATGGCGACGCGCTCGGCGCGGCCAAGCCGTAGCGGCGACGGCTTCAGCGGCGGACCGCCGAGCACGACGCGTGGGTATTGAACGGGGTAGCGCTGTGCGAGCTTCTCTGCGCGATCGGCTCCTTGTGAATAGCCGATGAGCAGCGCTGGCTGGAGCACCAGATCACCGCCGCGAGCTGCGTTGACCCGCTTCAGGGCGGCGCGCACGCGCGCCTGGATCGAGGCGGGATCCGCGCGCCACTTGAAGCGATCTGCGCGGCACGCGGTGTCGCCGCGCAGCGCGATCAGGGTGCCGTGAGCGCGCACCGCCTCGCGGAAGTAGTCGGCCGCGGTCACGTCGCCGCACATGCCGTGCAGGTAGACGATGACGCGCGAATCGCCCGGGTTGCCTTGCAGGACGTACACGGGGCGATCGCCCGGCACCGCGAGATCTTCACCGAGAGGCGTGTGCGGGGGAGCGGGCGGCACTGCGCCGTTCGGGCCGAGCGGAGGCACGCCCGCGCAACGCTCGGCTTCTGGCGGCGGCGGCTCAGGAAGCGCTGCCGCGGGCACTTCAGGGAGCGCCGTCGCGGGCGCTTCGGGGAGCGCCGCCGCGGGCGGCTCGAGCCGGGCGCTCGGGCGGGGGGCGACGTGGGTGCTCGTCGCCGGCCCTGCGGGCCTGGCCGGCGCGCTTCGCAGCAAGCCGGCGTCGGGACGCGGCGGCAATGGCAGCTCCGGCGACGCGCAGCGCAGGAGCGACAGCGCCGTGAGCGCAAGACCGAAGGAGCGGGCGCCGTAGGCCCGCTTCAAACGAGAGACAGCGGATCGCGATCGCATCGAGACACGTGGAAGTGAACGGAGCCGGCAGCCTCGATGGCCAGGCGCTCCGCGAGCACGGCGAGGAAGCCGCGCTCCGTGTGGGTGTGCTCGGAGAGCACGACGCTGCTGCCCGACAGCACGCGCTCGCGAACGTCATGATGGCGCATCTCGCCCGTCAAAAATAGGTCAAAATGCGGGAGCTTTTCGAACACGCTGCCGCCTGCGCCGGCACAAGCCGCGATGCTGCGAATGGGAGCCCCCGCGGCCTGCTCCGTCGACGCCGCCACGCGCAGCTGCGTAAGCCCGAGTTGCCGCTTGATCCTCAGCACCGCTTCGCTGAGCGTGATCGGCGTCGCGAGCGACAGCGCGCGGCCGGCGCCGTAGCGGGCGTCGACGGGGTGGGGGACGCAGGGCCTGCGCTCGCCCGCGCCGAACGCGTCGAGCAGCCAAGCGTTGACGCCTTCCGGCGCCGCGTCGAGCGCCGTGTGCGGGGAATACACGCTGATACCAGCCGCCAGGCAGCGCAGCAAGAAGCGTTCGGTCGGGTCGCTCACGCGGAGGCGCTTGAGACCTTTGAAGATCGGCGGGTGATACGCGATGATCAGCGTGGCTTCGAGCGTTTGCGCCTCGCTCACGACGGCGTCGGAGAGCTCGATCGTCAGCAGCGCACTCTCCACGGGGGCCGCGCTCGCCATCGGCACCGGCTCGAGCAGCAGGCCCACGTTGTCCCACGGCTCGGCGTAGCGCAGCGGCGCCAGACGCTCGAGCGCGGCAAGTACCTCGGAGAGCTTCGCGGTCACGGCTCGAATGTAGTGCCAGAGTTCGCGCTCTTTCGGTAGGCTTTCCGGAGGTCGCATGCGCTTCTTTCGCTGGCTGTGGCAGCTCTTGGTGGTGGCGGTGCCTTTCGGGCTGCTCTCGCGCAACAAGCCGCGCCATTTTCGGGAGATGCTTCGCGTGCTGTATGACAACCGCGGCCGCCTCGGCTACGCGCTCCGCATCTTGCGTCATGGCGTGTGTGACGGCTGCTCGCTCGGGCCTCGCGGCCTCCGCGACGACGTCTTGCCCGGGGTGCACCTGTGCCTGTCGCGCCTGAAGCTGCTGCGATTGAACACGATGGGCCCGATCCCCCACGAGCTGCTGGCCGACGTGGCGCGGCTGCGTGGCTTGTCGAACGAGGCGCTGCACCAGCTGGGCCGGGTCCCGTACCCGCTGCTGCGCCGGCGCGGCGAGCGCGGATTTTCTCGGGTGTCGTGGCAGGAAGCGCTCGCTCTCACGGGCGAGCGCTGGCGCAGCGCGGACCCGGATCGCGTCGGCGTCTTCCTCACGAGCCGCGGGCTCACCAACGAAACCTACTACACGGCGCAAAAGCTGGCGCGCCTAGCGGGTACGCCTCACGTCGACACCTGCGCCCGGCTCTGCCACGCGGCCTCCTCCGTCGGACTCAAGGAGACACTGGGCTTCGCGGCGCCCACCCTCTCGCTCAGCGATTGGCTGGAAGCCGAGCTGATCGTGATCATCGGCGCCAATCTGCCGAACAACCAGCCCGTCTCCACGAAATACCTGCGCGCCGCCCGCAAGCGCGGCGCGCGCGTCGTGGTGATCAACCCGTTCAAGGAGCCGGCGCTCGAACGCTATTGGATCCCGAGCGTACCGAGCTCGGCGCTCTTCGGCAGCAAGCTGATGGATGATTACTTCGCCGTGCGCCCCGGCGGCGACATCGCCTTCATGGCCGGTGTGCTCAAGGCCCTCGACGAGCTCGGCGGCTTCGACGAGGAGTTCGTGCGGCTGCGTACCAGCGGCAGTGAGGCCTTGCGTCAGCAGCTGGCCGGCTTGGATTTTGCCGAGCTGTCGCGCGAGGCGGGCGTCAGCGAGGCTGAGCTGCGCGGCTTCGCGCAGCTGTACGCCCGCACTCGGCGCGCGGTGTTCGTCTATTCGATGGGGCTCACTCAATACGAGTTCGGCGTCGACAACGTGCGCATGGTCGTGAGCCTGGCGCTGGCGCGCGGCATGATCGGGCGCCCCGGCACCGGCGTGATGCCGATTCGTGGTCACTCGGGGGTGCAGGGCTCGGCCGAGTGCGGCGCCGATCCCGAGAAGCTGCCTGGCCCCGTCGGGCTCGAGCCCGAGCACCTGGCGCGCTTCGAGGCCGCGTGGCAGGCGCCGATCCCGCACGAGAAGGGGCTGCGCGCCGCGGAGCTGCTCGATCGCTCGGGCGAGAGCGGCCTCGACGTGCTGTACCTGATCGGCGGCAATCACCTCGAAACGATGCCGGATCGGCGCCACGCGCGGCGCGCGCTGGAGCGAGTGAAGTTGCGCGTGCACCAAGACATCGTGCTGAACACGTCGACCTTGCTCGACGCCGAGGAGGCGGTGCTGGTTCTGCCGGCGCAGACTCGCTACGAGCAGCGCTCCGGCGGAACGAGCACCTCCACCGAGCGGCGCATCCGCTTCACCCCCGAGATCCCCGGGCCGCGCATCGCCGAGGCCAAGCCGGAGTGGGAGATACCGTGCTTGATCGGCGCGCAGCTGGGCGACGTGGTGGCCGCGCGGCTACGCTACCTCGACACGGCCGCGATCCGTCGCGAGATGGCGAGCCTGATGCCGCTCTACCGCGGCGTCGAGGAGCTCGAGAAGAAGGGGGACTGGGTGCAGTGGGGCGGGCCGCAGCTCGGCGCCGAGGGCTTTCCGACACCCGACGGCAGGGCGCATTTTAGTCCGATCCGGCTGCCGCGCGTCGACGTGCCGCTCGGGCAATTCTTGCTGACTTCTCGCCGCGGCAAACAATTCAACTCGATGACCTACGGGGCCCGCGACCCGTTGACGGCAGGCGCGACCCGCAGCGCGATCTTGGTCGACGCGCGTGACCTCGCGGAGCTCGGCATCAGCGCGGGCGAGCGCGTCCGCGTCACCAGCCAAGCTGGCTCGATGGACGCGGTGGCGTCGGTCGGGCCGTGTCGGCGAGGTCACGCCCAAGCCTTCTGGCCCGAGTGCAACGCCTTGCTCGGCCGGAAATACGACCCCGCGTCGGGAGAGCCGGATTATAGCACCGCCGTGCGTATCGAGCGCGCGTCATGACCGACTTCGAGCAAGCAGCCATTCAGTCGACTCGGACCCTGCAAGTTACCAGTGCTGGCCTGCTGCACGAGCGCAGTGAGGAGGTCGCGGTCGAGGCGCCCCTCGCGATCCAGCTCGCGGGCGAGACGCTCGCCATCACCATGCGCACGCCCGGTCACGACGACGAGCTCACGGCTGGGTTCCTGCTCGCCGAGGGGCACGATCCGCGCGGCGGCGCGGGTCACGCCCGGATCGCCAAGCGCGGCACCTTGAGCAGCGCTGCCTGCGGCGTTTGCGGCCGCGACGACATCGAGGAGCTCGTCCAGCGCCTCGGCCCCGTGACGAGCGACGCGCGGCTGACGCGAGAGGTGGTCACGGCGGCGATGCAGCGCCTCCCCGAGCACCAGCCCGTCTTTGCGCGGACGGGCGGGCTGCACGCCGCGGCCCTGTTCGGCCTCACCGGCGACGTCTTGCACGTGCGCGAAGACGTCGGCCGTCACAACGCCATCGACAAGGTGCTCGGGCGAGCGGCGCTCGACGGGCGCATCCCCTTGTCCCGTTACTTCCTCGCCGTCAGCGGCCGCGTCAGCTTCGAGGTGATCCAAAAGGCGGTGGCCGCGGGCGTGCCGGCGGTGGTCGCGATCTCCGCCCCGAGCTCGCTCGCTATCGAGCTGGCCGAGCGCTTCCGCGTGCTCTTGATAGGCTTTGCGCGCGGAGGCGGCTTCACGGTGTACTCCGGCCGCTTTCGGCTGGAAGGGGCGGGGTAGCCCGCGCTTGGACAACGTCACTCACTCCCTCGCGGGCATGTTACTGGCGGAGGCGGTCTGCGTTTGGCGCCGAGAGCGCCGCGTGGAGGTGCGCGCGGCGAGCTACTTGGTCTCGGCGCTCGCCAACAACCTGCCTGACATCGACATCGTCTACACCTGGATCACCACGCCGAAGCCGCTCGGTAGCCTGCTGCACCACCGCGGGCACACTCATACTTTGGTGATCGGGCTGGCGATGGCGTGGCTCTTGGGCTTCACGGCATGGCGCGTGCTCCGCCGGCGTCGACCCGAGTGGGGCGCGCCGGAACGGCGTCTCGTCTATGGCCTCGCGCTCACCGGACCGCTGCTTCACCTCGCGCTGGACTTCGGGAACAACTACGGAGTTCACCCGTTTTGGCCGCTGTCGAGCCGTTGGTTCTATGGCGATTCGATCTTCATCGTCGAGCCGACCTGGTGGGCGCTCGGGGTGCCGCTGCTCGCGACGCGCCTCGAGCGTCGTTGGCTGAAAGTCTTGCTGTGGCTGCTGCTGAGCACGATCTTGGCGGCGTGCTGGTTCGTGCCGTTCGTGCTGACCCCGTCGAGGGTCGGCCTCGTAGCGCTCGCCTTGGTGTCGACGGTCCTCGCCATGCGCGCGTCACCACGTCTTTCGTGCAGCGTCGTCGTCGCGGGGTGCCTGCTCGTACCCGCCGGCTTCGCGACGGCGTCGCGCTACGCCAAGGCCACCGTGCGGGAGGCGACGCTACAGGCCTTCCCGGCGCTCGCGGTGCACGACGTCGTGACGTCGCCGCTGCCGGCGAACCCGTTGTGTTGGGAGGCGCTGGTGGCAGGGGAGCAAGGCGGCGTCTATCGCGTGATACGGAGCAGTGTCACGCTTCCGCCGCTGTCGCCGGCGCGCTGCCTGGCGGGGCTCGACGTCGTTCCCACCGCGGGGGTGAAGGCGTCGACGCGGGCGCCGCGCCTCGGAGTGCGCTTCATTCACGAGTATTCGCTGCCGGTGGCGGAGCTCCGGCGCTGGTACGAATCCAGCTGCGTCTTCCGCGCCGGCACGCAATTCTTCCGGCTACCCTTCGTTTCTCAGCGAAATGAAGGCGACGGGGTGCCTCCGGGTTGGTACGCGGGCGACCTGCGCTACGACCGGGCCCCGGATCTGGACTTCTCCGACATGCGCCTGCCTCACGACGCGGGGGCCTGTCCGCGCTTCCTCCCCGGCTGGGGCGAGCCGCGGGCAGAGCTGCTTTCGCCCTGATCGCGTTGCTGCTTGCTCGGGCGCGAAGCTCTAGCGATAGTGCGCGGGTGCGCCGTGCGCTTCTGACCGGAATCGGCTCCCTGCTTTGGGGCGCGAGCGTGGTCGGCTGCGGAGCACGAACCGAGCTCGGGCGGCCGGAGCCGTGCCCCACCGAAGGCGCCGAGCGGGTCTGCCAAGACGCCTGCGGCTCGGGCACGCAAGCTTGCGAGCAGGGCATTTGGGGGCAGTGCCGGGTACAAGAGCGCGTCGAGGCGTGCCGCGACGCCTGCGGCAGTGGCCAGCGGGCGTGCGCCGAAGGCAAATGGGGCGAGTGCGTGGTCGCACCCGTCGTTCGCGCGTGCAGCGACGCCTGCGGGGCGGGCCAAGAGACGTGCGCCAGAGGCAGCTGGGGCGAGTGCGAGGTGCCGGAGCTGAAGCGGCCGTGCTCCAGCGTCTGCGGCGTGGGCAACGAAACTTGTCGGGTGGGGCGCTGGGGTCGCTGCGATGCGCCCCAACCCAAGCCGCCCCAGCTCAGCGCCGTGGTGCGAGACTTTTCGCCCGCGACTCACCCCGATTTCGAGGCGAACTATCGCTCCGGGCTCGATCCAGGCATCGTGCAGCGCGAGCTCGGCCCCGACGAGAAGCCGGTGTACGCGAGCGCCACGCGCACGCCGTCCACCTCCGGCCCGGCGGCGTTCTACCAGTGGTACCACGACGACCCGAGCGTCAATTCGACGAAGGAGATCTCGCTCCAGCTCGAGCCCGCCGAAGATGAGCCGGGTCAGTTCCAGTACCAGGATCTCGAGTTCTTCCCGATCGACGACGAGCTCTTCGGCAATGAAGGCCGCGCGCACAACTACCACTTCACGCTCGAAGCCAAGACATCGTTCGAGTACCGCGGCGGCGAGGTGTTCGCGTTCGACGGCGACGACGATATGTGGGTCTTCATCAACTACCAGCTGGCCATCGACCTGGGCGGTCTCCACAACAGCCTCGCCGCCGAGGTCGCGCTCGACTCGATCGCGGCCCCCTTCGGGCTCCAGCGCGGCGGCGTGTATCCGCTGCATTTCTTCTTCGCCGAGCGGCACACAATCGCCTCGCATTTTACGATCCGCACCACGATCGCCGAGCCTGGCTCGTGCGACTGACGCCGCGCGGGGCCGTCGCCCGGCCGCCCGATTGCGCCGCCCGCGTTGGGCCGGTATAGCGGACCCGTGAACGACACGCCGCGCCGGGAGATCGCCCTTCCTCGAGGGTTCTACATCGTGCTCGGCGTCGCGGTGTTCGGCTACCTGCTGTACGCCGCCCGCGCGGTGCTGACACCGCTGTTCCTGGCGTTCGCCATCGCGTACGTGCTCGATCCGGTGATCGATCGCTTCGAGGCGCTCAAGATCCCGAGGCCGGCCGGCATTGCGATCGTGCTCTTGGTCTTGATCGGCTTGGTGGCGGCCTTCGTGGCGCTGGTGCTGCCCGTCGTAGCCAGCGACCTCATCACGGTTGCCGGTGAGCTACCCGGTAAGCTCACGGCGCTGCTCGCGTCGGCGGACCCGTGGCTCAGCGAGCACGGCATCAAGGTGCCACACACGACCACGGAGTGGATGTCGCGGCTGGGCGCCAACGCCAACGCGCTCGCGTCGTCGATCCTGGCGCCGGCGGGCGGTATCTTGAGCGCGGTGGTGGCGGGCAGCTTCTCGCTGGTCGGGTCGGTGGTGGCCGCGCTCGTGGTGCCGGTGCTGTCGATCTACCTGCTGAACGACTTCGACCGCATCACGGCCGGCGTCCGCAGTCATTTGCCGCGCCGCTACCGGCGCGTCGTCATCGAGTACGCGACCGAGATCGACGACGCGCTCAGCCACTTCTTGCGCGGGCAACTGACGGTCATGGCCATCATGGCCGTGCTGTACGGCGCGGCCTACGCCGTTCTCGGCGTGAGACTGGCGCTGCCGATCGGCATCATTTCCGGTGCTCTGAGCTTCATTCCGTATCTGGGCAGCGCGTTCGCGCTGATTTCCGGCCTGCTGATGAGCCTGCTCGGCGGCTTCAATCCGGGGCAGCTCATCGGCGTCGTGATCGCGTATGCGGTCGTGCAAACGCTGGAAGGCTTCGTGATCGCGCCGCGAGTGATGGGCAAGACGGTGGGGCTACCCGAGATGTGGGTGCTGATCGCGCTGTTCGTCGGCGGAGAGATCTTCGGCTTCTTGGGCATCTTGCTGGCCGTGCCCGCCGCCGCCGTGATCAAGATCTTCATGCGGCGCGCGGTCGATTACTACCACGAGAGCGATCTGTACCTCGATGGCCCGGCTTCGCTGCGCTCCATCCCGCCTGCGGACCCGTTTCGTCCCTCCTCGGCGCCGCCGAGCTCGCCCGCGTCGCGCGGAGGCGGTAGCTCATCGCGCACCAGCGTCGCGCCACCGTTCGTACCGCGGCCCAGCGTGCCGCCCGGCGTGATCCTGACGCCCACCCCGAGCGCGGTCCTGACCCCCGCACCCGGCACGGTCCCGACGCTACCGGTGAGCGTGACAGCGACGGCGACGCCGCCGGTGAGCGCGACAGCGACGCCGCCGGTGAGCGCGACAGCGACGCCGCCGGTCAAGCTGACCGTCACGGCGCCGCAGAGCGCCTTCGAGACGCCCGTTCCGCGCGGCGCCGCTCCGCGACAGCGCCCCGTCGAAACGCTGCCGAGCGGCCTGGAGCCGCCGAAATCCGAGCCTCCATCGCAAAAGTGACGCCCGCGCGCCTCAGTTCCAGTTGAGGCGCTTGATAGCGACCATGGCGATGGCGGAGTTGTCGCAGCTCGTCATGTTCCAGGTCAGCGTGCGGTTGTCGTTGTCGTAAACGTATGCCGACGCCGACAGGAGCTTGGCGGGGTCGGTGACGGTCTGATTCCAGAGCGACACGACCGCGGGGGTGCCGGTCAACGTCGCGCCGTCACCGCCGCGCGCTCCGAGCACCCCGAACACGAGTGAGCCGACTTGGTTGAACGTCACCGTGCCGCTGCGGCTCACGCTGGCGCTGCAGCTCAAATCACCGGAGCCGCCGCCGACGGCGATCGGCGCCACTTGCATGGTGTTCTTGAGCTCGACCACCTGCGCGGCGGCGTGGCCCCAAGGATAATTTCCACTGAACGAAACCAGCGCTTGGTGCGTGCCGGCCGACTCCGGCAGCTCGCTGTCCAGCAAGTAGAAAATGCCAGCGTACGAGTGCGCGTTGACGTCCGTTCGCTGAACGGCGCGGCGCATCTCCACGCCCGCGTACTCGGCCTTCGCGGTGGGAGGATTGGTGAAGTTGTCGGTCGCCGTGACCGCGACGAGCACCATGCGGTTGCCGCCACGGGCGCTCGCCAGCGCGTGGTTGAGCTTCAGCTCGGCCGGCGCCGCTACGCTGCCCTTCCAGCCACCGGTCGCGGTCGCTCCGCTGCTCACCAGCACGATGTCGCGGAAACCGACGCAGCCGGTCGGGTCGCAGAACGGGGTCGAGCCGCTGCAGGCTTGGCCGCACTGCGTGCAGTTGCTGGTGGTGCCGAGCGGGGTGACGCAGCCTTTCTCCGGCGTCATGCATTTGCCCCAGCCCGGTTGGCACGTGGGATTACAGGCGCCGGCGCTGCAGGTCGAGCCCGTGGCGTGCAGCGTCTCGCAGACGGTTCCGCAGGCGCCGCAGTTGTTCTTGTCGCCCGACACGTCCTTTTCGCAGCCGTTTTGGCGGCTCGCGTCGCAGTCCGCCCACAGGCCGTCGCACACCGGGCGACAGCTGCTACCGCTGCAGGCGTTGCTCTTGACGTGCGCGGACGCGGCTACGCTGCAAACGTTGTTGCAGCCGCCGCAGTGGAGGGCATTGCTGGTCTTGTCGACTTCGCAGCCGTTGGTGCGACTGTTATCGCAGTCGGCGTAGCCGGTGAGGCAGATCGGGTTGCAGCCGCCGCTCGAGCAGCTGTTGCTGCTGACGTGGGCGCCGGCGCTCGCGTCGCACACGCTGCCGCAAGCGCCGCAGTTGCTCTCGTCGTCGTCGCGGTTCGCCTCGCAGCCGTTGAAGCGGTTGTTGTCGCAGCTGGCGTAGTTGCCGGTGCACACGGGGTTGCACTGGCTGTTCGTGCACAGGTTTTGCGACGTGTGAGCGCTGCCGCCGAGCTGGCAGGACTTGTTGCAACCACCGCAGTGAGCTTCGTCGTCGGTGAGATCCGTCTCGCAGCCGTCGCTCGTGCCGTTTCTGCAGTCGCCAAAGCCGCCCTTGCAAACCGGAGTCGTGCAGGAAAAGTTCGAGCACGATGACGTAGCGTTCGCATATTCTTGGCTGCAGTTCTTGCCGGCGCTGCCGCAGCCGCCGCAGTTCTGGGTGCTGGTCGCGATGTTGACTTCGCAGCCGTTGCTCGGGTTGCCGTCGCAGTCGCGGAAGGAGCCGCTGCAGCTGTTGACCTCGCACGAGCCGCCGTCACATTTCGGCACGCCGCCCGCGATGGTGCAGGCGGCGTTGCAGGCGCCGCAGTGGCTGATGCTGACGTCGGTGTTCGTTTCGCAGCCGTCGGCGTAGCCGCCGGAGCAATCAGCGTAGCTGCCCTTGCAGCTGGCGATCTGGCACTTCCCCGCCACGCACTCGACGTTGGCGTTCGCGGCTACACACTCGATACCGCAGCCACCGCAGTTGAGGACGTCATTCGAGACGGTGGTCTCGCAGCCGTCGGCCGCCTCACCGTTGCAGTCGCCCTTGCCGGCGGGGCACAGCGTTTGCCCGCAGGCGCCGTCTTTGCAGTAGGCGCTGTAGCCCGCAGCCGCGTCGCACTTCTCGCCGCACTCGCCGCAGCTCGTCGTGCTCGCGTCGAGGTTCACCTCGCAGCCGTTGTCGACCGACTCGTCACAGTCTTCGAAGCCTTCGTCGCATTCGATCCGACACTTGCCCGCGACGCAGCTGGGCGCGCCGTTGAGGTCGGGGCAGACCTGGTTGCAAGCGCCGCAGTTGAGCTTGTTGGCCTTCAGGTCGACCTCACAGCCGTCCTCCGGCTCGCCGTTGCAGTCCTCGAAGCCGGGCTCGCAGCCGTCGCTTTCGATGCGGCACTCCCCGGCGCTGCACTCGGAGCTGGCGTGGGGCAGGTCACAAACATTGCCGCAAAATCCGCAGTTCTCCGCGTCGGTGCGCGTGTTTACCTCACAGGCGTTGTCGTTCTGCGCGTCGCAGTTCGCGAAGCCGTCGCTGCATTCGGCGCCGCAGATCCGATCGTTGCACTCGCCGCTGATGCAATCGCCGCCGACCAAGCACGGCTCGTCTTCGGGGCAGCCGCCGCAGCTCCCGCCGCAGTCGAGCCCTGTCTCTTTCCCGTTCTTGACCTGGTCGTCGCAGGCGGGCGCGACGCAGCTGTCGTCGCTACAGACAGAGCTCTCACAGTCCGTGTCGAGCTTACAGGCGCGGTCCGTGCTGCACGGCTTGCAGCTGCCGCCGCAATCGACGTCCGTCTCGGCGCCGTCTCGCACGCTGTTCGTGCAGCCTTCGGCGATGCAGATGCCCTCGGAGCACAGGCCTTCGGCGCAGTCGGGCGTGTCGTCGCAGCGCTTGCCGAGCTCGCAGGGCGGACAGCCGCCGCCGCAGTCGAAGTCGGATTCGCCCCAATTGTCATCGAGACGGCCGTTGATGCAGTGATCGATGATCACGCTGCCGTCGCCTGCGTAGCTGATGGGGGGCTGCTCGGTCGTGAACTCGAAGTCAGGCACGCTGCAGGCGGCCACCATCAGAGCACCGAAGATCGAACCGAAGCAGGCAGGTCCAATCAAGCGGGACAAGCGCGCTCGAGATTTCGCGGGCACACTCGAACTTAACATCGGCCTTTCTCGCCGTCTGCCGCAATCAAGCCGCCGCGGCGCGTCGCCCGCGCCGCGACAGCGGGCGCGTGCACACCCAAAGTGGTCGAAGGTGCGAGTGTCAGGTCTCCTGTGGCGCGCAGCAGATCGCCTCAACGTAAAGTGCGATTACGATCCGCGAAATGTTATGCTGTTAGCTTCGATGCGGCGCCGCTTCATGTCGAATCTGCTCGTGTGCGCCGCCTTGCTGGGCCCGCACACGCCCGCGCTCGCCCAAGACAGCGACGAGCTGAAGCGGGCGCGCGCGCAGTTCCAGCAAGCCACCGAGCTCGAGCAGGCGGGCAATTGGACGGCCGCGCTGCAAGCCTTCCGCGAGGTGGGGCAGGTGAGGATGACACCGCAGGTGCGCTTCCACATCGCGGTGTGTGAAGAGAAGTTAGGGCGCTTGGTGGCGGCCCTCGGGGGTTACGAGCTCGCGCTCGCCGACGCCGACAAGGTCAACCACGACTTCAAGGCGGAGGTCGAAGAGAACGTGACCAAGCTGCGCGCGCGCATCCCGAAGCTGGTGATTGAGCGCGGAGCAGGCGCGAGCGCCGCCGCGATCGAGCTCGACGGCGTGGCGGTGGGTGACAGCTCGGTCGGAGTGGAAGTGCCGCTCGATCCCGGGCCGCACGCGGTCACGGCCAGGGCCCCCAACCGCAAGCCTTTCGAGACGAGCGTCACCCTCAAGGAGCAAGAAACGACGCGCGTCGAGGTCGCGCTCGAGGAGCTGCCGCCGGAGCTGCTGCTGACCAGCAGCGCCACGCCACCTCCCGAGAAGCCGCCGAGCTTGGTCGTGCCGCTCGTGCTCGGCGGCGTCGGCGTGGCCAGCCTCATCGGGTCGGGCGTGCTGTTCGGCTTGCGCCAAAGCACGCTCTCGGAGCTGGAAGATGCCTGCCCCACGCGCAGACGCTGCGACCCGGGCAAGGCGTCGCGCTACGACGATTTGAAGTTTTACCACTACGGCTCGATGGTCACGCTCGGAGTCGGCGTGGCGGCAGTGGGCACCGCCGGCGCGCTCTTCTTCTTCCAGCGAAAGAAGAAGGCGCCGGCCGACAGCGAGACGGTCGCGCGTTGGGAGCTCGTTCCCAGCGCGCCGCTGGGCTCCTCCGCGCCGCTCGGCGCCACGCTGCTCGGCACCTTCTGAGCGCGCTCGGCTCAGAACCCGGGGTCGTGCTTCCACGACGGCTTGACCGGCGGAGCCGGCGTCGCACCAGACTTGGCGGGGGCCGCCGGAGCGACGACCGGGCTCGCTGGTCGCGGCGCCACCTTGCGCGCGGGCTCGCTCGGGGCGCTGGTGGCGGCGGAGGGTGCTGGCTCGACGGGCAGCGCCGCCAAATCAAGGGCGGGGGTGGGCGCAGGCGCGGGCACGGCCGGCGCCGGGGAGACAGCGGTCGTGAGCGCAGACGCGGCTGGCGTCGGTGACGCCTCCTGTGGCTCACCGCCTTGCGTGAACAAGACGGCCGCCAGCACGCCCATCAAGAACACGCCCGCGGCTAGGAGCCACGTGACCACGCGCTTGCCGTCGCGCCCCGCGAGCTGCGCGTCGAGGTCGGAGGGTGACGGCGTCGGCGGCATCCGGCTCGCCACCACGCCCACCGTGGACAGCGCGCTCACCCCCGACTGGCCCGTGAGCGTCGTCTCGACGAATTTGGCCCCACCTTTGGCCGACAGTTGATGCTTGTCGGCCCGCTCCAGGGCCTCGGCGAGCGTCGCCTGCGACTGCTTGCGTTGCTCGCCGAACAGACCGAGCACGAAGGCGCCGACGTCTTCGTCCGAGCCGCGAGCGCTGGGGGGCAGGGCTTTGTCGAGGGCCTTGAGCAGCTCGGTCGCGCTCGCGTAGCGCCGGTCGCGGTCCTTGTCGAGGGCCTTGAGCAGCACGTCTTGGAGCGGCTGGGGGTAGTTGGGCAGAAACTTACGCGGCGCCACTACCGGCTCCGGGGCGGTGATCGCAAACAGCGTCGCGCCCTCGGATTCCTTGCGGAACGGGTGCTTACCGGTGGTGAGCGCGTACAGCACGATGCCCATCGCGAACACATCGACGCGCCGGTCGATGGCCTCGCCGCGCACCTGCTCGGGCGCCATGTAGCTCACCTTGCCCTTGAGCTGGCCCGCTTGCGTCGCGCCGTCGCCGAGCGCGGTGGCCTTGGCGACGCCGAAGTCGACCACTTTGGCGACGCCGTCGTAAGTCACCAAGATGTTCTGGGGGGAGATGTCGCGGTGAACGAGCCCGAGCGACTTGCCCTTGCCGTCCGTCAGCTCGTGCGCGGCGTGCAGCCCTGCGCAGGCTTGCATGACGATGCGCACCGCGGCCGTGGTCGGCACGCCGCCCTGGTGCTTGGCGGCCTTCATCAGCTGGTTGAGTGGGACGCCGTCGATCCACTCCATCGCCAAGAACAGCACCCCGTCTTGCTCGCCCAAGTCGAGGATCTCGACCGCGTTCGGATGACGGATCTGCGAAGCGAGGGACGCTTCGTCGAGGAACATTTTCTCGAACTGGTCGTCCTCGCTCAGCTTCGGCAGCATCGTCTTGACGGCGACGATCTTCTGGAAGCCGCGGGTGCCTTTGAGCCGGGCGGCCCAGACCATGGCCATGCCGCCCGCAGCGATGGGCATCAGCAGCTCGTACCGCCCGAGCACGTGACCGGGACCGATCTCGTGCGCCGTGGGGGCGGGCGGAGCTAGCGAGGCCTGTTTCACGCTGCTCTCGAATGTTACAGCGCGGCCCAGCCTGCCACAAACGTTCAGGGCCCGCTTTCTGCACTTGGAGTGGCTTCGTACGGGACGAGGATGGTTGCGACTATTGTCGTTACCCCGAGCGCACTTCCACCGACACCGCCCCCAGCGGTTACAGCTGGGGGCAGCGAGCCAGGGCGCCGCTCAATCGTGAACGGTCACCTTGATCATTTGGATCGGCGTGACGGGTCGATCGCCCGCGCCCGTCTTGCTGGTCTCGATCTTCTTCACGACATCCATGCCCTGGGTGACCTTCGCGAACACGGGGTGCTTGGAGGCGCCGGGCGTGAACCAATCCAGGTAGTGGTTGTGGACGGTGTTGATGAAGAACTGGCAGCTGCCGCTGTTGGGGCGGCCGGTGTTGGCCATCGACAACGTGCCCGGCTCGTTGGAGAGCTTCGCGCCTTCGGGGTGCTCGTCCTGAATCGTACCGTCGGGGCCGTTGCCGGTGCCGGCGCGCGGGCTGCTCGCGTCGCGGCTGTGGGGACAGCCGAACTGAATCATGAAGTTGCTGATGACGCGGTGAAAATGCAGGCCGTCGTAGAAGCCCGACTTGGCGAGCTTGATGAAGTTGCCAGCCGTGATCGGCATCTTGTCCGTGTAGAGCTCGATCTCTACGTCACCGAGGGAAGTGCTGAGCGTCGCAGTCGGGTTTGCCATGGGGCCGGCAGGCTAGAAGCCGATCCCCGCCCGGTCAAGCGAGCAGCCCGCGCGCCTACCTCTGCAAGGGCCACGAGCTCAGGCGGAGCCAGCGCCGCCCACGTCGAGCCACGACAGCGCGCGCCCGATCGCCGCGTCCCAATATTGCCAGTCGTGATTGCCGGGACCTTCCTCGTAGGTGTAGTCGAAGTCGAGCGCACGCAGGTGCTCGCGCAAGTCGCGGTTTTGCGCGAGCAGCGAGTCCTCCGTGCCGCAGCATTGGTAGAGGCGGGGGCGGGGTAGGGGCGAGCTCGCCAGCGCGCTGGCGAGCTGGAAGAGGTCGTGCGGCGAGCCGCGCGTGGGGCCGCTTTCGCCGTACACCAGCTCGTAGTCGGCGGCGCGCTCACTGCGGAACTGGGCGACGTCGGCCACCCCCGAAAGGCTCGCGGCGGCCGCGAACTGGCCCGGCAGACTGAGCGCGAGCTTGAAGGCGCCGTAGCCGCCCATCGACAAGCCAGCGCTGAAGTTGTCGGCCCGAGCGCGCGACAGCGGGAAAAAGCTGCGCGCTTTGTCGAGCAGCTCGCCGCTCACGAAGTCCCAGTAGCGGTAGCCGTGGCGCATGTTCGCGTAAAAGCTGCGGTGGACGTTGGGCATCACCACCGCCAAACCGAGCTTTGCCACGTAGCGCTCGACGGAGGTCGCGCGCGTCCAAATGCTCTCGTCGTCCGACAAGCCGTGTAAGAGCCACAGCGTCGGATGCCCTTGAAAATCGGCTTGCCCAGCGCGGCTCACGCCCGCGCCCCCGATCCGGCTCTCCGTCGTTTCCGGCAAGATCACGCGCATCGAGCTGCACATTCCGAGCGTTTCGGAGAAGAACTTGCAATCGATCAGGGCCATGGGCAAGGTTCCGCGGCTTCGAGGCTACGGATGAAGGATTTTCTCAAGACCTGTGATTTGAGTCGAGCGGATTTGAAGTACTTGCTCGCGCGCTCCGCGAAGTTCAAGGCCAAGCCGCACGCTCGCCGCAGCGCTCTGGCGGGCGAAACGGTGTGCCTCTATTTCAACAAGCCGTCTACGCGCACGCGCATCTCCTTCGAAACCGCGGTGGCGCGCCTCGGCGGCACGCCCGTGACGCTCGGGCCGACCGACGTCCAGCTCGGTCGCGGCGAGACGATCGAGGACACCGCGCGCGTCGCCAGCCGTTTCTCGCGGGCCTTCGTGATCCGCACCTTCAAGGATGACGACGTCGAGCGCCTGGCCGCCGCCGCCACCATCCCTGTGATCAACGCGCTGACCGACGGCCATCACCCGTGCCAGAGCATCGCGGATCTGCTCACGCTCGCCGAGCATCGCGGCCCGCTCGATCGCTGCAAGGTGGCTTACGTGGGTGACGGTAACAACGTCGCGATCAGCCTGATGCAGGCGGCTGCCCTCGCGGGCACTGATTTCGCGATCGCCGCTCCGCCTGGCTATCAAATCGCCGAGGAGCTGGTGGAAGAGGCGCGCGCGGTCGCCAAGAAGTCGGGCTCGGAGGTCGTGCAGACGACGGATCCCGAGGAGGCGGTGCAGCACGCGGACGCCTTGTACGCCGACGTGTGGCTGTCGATGGGTGACTCCGACGACACCAAGGCCGCGCGTCACGCCGCCCTCGGGCCGTACCGCATCGACTCGGCGCTGATGGCCAAGGCCAAGGCGGACGCCATCTTCATGCACTGCCTGCCGGCCCACCGCGGCGAAGAAGCCACGGCCGAGGTCATCGACGGGCCGCGCTCGGTCATCTTCGATCAGGCCGAAAATCGCCTGCACACGGCGGTCGCCATCCTCTACGCGCTCATCGAGGGCAAGCTGGAAGGCGCGCGTCGGGCCTGAGGGGTTGAGCGGGCGGCCGCCCTTAGCTAAGACACTCGGGCTTTGGCTGCCCGCTGCTCGTTCCCCGTCCTGGCCCTGATGCTCGCCGCGAGCAGCGGCTGCAAGGCTCGTACGAGCCCCAGCGCGGCCGCTTCGGCCGCCGCGGCCGCGGTGCCGCCGAGCGGCCCCGTGGTCAATCACGGTGAGCTCGATACGGTGACGCCGAAGGACGCCGCGAGCATCGGCTCGCTCGTCATCGCCGCCACCGTCTACAAGCTGCCCGACACGGGCTCGCGAAAGCTGGGCTACATCCGCCTCGGCGGCAGCGTTCCGCGCGACCGGGAGCCGGTGAAGGGACGCGGCTGCAAGGGCGACTGGTACCACGTCTACCCGATGGGCCACGTTTGCACGGACGAGGCCAGCATCGACTCGGAGCACCCGCTGCTCCGCGCCGCCAATCGACGCCCCGACTTATCGAAGCCGCTTCCGTACAAGTACGGGTTCGTCCGCGCCACTGCGCCGCAGTACCTCAAGGTGCCGTCGAAGAGCGAGCAAGAGCGCAGCGAATTCAAGCTCATCGAGCACCTCGACTGGTTTCAGCAGAACCGGGCGGACGTGCAGAAGGTGATCTTCGGCGCCAATGACGTGCTGCTCGACCCGCGCGGCGCAGCGCGACCCGGGGTCAAGCCACCGCCGGGCTTTCGCGCCTCGACCGAGCTCAGCGAAAACGAGCTGTTCGGCGGCCAAAGCGACAGCGACCCAGTGCCGTGGTGGCTCGACGGCGGGCGAAAAATTCCCAACGTGTCCGGTTATCAAGTGCCGGAGTACGCGGTGTTCGCGGATCGGGTACGGCGCAAGACGGGCTTGTCCTTCGTGGGCGCTTTCAACGCGGAGAGCGACGGGCTCGCGCGTCGCTTCGCGATCACGGTCGACATGAGGCTGATCCCGACCACCAAGCTCAAGCCCGACAGCGGCTCACCGTTCCACGGGGTTGCGCTGAGCGAGAAGCTGCCGCTGCCGCTGGCCTGGGTGACCGGGCAAGACGCCCGCACGTACAAACTGATCAAAGGCAAAGACGAGGCGCGCGCCGACGAGCAGCTGCCCTTCCGAGTCGTGGTGCCGCTCTCCGGCAAGGCGCGCATCAAGGGTGGCGAGCGATATTATCAAACGCTCAAGAACAATACGGTCTGGCTGCGTGCGCGCGACTTGGCCGTCGCGGAGGCTCCGCCCAAGCTGCCGGCCAGCGCCGAAAAGGGCGAGAAGTGGATCGACGTCTCGCTCACGCAACAAGCGCTCGTGCTGTACGAAGGGAAGAAGCCCGTTTACGCCACGCTGGTGTCGACGGGGCGGGACCGCTTGGGTGATCCGAAGACGACGCTGGCCACGCCGCGCGGCTCGTTTCGCCTGACCAGCAAGCACATCGCGGCCGCCATGGACTCGGAGGAGAACTCGAGCGTGTCCGGCGGCTCGCGCGCCCACGCCGCGCCCAAGTCTCCCGTCGCCGCGGCGACGATCGCGCGCTTGAAGGCGGCCGAAGCCAAAGGCGCCAAGCTCTCCGAGGACGACGCGCGCCGGCTGGCCAACATCAAAAAGGGACGCGATCCGGAGTACGGCATCACGATGCGCCGCGGCTCGTCCGACTTCGAGCTGCGCGACGTGCCCTGGATTCAATACTTCGCCGCAGGCTACGCCCTACACGGCGCCTATTGGCACGACGTGTTCGGCACTCCGCGCAGTCATGGTTGCATCAACCTCGCGCCGATCGACGCTCGCTACGTCTTCTTGTGGACGGATCCGCCCGTGCCCGCCGGCTGGCACGGCATCAACATCGGCACGGACATGGGCGAAGGTACCGCCGTCGAAATTCGCGAATAAGTGCGCCTTGTCGCCGACAATGCTTAGATTGTCGTGGTGCCGACCGAGCCCGAGCCCCGCGAACCGCCCGAGAGCCCAGCTGCGCGGGGGGGCGGCGCGACCGGCGGCTTCAGTAAGACTCATGCCGTCCTGGGCTTGTTCATCATCGTAGGGGTGGGGTTCGTGGCCTCGGGAGCGGCGTTCGGGGGCAAGCGACGTGCGGCGGCAGTGCCCGCGCCGGTGCCGAGCACCCGACCGCTGATGCCCCCGAAGGTGCCCGTCGCGTCGGTCGCGGCCCCGGCGCCGGCGTGCCCGGCGGAGATGGTGCTGGTCGAGGGCAATTACTGCACCGACGTCCGCCAAGATTGCAACCGCTGGCTCGACGATCCGTCGCTACCGTTCGCGCGCTGCGCCGAGTACTCGC
This sequence comes from Pseudomonadota bacterium, assembly GCA_023431345.1. GTDB lineage: Bacteria > Myxococcota_A > Polyangia > Polyangiales > Polyangiaceae > PMG-095. The sequence goes on from JAEYWK010000180.1 coordinate 30,833, forward strand.
CGCAATCACGCTGCGTGGGTAAGCGCGTCCCGCTGCGCTTCTGCATCGATCGGCACGAGTACACTCCGCCGGGCGAGAAGCTGCCGCAGAACTGGTCGAGCTTCGACATCGCGAGCAAGACCTGCGAGGCGATCGGCAAGCGCATCTGTACCGATAGCGAGTGGAACTTCGCCTGTGAGGGCGAGGACATGCTCCCGTACCCCTATGGCTACGAGCGGCGACCGGTGTGCAATCAAGATCGCACCGATCTGTTCGAAAAGAATCCGAGAATGCAGGTGCTGCGCGATCTGCGCGAGCCCGCCGATGGCCGCCCCGAGTGCAAGAGCCCCTTCGGGGTCGAGAACATGACTGGCAATATGGATGAGCCCGTGGCGCGCGAAGGCTTCGAGAAGAACCATCCGTTCCGCAACGCGCTCAAGGGAGGTTGGTGGATGCCGGCGCGCAACCGCTGTCGCCCTGCGACCACTGCGCACGACGACTACTTCAAAGACATTCAGATCGGTGTGCGCTGCTGCGGAGCAGCCGAAGGAGCCGCCGCGGAAGCGAGCGGCCCCGGCTCGGAGCGGCCCCTCAGCGATGGAGGAGGAAGTAGTCGCTGAGGGGCGAGGGTGCTGCAAAAGTGCGTGAACGACGCAAGGCGATAGTCGGAGTGTAAGAGTGCAATGAGTTGAAATTTCTATCGTTGTGATCGACTGTGGCGACAATGAGTCGGTTGGCCGGCGCGAAATCAGGTTGACCGAGTGGCGGGTTTAAATAAAGGTCCGTGGCTTGCCGTTTGCCGATCGAGCCAGGGCCGCGTCGTTGCGGCAGACGAGCCAACCGCGTAACGCTCTGCTGCTGGCGCTGGGCGGGCTTCTGATCCTGGGCTGCCAGCGCGCGGAAGCGTCGACCGAGCCGGCGCCTTTGCCGGTTGCGCATGCGCCGCGGGCGGAGCGGGAAGAGCAGCTGGCCACGGCGTCAGTGCTCGACTTGCCGCTCGAAGAGCCCGCGTCTGCTTGCGGCGAAAACATGGTGCTGGTCGAAGGCGACTACTGCCCCAACGTGCAGCTGAACTGTAAGAAGTACCTCGATCCGAAGGGCCGCTACGAGCAGTTCCGCTGCGCCGAGTACGGGCCGAGCGTGTGCTTATCGAAGGAGCGCCGGCGCCTGCGCTTCTGCATCGATCGCACCGAGTTCGTGGAGAGCGGCGAGTCGCTGCCCGCCAACCACCGGAGCTTCACGCACGGTGAGAAGGCGTGCGCCGCGCAGGGCAAGCGCCTGTGCCGCGAGAGCGAGTGGAACTTCGCCTGCGAGGGTGAAGAGATGCGGCCGTATCCTTACGGCTTCTCGCGCGACTCGAGCGCCTGCAACGCCGATCGCACCGACGTGGTGAGCCCCGAAGGCAAGCTGCGCGATCTGCGCGCGCCGGGCGGCTCTTTCTCGCGCTGCAAGAGCCCGTTCGGGGTGATGGACATGGCGGGCAACCTCGAGGAGTTCGTCGCCATGGACGGCAAGGGCCCGCCGCGGCCCGCCATGAAGGGCGCCTATTGGCAGCCCAGCCGGAACTTCTGCCGCGCGGCGCAGACGGCGCACGACCGCTATTACAACGGCACCGAGACCGGCTTTCGTTGCTGCAGCGACGCGCCGTGACGTCCTGAGCCCCGAACGCGGGCGAGCCGCTTTCGGAGCGAGTCGCTCTCGGAGCGGGCCCCGGGCGAGCGGTCCGAAAGTTGACTGGTCCGCGTGGCAATACGTAACTATATTAATTAAATGCGGGCCGTCCCGAAGTCGCTGCGACTGACGAACCAGGCCCGCCTGGTCGAGCAGCTACTACGCCGCGGCATCGCCACCCGGGCCGAGCTCGCCAAGGCGGGCGGGATGAGCCAGCCAACCGCCGGTAAGATCATCGACGAGCTGTCATCAGCCGGGGTGGTGGAAGAGCTGACGGCGGGAAGCGAGCTGGCGCGTGGCCGTCCGTCGGTGGGGCGACCCGGTAAGCAGCTCCGACTCTCACAGAGCCCTGCCAGACTGGTGATCGTCGAGCTGGGCGTCGAGCGCACGCGGCTCGCCGCCGTGCCCGCGGCGCTGCCCGAGGACGAGCGCTGGGACGTCGAGTTTCGCACCCCGAGCAACGAGGCGAGCTGGCGGCAGCGTCTGCGCCAGCACGCCGCCTCGCTGTCCATCCGGCGGCCGTGGGGCGTGATGGTGAGCGTGCCAGGCCTGGTCGACGAAACCAACGGCAAGATCCTGCTCTGCCCGAACCTGCATTGGTGCGAGCGCGCGGACATGACGACCACCTTTCAAGAGGTGTTTCGAGCCCCCGTGCGTCTGATTCAAGAGAACCGCGCGCTGGCGCTGGCCGAGGTGGGCACCCGCGCCAGCGCCAGCGACTTCTTGCTCGTCGACTTCGGCGACGGCGTCGGCGGCGCGATCGTGGTGGGGCAGCGGCCGCAAGAGGGCAGCGTGCCCGCTACGGGAGAGATCGGACACACGCCGATCGCCGGGAACGAGCGGCAGTGTGGCTGCGGAAACCGTGGTTGCCTGGAGACGCTGATCGCGGAGCCGTGGCTGGTGCAGAGCTTGGCGGAGCTGACGGGCGATCCGAGCGTCACCTTTTCGCACGTGTGCCGCGCGGCACAGGGTCCGGAGCTCCCGCGCTTCTTGGCGGAGGCGCTCGACGCGACCGCCAGCTGCATCGCCTCGATCCTCAACGTGTGCGGCTTGAAGCGCGTCGTGCTCAGCGGTCACATCCGCGAGCTAGGCCCGCGCGCGAGCGATCACCTGATGGCGGCGATCCGGCGCGCGTCGATGTGGAGCCGCTTCGACGCCGTCGAGGTCGAGCTGGTGCAGCGCCGGCGCGCTCGCGGGCTCACCATCGCCGGCATTCAGCGCGTGATCATGCCGACCGACTGGGGTGAGCGCTAAAGCCCCCGCTTGTCGTGGCGTCAGCTCGGCGCCAAACTGAGGCTCGATGGCCAAAGCCAAGGTCGCGCTGCTCGGAGCTTCGGGGTTCGCGGGCGCGGAGCTGCTGCGCCGCTTGCTGCGACACCCCGCGGCGGAGGTGATCCGCGTGGTCGCCAAGGATCACGTCGGGCAAAACGTGGCTGACGCGCATCCTCACCTCGAAGGCGCGACCGAGCTAAGGTTCGAAGATCTGCCCGCCGCTGAGGCGATCGCGGGCGCCGACCTGGTCTTGATGGGCCTGCCGGTCGCGGCGAGCCTCGAGGTGGTGGCCGCCGCCGAGCAGAGCGGGGCGCGCCTCATCGACATGTCGGGGGCGTTCCGGGTTCCTGACGCCGACTCGTTCCAGCGCTACTACGGCAGCGAGCATCCCCGGCCCGAGTTGCTCGGCCAGTTCGTTTACGGTCTGCCGGAGCTCAACCGCGAGCAGATCCGGGGGGCGCGCTGGGTGGCGTCGCCGGGCTGCTTCGCGACGACGATCGAGCTCGCGCTGCTGCCGCTAGCCGAAGCGGGGCTGCTCAGCGGTCCGGTCGAGGTCGTGGGCATCACGGGCTCGAGCGGCGCGGGGGCGGTGCCACTTTCGACGACCCACCACCCGGTGCGAGCCAACAACCTGCGGGCGTACAAGCCGCTCGAGCACCCCCACACGCCCGAGATCGTGGCCGCGCTCGCGAGCGCCGGCGGACAGCTCACGCAGCTGTCGTTCGTGCCCGTTTCGGCGCCCCTGGCCCGGGGCATCTTCGCGACGTCGTTCTTGCGCGTCTCGGCGGCGCAAAGCGAAGCGGCGCTGCGCGGCTTGTACGAGCGGCGCTACGAGCACGAGCGCTTCGTGAGGCTGCCCCAGCGGCGCTTGCCGGAGGTGGTGGCCGTGAGCGGCTCACCCTACGTCGAGGTCGGGCTCGCGCTGGGCGACGCTGTGGGAGGCGAGCGCGTTTTGACGCTATTTTCGGCGCTCGACAACCTGATCAAGGGCGGGGCCGGACAAGCCATCCAGAACCTGAACCTGATGCTGGGCGTCGACGAAGCCACGACGCTCGAAGACTTCGGCGCGTATCCCTGAGCGCCGCGTTCGCGGCTTCCTGGATGACGACGGTGGCAGCCCGTGTCAGGGAGCCAGGGCGAGAGGCTTGCCGTCGATGGGGAGGCTGAGCTCGCGAGACGCCAGCGCTCCCGAAGCGGCGAGCGCGTCGACGCGGACCCGGATCGGGCGCGACGGCGACAGCTCGGTGGGACCGGTGATGCTGAGTCGTTCGAGGAGCTTCGAGGGCGCTTCGTCGCTGCTCGTGCGAAGCAGGTACAGGCCGACGCTGGGCGCCGCGATATCCGGCTCGTGCTGGAGCTTTTCGGCATCCGTCAGCCGGATCTTCAGGTCGGCGGACGGCGCCTCGGCTCGGACGAGAATCACGGTGCCCTGCTCGGCCTGCGCTAGCCCGGCGACGAGACGCTTCAAGCGCGCGCTCTCGTCGGCGCTCGGTTTCGCGGTGGGGCTGGTGAGCGCGCTCTCCGCCACGACGCGGCCGAGCTGGCGCGAGAGCTCGCCGAACTGGCCGTCGCCGCTGCGCCCCCCCGTCTGGGCGACGCGCACGAGCAGCCGCTCGGCGATGTCGAGGCGCCCAGCGCCCGCATGCGCCAGCGCCGAGCGCAGCGTCGCGCGAGCGTCGTTGGGCACGAGCTCTTCCAGGGCCGCGTAGGCCTCGCTGGCGTCGTCGAACCAGCCCTCGGCGCGCAGGCGGTCGCCGAGCAGGCCGCGCACCCACGGATCTTTCGGCGCGCGCTCGGAGAGCTCGCCGAAGGTGCGGCGCGCCTCCAGCTCGGCGCCGACGCGGCGCAGGGCGGAGGCGGCGTCGGCGAGCAGGATCGCGTCCGCGAAGGCGTCGCTCCGCAGCTGTCGGCACAGCTCGATCAGCTCGGGCCGGCGATCGAGCGCCTCCAGCAGCGCCAATTGGCGACGGCGCAGCCGCGAGTCGTGCGGCGCGAGCTCGAGGAAGCGGCGCACCACCTCCAGCCGGTCCGCGTCGTTCTTGGCCGCGCGGTAGCGTTCCTCGAAGAGCTGACCGGGGTAGCGCTCGGTGCCGAGCAGCGCCCGGCGCACCGCCGTGAGCTCCTCCGGGCTCTGCACGCGTCGCACGGCTTCGCGTCGCAGCAGGCTGGCGGCGTCGCCTTCGCCGAGCAAGGCCAGCCGCTCGGCGAGCTGCACGCGCTCGACGCCGTCAGTCCGATTGGCCAGCATCAGCTCGAGCAGGGCGCGGCGGTCGGTCCAAGTTCGCAGCTCGCACTGGCGCTTGGCCTGCACGTACACGCTCGCCGGGTCTGCCTGCGTGAGCCGCGTCCACCAAGCGCCGCGCCGCAGCGGCATCGGCAAGCGCGAGAGGTCGGAGCATTGGCGAGCGCCGAGCTGGGCGGGGGTGGGTGGCAGCGCGATCAGCTCCGTGACTTTCACGCGCTCGGTCGCCCCCCGCGGGAAGCGCAAGCCCTCGATCACGAGCTTCACGCAGCGGTTGAGCGCGTCGTCGTGGGCGGCGGGGCTGGTACCTTTGACGCTGACGTCGTGCGGGAAGCCGTCACCGTCGATGGTAAACGCCACCTCCAGGCTGCCGCCGAGCTCGGGCCGCAGGGCCGCGCGCGAATCCCGGCAAGCCCGCACGGAGCCAGCCGCGCCCGACAACACGCGCGAAGCGGAGAGCTCGAGCGCCTGGGCCAGCGACGCCGCGCCGGCGCTTTCGCGATCGAACGCGGCCAATGTGCCGTTGAGATCGCCGGGTGAGGCGAGCACGGGCCCGATCGGGCTCGCGCCATCGGAGGCGAGGTCGAGGACCCGCGTTTCGAGCGCGCGTGCCACGTAAGGCTCCGAGCTACCAATGCGCAGCGCGGTCCACGGCGTCACCAGTCCGGCCTTCAGCGCCACGTCCGTGGCCGCTTCGCGCCCCTTGCCGGAGAGCACGATGTCCTCCACGCGCTCGGTCGCCCAGCGGCGCCGCACGTCGTCCGGATCTTGGGCGCGCAGCACGTCGACGGCGCGCACGATTTCGTGCAAGCCCCGCGCGTCCCGGTAACGAATCTTCACTGCCTTGGGCAGCGCGCCGCGCACTCGCCCCACGGCCGTGAGCGTCTCGCCGGCCGCGACCGCGCGCGCTCGACGGGGGTAGACCTGATCGACCTCGGGCCCGAAGTCGACCTCGACCCCCGCCAGGGCCGGGCGTAGCGCGTCGGACATCAAGTCGACGGCGACGCGCGCCGCGTCCTCGCTGTCGGCGATCTCGTAGAGCGGCCCGGAGCCGCGCGTGAGCGCCGACAGAACGCGCCGGTTTGAAAGCGGTCCGACCGCGACCGCTCCGACTCGCGGCGCGCCTTGCTCGCGCCGCGAAAGCCGCGCCGAAATGGCTTCCGGAGTGGAGTCGCCGAGCGTCGCCCAGCCGTCGCCCACGTAGACCACGAGGCCGGCGGGTGCGTCGGCGGGCAGCAGATCCGCGGCGGCCTCGAGCGCGCGCCCGAGATCGCTCGCGCCGCCGCTCGACAGCCGCGCCAGCGCGGCGTTCGTCGCCTGACGCCGCGCCTCGTCGACGGGACCGAGCTGCTCGGGGCCGACGGGGCGGGCGCCTTGGTCGGCGGACAGCACGACGACGCGGTCGCGCGAGCCGAGGCCGGCGAGCAGTGCCGCGACGAGGGAGCGCTCGGCGTCGAGCAGCGCCGGCTCGATGCTGCCCGAGGTATCGACGACGATCGCCAGCGTGACGCCGTCTCGAGCATCCGCCGGCGGCAGCTCGGTGCGGAGCAGGACGGCCGAGCCCGCCTCGGGATCGGTGGCGCTGGGCGGCGCCGTGTACAAACGAGCGCGGTTTTGCGAGCGCCCACTCTGCACGTCGACGACCAGATCGGCGGCGGGTCGGAAATCGGAGCGGCGCACGGTGACCACGCCACCGTCGCTGCTGGCGCCGTAGCCCGCCGCCACCGCAGTCGGCCCCGACGCGCTGGCGTCGATGCGAGCCAAAAATTCCCCGATCAGCGGGGCTTCACCGTCGCCCACGAGCGGGTAGCGGTATTGCACGAGCTGACCTTGCGCCTGCTGGCGCGGCGAGAGCCACTCGACGTACTGGACCTCGACCTTCAGCTCTTCGCCCGCGGCAATGCTGGGCAGAGTGCCACGCAGCCAGCCATCGCCGGCCCACTCCAGCACGCCGCCGCTCGACGAGAGCTCGGTGCGAGCGCGCTCCGCGAGCGCGATCTGCGCGAACTGACGTGCGCCCGCGCGTTCGACCGCGAACGCCGACACCAGCGCGCCTGGCGGGAGGGCGACACGGAAGTCCCCGCTCACGCTGGCGCTACCAGCGTTGAAGAACACGGTTTGGCAGTGGGTGCGGGCCACCTCGCGATCGATGCGGGCGTCCACGGTGTGCGAACGAATCGTCAGCGGTGAGCCGGCGCTGCCCGCCACCTCGTCGCCTTCGAGCGAGCCCCAGAGCTCGCCTACCGCGCGTCGCGGCGCGCTGCGAGCGGCCCACGGCCGCGCCAAGCCGTGCGTCCAATCGTCGTACGCCCGCTCGGGCGCGACCTTGATCGCGCCGCCGTCGAGGCGCGCCGTTTCCCCCGCGCCGACCCGCTGCTCTTTGCCGTCGCGACCTCGCACGCTGAGCTCACTGTCGGCGGAAAAGACCTGGGTTTTGGCGCCGCGGCGCTCGAGGCCGACGCTGCCGCCGCTCGGCAACGCCGTCAGCTCGACGAGCTCGATCTGCGGGTGGGCGCCGCTGGGGGCGGTGACGTACGCGCGGCCTTGCGTGAGCTGAAAGCCCTTGGCGGTCATGCGCAGCGAGGTGTTGCGATCGAGCACGACGGCGGTGCCGTCATCGAGGCGGAGCCTGGCGCGCCCATCCGCGTCCGTTGCGACCTCGTCGTCCAGCGACACCCTGCGTAGCCACTGCACGCGCTCGCGCCCCACCGTGACGCCGGCGTGCACCGGCTTCAGATCGGCGAGCGTGGCCAGCAGCGCGCCTTGCGTCTTGCTGCACGATTCGCCAATCAGCACGAAGGTAGCCGCGATCGCGCAGAGCAGGGCCACGATCGGCAGGGGCCCGGCCGCGGTCAGCGCACGAGAGACGCGAGACTCAGCCACCTTGCACCTCCTTGCCCGCGAGCGAAAAACGCTGGCTCGGCGGACCACCTCGCGAAAATTTCAGCGTCTTTCGTACGATCTTTTCGCCCTTGCCCAGCTCGTCGAACACCACCGTCAGCTCGGCGGTCGCCCCGAGCCGAGCCGCGTGCTCCACCTCACTCGGCTCCAGCCGCACCTCCACGAAGGCGCCGCTGCGCTCCGGCACGATGGCCTGCGCGACTCCGAGCGTGACGTCGCCGTCGGGCGCCGGCAGGGGCGTGCCGAGCGCGTTGGTCCACAAGCTGGGGTGCAGCTCGGGGTGCGACCAGGTCAAGGTGACGCGCGCGCCGCTCGCCTGCGCCGCCTCGAGCCGCCCGCCCGCGAGCACGCGCGTGGCGCGAGCCCGCAGCGCTTCTAGCTCCTCGGGCCTGCCGGCCGCGACGAGGCGCGCCCAGGCCAGGTGAGTCGCGGCGAGCGCGCGGGCCGTCACCAGAGGGCCGCTCGTGCCGTCGGGAGCGCCGCTGGCGCCGCCTTTCTCTGCCCACTTCAGAGCTTCTTCCAGCAAGCCTTGGCCTTCGGCCGCCGAGGCTTGCAGCAAGAACACTTTGGCGTCGTCCGGCGTCAGGCTCGCGAGGGTTTGGTACTGTCGCGCGGCGTCCGCGAAGAAGCGGTGAGCCAGCAGCAGATCGCCCAGGCGCCGGCGAGCGATCGGGTCCTCCGGCGCAAACTCGACGATCTCACCGAAAGCGCGGCGCCCTTCCGCGAGCAGGCGGGCCTTCTCGTCCGCGCTCGGCGAGCGCTCTGCCAGGCGCAAGTACAGCTCACCGACAGCGGTGCGTGCTCGCGCGTCGGCGTCGGGTCGCTCGCGTAAGCGACGCGCGTGCTCACGAGCTCCCGCCACGTCACCCGCATCTTCATAAGCATACAGCAGCTCGAGCGACAGCGACAAGTCGTCCGGAAATTGCTCGAGCAAGGCGCGCAGCTTGCGGGCGCGCTCGGCGGCGTCAGGCGTTTCCTTCACGAGCTGGTTCAAGATCTGCGGGTCGATCGTCTGCAGACCGAGCGCCGCGTGCAGCTCGCGCATCTCTTCGGGGGTGCGGATCCGCGCCAAGATGCCGCGATAGAGCACGTCGGCCGCCCCGAGATCGCTCGCCATCACGCGATACAGCGCGACCTTGCCGCCCACGCCAGCCATCGCGTCGAGCATCAGCGAGAGCAAGCGTGCTCGCTCGCGGTAGGTCGGCGCTTCACAAGCGCCGAGAGCGCCGCGATAGATCGCTGCGATGGCCTGCGGGCTATTGGCAGCCTGGCTCAAGCGCTCCCGCCAGAGCGCCGCGCGTTCCTCGAGCGGCGCCGAAGCCGCGGCGCTGCAGTGCAGGAGCTTGCGCGGCAAGTCGCCGACGAGCACGTTGATTTGGATCGGCGTGCGCGGGGAGGGCGCGGGCGTCGTCGTCGCGCCGCCTGAGGGCGGCTCGAACAGCATCGGGTACACGACGGTGACCAGCCCGCCTTCGGGCTGGGGGAAAGACAAGCCGTTGAACGCGCTGAGCACGCAGCTCGTGACCTCGGCGTCGGGCAAATCACCCCCGCTGCTCCCCACGTTCGAGGCCACGCCATCGCGGCCGATTTGGAAGCGCGCGGCGATGCGCCCGGTGAGGTTCGGATTGCGCGCGAGGCCTTGCTCGTAACATCGCCGGAAGCGCCCGAAATTCTGGCGCAAGATGCGCTGCACCACCTCGGTGGGGAGACGCCCCGTTACCGTCGCCGCGCCGGCGCGCACGCGCGGCGCCGGCGCGGCGTGGCTCCCGCCGACTCGGCCGGCACCAAAGCCTTGGCCCGCTCCCGCCCCGCTGCCCGCGCCGAGGGTTCCGATAGAGCCGAGCCCGATGCCGTCACTCTTGCCACCGCCGCCATCGCCGCTGCCCATGAGCCCCAAACCGCCGGAGCCGAAGGCGTCGCTGGGGTCGTTGCCCCAGGCGTTACCGCTATCGCCCGCGCCCCGCGAGCTGCTCCCCGCCATCGGTCTGCGCGCTGCCGCCGGCTTGCGCTCTTGCTCGACGTCCGGGGGCGGTGCCGGCACGGCTGCGGCCAGCGGAGCAGCCTCGGGCGCGAGCTCGGAGGTCGCGGTCGGAGCTGCCGGCGCCGCCGCTGAAGCTGGCTCCGGCTGGTGGGGGCCGCCGCTCCCGGCGTAACGCTTGGCGCCGCTGTTCGAAAGCGCGCTGCCCAGCGAGCCCTCTTCGGCCTTGGCGCGCGTGCCGGTGCCGCCTTCCTTATTGTCCGTCGACAGGGCTTGGTCTCGGTCCGGCGCCGTCGCGAGCGACGCGCTGGCGCGCCCGAGCTCGACCTTCGACGAGCCGCTGGAGGAGCGGTCGCGGTAGAGGCTCGCTCGGCGCGCCTCCAACTCGGCGCGCTCGTCGGGCGCCATCTCGTTCTTGGTCGGGACGTAGAAGGAAGTGACGGGCGTGATGATGCCGCTGCTCATGCCCAGGTCGACCTGCGCGGCGCGGCCCTCGCCGTCTTCGAGCATCTGCGCGAGCCGCGCCGCGGCCCAGCGATGCCCCAAATCACCCTGATCGTCGACGCGCTTCACGGCGAGGGGCAGCTCGCTCTGCCCGCCCGGCCCTCTGCTCGTGAGCCGCTCGGGGTCTTTGCCCTGCGGGAGGCGTCCGACGACCCACAAGGTTTCGTCGGATACGAGCGCGCTCGCGTCGCGCGGGAAGACGCGCTCCACGTTCGGGCCCAAATCGATCTGGGTCCCGAGCCACGCGGGGCGCTCGGCCTGCTCGAGCACGCGTAGAGCCGCGCGGGCGGCCTGGTAGCCATCGGAGATGCGCTCCGCAAACGCCCCGCGCGCCAGGCCGGCCAAGATCTCTAGCTTCGCGTCGTCGCCCACGCCGAGGCCGAACAAGCGCACCGGCGCCGGCAGCTTGCCGAGCTTCTCGCGCAGCTTGCCGAGCGAGAGCTCTCCCACTGTCGGGGAGGCGTCGCCGATGTAGACGATGGCGGAGCGGCGCGACGGCTCCAACTCACGCGCGGCCGACGACAGCATCGCGCCCAGATCGGTCGCCCCGCCGCGCGCCACCTGACTGAGCGCGTCTTGCACCCGCTGGCGAGCCGCGGCGTCGACCTGGGTGAGCTTGGCCATGCCTGGCACGACCGGCCGCAGATCATCGTCACCCGCGAGGACGACCACCCGGTCACGCTCGCCCAAATGGGACAGCAGCGCCCCGGTCGCGGCGCGGGCGACGGCTAGCGTCGCTGGCGCCGTCGCCGCGGAGGCGTCGATCACGATCGCGAGATCGAGGCCTCCGCTCGGCAGCTTCGCGGCCGCGGGCCGCACGGGCACGAGCACGTAGTCCGCTTCGGCGCGCGCCTTGGCCGCCGCCTCTCCGCGCCGCGAAGGCGCGAGCGCGTCCAAATCCACGCGGTGCGGGGCGCGGTAGGCGCGCATTTCTTTCACGCCCTCGTCGAACAGCTCCAGCGCCAAGTCCGCGCGAGGCACGAAGTCGTGAGCGCGCACCACCAGGCTGTTACCGCTCTTGACGCCGGTCATGCCGACTCGCACGTCGCGCGCGCCCGCCTTCTCGAGGTCGAACGTCACCTTGAGCTCTTCGACGTGCGGCAGGCTCTCTTCCGAGCCTTCCGCGGCCATGGGGTACACGTAGAGCCGGCGCTCGGCCTGGTTACCGGTGCGGTCGAGCCACTCGGCGTAGCGCACGACCACGCGCCGCGTCTCACCGGGCCCGATCGGATAGAGGCGCGCTCGATAGACCCCCGGCGCGTCCCACTCGAGAAGGGCCGGATCTTCGGTGCTACCCTGGTAAACGTTTGCTTGGTACTGCGCCGCGGCGGCCGCCTTCTCTTTGACGCGGCCCCAGACCACGACGCCCTCGCGATCGACGCCGAAGCGCTGCAAAATGGCGCGCTGCGGCGTACGAAATCCGTAGAGCCCCTCGACGACCTCAGAGCTGGGGTTGAAAAACGACTGATCGACCTCGGTGAGCGCGAAGTCACCGTCGATCGTCACGCGCACATCCATTCGCTGAATCGAGAGCGGGAAGCGCGGCTGCCCTTGGTTGCCCGGGCTGCGCGCGCCGACCGTCCCGACGCCGTACGGCGCGGGCGCCGCTGCGCGATCGGTAGTGGCCAGACCTCCGGTCCAGTCGTCCCACCCGAGCACGGGCCGCACCGCCACCGCGCCGTCCGCTTTCAAGGTGAGCTGCTCACCGGCGCGCGCGCGGCCTCGGTCGGCGCGCACCTCGCCCGAGAGTACGTACGCGGTCGGGTCGCCCTGAGCGGGGACGGTGACGCTCGCGCGCACCGCGGCGAGCGCGAGCGTGCCGGCGCGCGTGGCGAGCTCACTGCTCGAGCCGGGTGGTGTGTCCACGAAGACGCGACCTTCCTCGATGGCCAGCGAGCGAGCGCGCAGCGTCAAGCGCGCGGGGCCACGCACGAGCAGCGTGGCCCCGCCATCCCGGCGCAGCCACGCCAGCGCCCCCTCATCGAGGCGGATTTTCGCGCCGTCCGCGAGGCGTTCGCGCGGCCAGGTAGCGCGCTCGCTTTCACCCGGTGGAGTCACGAGAACGCCGCTGCGTACCGCTCGCAGCTCGGCCCAGGTGAGCGAGCGCGGCTCCAGCCGCTCGTCGGCCCGGCGGCAGCTCCACAGCAACAAGCAGCCGACGAGCAGCAACAAAGGCGCGCACCTACCACCCGGTCCCACGTTGTTGATCATGTCAGCTCGCCTTTGGACGCTCGAAGGAGCCAGAAGGTTCCTGACACCCGCGGCCAATTCACGACCAGCCGGAGGCTGGGTGGGTGAGCTGGCGCGCTTTCCCTACAACGCGTCGCCGCACAGCAAACCTTCCCTGTCGAGCGGGGTCAAGCGACTCACGTGTGCGCTTAACACCAAACAATCCATGGCGATGGAGCCGGCCGGCAAGACGCATGGCTCGACGAGCGCTCTCGAAGTCATGGCCGATTAGAGGAAATGCGCCCGCCGCTCGCGCGCTCGTCGACACTTGAGCGGCTCGGGGCGCGCCTTGACACTACATATTCAGTTGTTCAAAACGGGAGATTGATGAAATCGGCTTTGGGCTTGCTTGGGTTTTCGGCGCTGGTGGGGGCTTGCAGCGGCAGCGGTGACGCCTTGTTCGAGCCGGTCGCGGGCTCGAGCACGGGCGCCGCGGCGGGCAGTGGCAGCGGAGGCAACGGCGCGAGCAGCGGCAGCAGCCAGGGCGGCAACGGCACATCGGGCACCGGTGCGGCGACGAACGGCGGCACTCAGGGCGACGCCGGTGAAGCGTCCGGCGGTACCCACAGCGGCGGCAACGGTGGCAACGCCGGCAGCGCTGGCGCAGACAACGACGGCGGGGAGCCGAGCGCTGGCGAAGGCCCAGGCCCGAGCGAGCCCGAGGTGATCTACGTGGCGCTGGGCGGCGCTGACACCGCTTCGTGCGGCCTCGTGTCGGCGGCGCCTTGTCGGTCGATCACGCACGGCATCACGCGCGGGGTAGAGAGCGGACGCGACAGCGTGTACGTGCAAGCGGGCAGCTACGCGGAGGTGGCGGTGCTCCAGCCCGGCATCGCCGTCATCGGCGGGTTCGACGCCACCTGGCAAGCCGGGGATCGCACGGCCGAGCCGCACCAAGTGCGCATCACCGGCAGCGTCGAGGAGAGCACGAAGGAGCTCGTCGCGGTGTGGGCGCACGATCTCGACGCCGAAGCCACGCTCGAGAATCTGGTGATCATCGGCCCGAACGCGGCGGGTCCCAAAGCGGGGACGCTGCGCGGGCTCTCGAGCTACGCGGTTCACGCCGTAGCGGCCGAGCTGCGCTTGAAAGACGTCGACATTCGCGCGGGCAAGGGCGCAGATGGCGTCGATGGGGAAGACGGCCTCGACGCGGCGGAGCTCGCCGCTACCGACGACATGCACGCTTCCGCGGGCGAGGACGGCCTCGGCGCCCAAGTCACCTGCAGCGTCGCCGTGAGCGGCGGAGGCCCGCAGGGGCTCAACACCTGCAGCGCGAGCCCTTCCACCCGCGCGATGGACGGCGGCAAGGGCGGCGATGGCGGCGCGCGCGATCAATCGTGCACCGGCGGCTTCGACTACACGGCGCAGCCCGGGCAGAAGGGCGATCCGGCGCTGTTCGTTAGCGCCGATTTCGGCAAAGGTGGGACGCCAGGCACCGGCAAAGGGCCGGTCACGCCCAGCAATGGCGCGTGTAGCGCCGCCGGTCCTGGCGGCTCCGGGCTGGTCAGCAACGGCGCCGCCGGCAAGGGCGGCAAGGGCGGCGACTTGCTCGCGAGCTTCTGGTACGGCGCTACCGGCGGCGCCGGCGGCACGGGCGAGAACGGCGGCGGTGGTGGCGGCGGTGGCGGCGGCGGCGGCTGCGACGCGAGCGGCAACGGCAACACCGACG
>JAEYWK010000202.1 GCA_023431345.1 Pseudomonadota bacterium
CCGCAGCATCGTGCGGCGCGGCCTCGGGCCACGGCGCGCTCGGCAGTCGCGTGTCTAGCACTCGCACCGTCGTGGGGCGGGTCCCCGCGCAGCCGAACGTCAGAGCCACTAGCAAGAGCCGAACCGCGCTTCGCATCGCCGAGAATCTAGGCGCAGCCGCCAGCGGCGGCCCAAATTGTGGGCACTTCGTTAAGAGCGCGCGCTCTCGCGCAAGAAGCGCCGCACCGCGTCCGTCACCTCGCGTGGACGTTCTTCCTGCGGCGCGTGGCCGGCGTCGAGCAGCTCGAAGCGCGCGCCGCGGATCTCGCGCGCCAAGCGCTGCCCCACGCTGACCGGCAGCAAGCGATCACGGCGCCCCCACAGCACCAGCGTCGGCTTTTGAATGCGGCTCGTCTGCGCGGCGACCGGTCGCGTGTCCACCGTCGCCCGCAGCGTGGCCAGCACGCTGCTGCGAGCCGCGGGCGTGTTGAACACGTCGTAATAAGCGTCGAGCCTTGCGCTGCTGATGGCCGCGGGATCGCCCACGAAAAGCTCGCGAAAATAGCTGCCGAACAGGCGTCGACCGAGCAGCTGCTTGAACACCAAGCTGCCGGCCAAGGGCAGATGAGCGAGCCGGCCGTACGCCCACGTCGACGGCGGCTCTGCGAGCGGATCGATCACCACCAGCTCGCTCACGAGCTCCGGGTGGCGCGCCGCCAGCGTCAGCGCGATGGCGCCGCCCAAGCCGTGACCTATCACCGTCGCGCGCCCGAGCGAGAGCGCCGCGTACAGATCGGCGATAGCGCTCGTGAAGGCATCGACGCCGTAGCCGAAGCGCGAAGGTGCGGGCTTCTCGCTCTCGCCGTAGCCCGGCAGGTCGGGCGTGATCACGGTGTAGTCGGCCGACAGCTCGGCCGCGATGGCGCCCCACGTCGAGTGATCCATGAACGAGCTGTGCAAGAGCACGACCTTGGGTCCGACGCCGCGCTCGACGACGCGCAGCCGAACGCCGCTCGCCGTCACGTCGCGCGTGGTGCCCAAGTCGTCGAACGTCTGCTGGGCGGGGCGTTCGGCCATGAACGTCGGGCAGCCTACTTCAATATGTGGGCCTGGAAGCGTCACTTTTTTGGGAGCGCGCCCGCCGCCAACCTACGCCCGCGCGCGGCTAGCAAAGTCCTAACTGGCCGGACAAAAGTGCGGCGTTCGCGGCGAAGCGCGCCGCGCCCGGGCGCCCTCGCGCGGCGCGCGCGGCGCGCGCGTGCGGAGGCCGTTTTCTCGTGTGGTTCCATGTGCGCATGGACGGTGCATTAGCTCCATGGACGACGCCTTAGATATGTCAAACAATGTCCGCCCTGAGAGCGTTCGCAGCGTCCATGGAGCTTCCCGCGGATTGGCGCAAAATTTCGTGCATTAACTCCTTTGGCGGATCCATTCAGTGGAATATATTCGCCAGCGTCTGAGGGAGCCTGGTCGCTCGCGACAGCGAGCCGCCCGGTACTCTTTTCCATGATTGACGCCGAAACCCTCGCCCAGCTCGAAAAAGCCCACGTGGCGGGGCTCACCTCGGCCGAAATCCTGGACGTCTTCGCTCGCTACGACGTGCAGCTGAGCGAGGCCACGCTGCGCAAGTATGTACAACTGGGCTTGCTCCCGCGCAGCGTGCGGGTCGGTCGGAAGGGCAAGCACCAGGGCTCGCAAGGTGTGTATCCGGTAGGTGTGGTCCGTCAGATCATGCGCATCAAGCAGATGATGGCGGAGAGCTACACGATCGAGCAAATCCAGCGTGAGTTCTTGTTCATCCGCAGCGAGGTCGAGCAACTCGAGTCGATGCTCTCGCGGATCTTCAAGAAGCTGGAGGGCGTGCTCAAAGAGCGGAAGACCGAGCGTGTCACTTCGGCGGTGCAGCGCGACGTAGGCGATGCCCGCAGCCTCAGCAAAGATCTGATGGCTCGCCTCGAGGCCATCGAAACCAAGCTCACGTCTCGCTCCAGATTGGAAAGCGTCGCCTCCGCTTCGGCTGGCTAGCCTGAGCAAGTGAAGCGGCGGAGCAGGGCGACCCGCGCAGGTCGGACGGGATACGTGCGTCTTTCAGGGAAACGTAGCGGAGAAGCGTCATGAACGAAAACGAGCTCGACAGCGGAATTCAAGAGGAAAACACGGCCGAGGCGGACCTCGGCGTCGACGGCGCGCTGGCGCTGTCCCCTGAAATCACGCGCGAGCAGCGCCGTTCGCGCCGCAAGCGTGACGTCCGCGCGCGCACCATCAGCGTCAAGCGGATGACGAAGCGTGAGCTCGAGATTGGGCGCCTGCTCTTCCCGGAGACGGACTACTGGAAGCCGCGCAACCGCGCCGAGTGCGCCGAGGGCCCGCGTCCGTGCCCGTTCGTGTCCTGCAAGCACCACCTGTTCATCGACGTCTCGCCGCGCACCGGAGCCATCAAGCTGAACTTCCCGGATCTCGAGGTGTGGGATCTCGGCGAGTCTTGCGCGCTCGACGTCGCCGATCGCGGCGGCACGACGCTGGAAGACGTGGGAGCCATCATGAACCTCACTCGTGAACGCATCCGCCAGGTCGAGGTCAAGGCGCTGGCCAAGCTCGAGGCGCTCTCCGACATGTACTCGCTGCGCGATCATGTCGACGAGGGCCCCGTCGGCAAGCGCCGGCTGCCGCAGCTCTCGAAGGAAGAGCTGTCTGGCAAGGGCAAGGGCACCGTCAAGGCCACCCCGCGCGCCGTCGACCTCGACGACGACGAAGAAGAAGAAGATTTCGACAGCGACGACGACTTCGAGAGCGAAGAAGCCGAAGCGGTCTGAAAGTCACGCAACGTTACGTCCTCCTCAGTCACGGTATGTACGCAGCGGGCGTCGAAGTCATTCGGCGCCCGAGGCGTTTTGTGCGGCGGGAGCGGGGGGATAACAGGGAGGCGGGGAGTCGGGGAGCGGGCGAGAGAGAGAGAGAGAGAGAGAGAGAGAGAGAACAGGAAGGGGGGGAGGGGGGAAGGGGGCGCATTTAGTGTTCGGGGGACCGAACACTAAAATCGGGCCTCGGGGAGGGCCGCTGGCGTGCGACCTGTTGAGCGCCCCGGGGGCTCAGCCTCGGACGGACTCGACGACGCGTAGGAAATTGAGGCCGAGCACTTTGCGGATGCGGGCCTCGCTCCATTTGCGGTCGAGCATGGCTTGCGTCAGCCGTGGCAGCTCGAGGCACGTCTGCATGTCGCGGGGGGTGACGATCGAGCCGTCCCAGTCGCTGCCGAGCGAGACGTGATCTTCGCCGGCGATGTCGATGACGTGCTCGATGTGGCGCGCGATCGTTTCGAAGCGGCCTCGGAACAGCGGATCGCCGAGGTACTCGGAGTGATACATGATGCCGACGGTACCGCCGCTGGCCGCGACCGCGCGCAGCTGCTGGTCGTCGAGGTTGCGCCAGTGCGGGAACACGCCGCAGACCCCCGTGTGAGTGACCACGCAAGGCAGGGTCTTGTCGTGCGCGTCCAGCGCGTCCCAAAAGCCGGCCCGCGAAATATGCGCCAAATCTACGAGGATTTTATGGGCGTTCAGCCGCCGCACGTAGTCTTTGCCGTACCCGGTGAGCCCGAGGTTTCGGCCGAGCGGTGAGCTCGTCGCCCCCAGGCGCGAGCTCGTCAGGTGCAGGATCGTCACGCGCAAGATCGAGCCGGGGGCGACGCGATCGATGGCGTCGAGCGAGTAGGCGAGCGCGTTGCCGCCCTGCACCCCGAGGAACGCGCCGAACGCGCCTGCCGCGCGCGCGGCGCGGTACTCGGCGGCCGTGCGCACGATGCGCGCCTTCGCCTCCGGCGACTCGAGCAGCGCCGTGAGCTCGCTCACGTTTTCGAAGAACTTCGACTCGCGATCGCGGGCGTCACCCAAGGGGTTGGTGGTGATCACGAACGTCGCGCCGTTGATGGCGGCGTCGCGCGCACGCGGCAGGTCGAACTGGCTCATCATCACGCCGCGCGTGAACGCCGCGTGCCGCCGCCGCAAGTCGTAGCCGAAGATCCGCCGCCAAATGAACGAGTCGACGTGCAGGTCGATCACGTCCGCGTCCTCGTGCAGCGCTAGCGCATCCGCCGAAACGTCGAGGCGCGCGTACGCGCTCGTCATTCGCCCTCGGCAGCGCGCGGCGCGTGAGCGCCGAGCGCTCGTGGCTCGAGCGTGCTTGCGCTCCGAAAGCGCGCGTGAGTCGGGCGGTTCATGGCCGAGCCTCCGCTATTTTACCGCCGCGGGGCGCAAGCCCTCGAGAAAAAGCGATGCGAGCGACGTCGACAGTAGTCCCAGGGGACGTTGCGGAGCGTGCGCCCGTATCTGAAGTGCTGGGTCGGCGGGTGGACTGGGGTCGAGCCGAGGAGGCGCTCGGTGGGCGGGCCAGCTGGACCGCCCGTCACCAGGCCTCCCCCCCACCGACCTGCTCAGAGACCCTTCGGCACCGTCTCGAGGTTCACGGCGCCGAGCGCGTAGCGGATGAGGGCGCTGCGGTTCGCCTTCGTGAGCCCGCGCGCCTTGAGCGAGTCGACCATGTTGTCGAGGCGCTTCAGGTCCTCGGTGTACATGGAGATGCAGATCACTTTGTAGTGAGTCGGCTTCTCGGCGTTCGGGTCTTGCGGGCGGGAGCCGGCGCCGGCCGCGGTCGAGTAGTAGCTCTGAGTGAGGACGCCGTCGACGTCCGCCGGATCCAGTACCTTCGCAGTCGCTTGTCGCAAGTCGTTACGGTCACTCATTTCACACCTCCAGCCTGCTCGGCGGCTTGCGGCGCGGAGGCTGCAGCAGTCGAGGAAAGAAGCTTCTCCACCACGCGCCAGTAGTCTTCGGTCGCGGTCGAGGTTGGCGCGTACTCGAACAGCGTTTTTCCGACGGAGGGCGCTTCCTTCACGCGGCTCACGTAGTGAATCGGCGAGAGGCAAGCGTCTCCGAAATTCTGCTTCAGGGTCTCCAGCGCCTCGCGGCAGATGCGGGCCCGCGTGTCGAACTGCGTCGGCAGCACGCCCCACAGGTGCACGGCGTGACCCAGGATGCGGTTCACCTGCTTGATGGTGCGCAGGACCTGGCGCACGCCCACGAGCGACAGGTAGTCGCACGCTACCGGGCACAGCACGGCGTCCGCGAACGCCAAGGCGTTCTGGTTCATCAGCGAGAGGCTGGGTGAGCAGTCGACGATCACGTAGTCGTACATCTCGCGCGCCCGTGCCAGGCGCTGAGCGAGCACGCGGTCGCGGCGCTTCTGGCCCGCGAGGTAGAGCTCGGCCGCGGCCAAGGTCTCGTTCGAGGGCAGCACGTCGAGGTTCGGGCGCGCTTCGATCACCGCTTGCTCGAGCGCCAGCCCCATCACGATCACGTGATAGAGCGAGCGCTCACTGGTCAGGGCGAGCGAGGTGGCGACGTTGCCTTGGCCGTCGGTGTCGACGAGCAGCACGCGCGCGCCCTTCGCGGCGAGGCCGGCCGCTATCTGCACGGAGGTGGTCGTCTTGCCGGTGCCGCCCTTGTGGTTGAAAACCGCCAAAACTTGCGGTTTCCCGGGGCGCAAGCGGCGCACGTTGCTGCGCGGCTCACTGCGCGCCGGCGGAGGCGTCTCGTGGCGCGGCTGCGCCTGAATCGCCGGCGGCAGCGCGGGCGGGACGCGCTCGGTCGGACGCCCGCTGTCGGCCGGCTCGATCGGCTCCGCCACAGGCAGCTCTTCGGAGTCGCCCGGCAGCTCGTACTCGTTCTGGCGCAGCTCGCCGATGCGCACGCTGCGCACACCGTCGAGGATGCGCGCGCGGCAGTCGGGGCTGCAGGCGTAGTGGCGTTGACCGCCGGTGAACAGCACCTGCGCCGCGAGCTCGACCGTGAAGCGGCTCGCGCAAGCGTTGCAGGCGACGGTGCCGTCAGAGCGCTCCTTGTGGCTCGCTTCTAGGCACCTCTGTGAGCAGTAAAAAGCGTAGCGGGTGACGGTCTCGCCGCCCTCCGTCAGCTCATTGCGCTCTTCCATTTGGTAACGGAAGTGCAGCTCGAACTCGGTTTTGCAGACGTCACAATTTCGAGGAATGACAACCATGGGACGCTTCGCCGTTATCGAAGTGCTTCTCACGGCGTCCCAAGCTGGGCCAAATAAACTGCTCCCCCAATTCGTACGGAGGCGCGCGGCCCGTCCGTGCTCGGGCTCTGCCCTGCGCGCGGGCGGGGGCCCTCTTGCGTCGGCTCCGCCGCCGCGAGGGTCCCGCATGCGCCGCGCGACTCGCCGGTTGCGACGGCTCCCCGCGTCGCTCGTCGTCCGTCACTCCTCGGCGCCGTGCGGCCGCCGCAGCCTCGAGGCCAGCCCCTCGGCGGCGGCTTCAGGAGCGCCGCGGTGGCAGCGGCTCCGGGTGCCTAGAATTTACAGTAAATGTATTGATCCAAGTGCTCGGATCTACATCATTTTTTTGGCGACGGGCCGCAGGCGACGTCACGCACGGCCTCATCAGTCGGCGCAAACGAGAGCCCAGCTCATTTTAGGCATCGAGCCTTCGGCTCAATGCCTGAAATGACGAACGCTCGTGAAGATCATGGCGATGCCGGCTTCGTTGGCGGCGCGGATGACGTCGTCGTCTTTCTTGGAGCCGCCCGGCTGAGCGATGGCGGCGACGCCGGCTGCGGCGGCGGCTTTGACGCCGTCGGGGAAGGGGAAGAAGGCATCGGAAGCGAGTACCGCGCCCTTCGCGCGCTCGCCCGCCTTGTCGCACGCGACCTGGACGGCCGTGACGCGAGCGGTCTGGCCGCCGCCGATGCCGATCGTCTCGTAGATGCCCGGGCTCTTGCCGGGAGCGGCGAGGACGATGGCGTTGCTCTTCACGTGCTTGCAGACGCTCCACGCGAACTCGAGTGACGAGAGCTCGGCCGCCGTCGGTTGGCGATCGGTCACCACGCGACCCTTCAGCACCTCACCGGCGCCGGTGGCGTCGCGATCTTGGATCACGAAGCCGCCGCCGACGCGCTTGAACTGGCGCGCTTGGTGGCTCGGACCGAGCCAACCACCCGTCGATAGCAGGCGCAGCGCTTGCTTCGCGCGCAGGCGCTGCAGCGCTCCGTCGGCGTAGCCGGGGGCGATGATGGCTTCCAGGAAGGTCTCGGCGAGGATGGCGGCGGTCGCGTCGTCGACCTCGCGGTTGAGGGCGATGATGCCTCCGAACGCGCTCATCGCGTCCGCGTCGCGCGCGGCGCGGTAGGCGTCGGCGAGGGTGGGGGCGGTCGCGACGCCGCACGGGTTCGTGTGCTTGACCACGACCGCGGCCGGGTTCTCGAACTCGCGCACGGCGTCGAGCGCGGCTTCCACGTCGACCAGGTTGTTGAAGCTGAGCTCTTTCGACCCACTTCCGACGCCTTCGGCCCGCCCGAGCGAGCCGAGCTGCGCCTTGCGCTCCTTGTAGAAGGCGCCGGTTTGGTGCGGATTCTCGCCGTAGCGGAGCGGGTAGGCCTTCTCCAGCACGACCGAGTAGAATTTCGGATAGCCGTCAGCCTCGCCGCGCGCCGAGAGCCAGCCGCTGATCGCTGCGTCGTAGGCCGCGGTGTGCGCGAACACCTTGGCGGCGAGGCGCTCCTTCGTGAGGCGACCCACGTCCCCATCGCGCGTCAGCTCGTCGAGCACGGCGGCGTAGTCGGCCGGATCGCACAGCACGGTGACGCGATCGTGATTCTTCGCCGCAGAGCGCAGCATGCTCGGTCCGCCGATGTCGATGTTCTCGATCAGCTCCTCGAACTGCGCGCCCGGCTTCGCCAGCGTCTCTTCGAACGGGTAGAGGTTGACGACGACCAAGTCGATCGGCTTGCCTCCGATGCGCTCGAGGTCCGCGTCGTCGGTGCCGGCTCGGGCCAGCAAGGCGCCGTGCACGCGCGGGTGCAACGTCTTCACGCGACCGTCCATCACCTCGGGGGAGCCGGTGTAGCTCTCTACCGTCTCCACCGGAATCCCAGCGGCCGAGAGCGCCTTGAAGGTGCCCCCCGTGGAGAGCAGCTCGACACCGCGCTTCGTGAGCGCGCGCGCGAGGTCGAGGAGGCCGGTCTTGTCAGAAACAGAAAGCAGGGCGCGGCGGATGGGCATGTATGCTTGCCGGGGTATCCAAGCGCGAGGTCGACGTCAAGCTGCTGTGAGTCGCCCTAGAAAGCCGCCTCGGTCGAGGCTACGATGCCGGCCGATGTCCGTCCGGATTCCTTCCGCTTCGTGGGTTCGCTGGGGGCGCTCCAGCCTGGTCTTGGCCCTGTGTGGGCTGCCGCTGTACGCCAGTTGCACCAGCTCGGAGGACACGGAGCCGCACGTACCGGCCGTGCCAGGAGCGCAGCAGCCCGGCGGCGAGGGCGAGCTGGTCGCCGAAGACGCGGCCTGCGAGCGGCTGCGCCAGGCCGCGGAGGACGCTTACGAGCGCCTCGGCTGCGACGCGCCCACGTTCGCCGATTGTCCCGGGTTCTTGCGGCCTGGCGGCGGCAGCGGCTGCTACGAGTACCGCGAACGTAGCGTCTCCGCGTGCGAGCGGGCGTATGACGACGCGCCGACGTGCCGCGAGCTGTCGCCCTGCATCGTGACCGCCGAGCTGAACACGGACTTGCCGACGTGCGAGCTCGTCTCCGGTGAGGGTGGCGCGGGGGGAAGCGGCGGGACCGGAGCCGGTCCGAGCGGCGAAGGCGGCGAAGGCGGCCAGGTCGCGGCCGGTGACGGCGGCACGCCGTCCGTGCCGGTGGGCGGCAGTGGCGGTGAGGCGGGCGCGCCTGCAGGTGGCCAGGGCGGCGCTGGCTGAGCGAACCGCCGGGCTCGCTGTTCGCGTCTCAGCTGGCGGCGCGGCGGTAGAGCTGGGCGTAGCGGCGCGCGACCCTCTCCCACGAGACGTCGAGGCGCATGACGCGGCGGCGCAAGCGGGCATGGCCGGGCGAACCGTAGGCCGAGAAAGCTCGGGCGGCGGCGCCCACCAACTCCGTGGTGGTCACGTCATCGAACAGGAAGCCGGAGCCAGTAGCTAGCTCGGCGTCGCAGTCGACGATGGCGTCAATCATGGCGCCGCGCGCGGGCGCGATCGGCACCGCGCCGTAGCGCTGCGCAGCCTGGACGAGCGCAGGCGTGATGGCGCTGCCGTCGAGGCAGAGCGCGAAGTCGGCGGCCGAGAGCGCGCGGCGCCGCGCCGCCTCGCCCTCACCCTTGATGCGCGCAAGATCCGAAGGGTAGTCGGCGGCGAGACGCGACAGCTCATCGACTTCGCTGGCGGGCACGCTGGCCACGACCGCGATGTCATTTTTCAGTAGCGCCGGTAAGGCGGCGAGCAGCACCTTGGCTTCCGCGCTGGTCGTCGCGATCGCCAGCACCAGCGGACGGTCGAGCTCGAGCTCGAGCGAAAGCTCGCTGAGCACCGCCGACTTGCAGCGGCCCTTGCCCGAGGCGTCTTCCGCGTCGTACCGAGCAGGGATGGCCGTGTCCGTTGCAGGATTGAAGACGGCGTAGTCGAGGCCCGTGCCGACCGCCTGGGGAGCGCGTTCTCCGACGAGCGCTGGCGCGAGCGCTCCAGAGACGCGAGGGCTGCCAAGCTCACGCGCCGCGTCACTCGAGCTGGTGCCTACGAGCTGGGCGCTGCCGAGGCCGAGCTCGAGCAGCGAAATCGAATCGCCGATCAGGCCGCGCAGCCCGGGGAAGGCAGCGTGCGCCCCGCTGGCGAAGCGGCCCACGTTCGCGGGGTCGAGCACGCTCAGGAGCGTGGGCAGCGCCATCTGCGGCAAATGCTTGAGCAGCAGCGGGACGGCGGCGGTGGGCGCGTCGAAGGCGTGCACGATCTCGAACGGCTTGCCCTGCTCGGCGCGCTGCTGCGCGAGGGCGGCGGCGCCGCGGCAAAGCACGGCGAAGCGCGCCAGATTGTCGGAGTAACCTTCACCCTCACCGAAGACCGAGGGTCGGTCGAAGAGCGGCGGATCGTCGAACAACGCGAGCTCCACGCCCGACGCGAGCTGACCGTCGAGCACGGTGAGGTCGGTGCCGCCGATCGAGAGCGGCGTGAGGCGCCGCGCCATGAGCAGGCCGCCGGCTTCGAAGCCCGGGTGGCGCGGCAGGGCGAGGGTGACGCGGTGCCCGAGCTGGCGGAGCGCCTTGCTCAGGCCCGCCACGACGTCCCCCACCTCGCTGCCGCGAGCGTAGGGAGACAATTCAGCCGACACCATAAGGACGTCCATAGCGGCGCAGCAGTTACCACGATTCGGGCGGCGGGCACACCTGCCAACGCAGCGTGGGCGGGGGGACAACAGGGAGGCGGGGAAGCGGGAAACGGGATCGGGGCAATTACAGGAAGATGGGAAGAGTGGAAGGCGAGAGTTGGGGGACGCGCTGCCGCCGGTGACCGGAGGAGCGCCGCCGCTCCCGGACGAGGGGGGGCTTTTGCGCTATAGGGGGCGGGAAAAAAATGGACGAGCTCGTCGAGAAGGCCAAGGTTTTGCACGAGGCGCTGCCGTACATCCAGCGCTTCCACCAGCGCACCTTCGTGGTGAAGTACGGCGGGCACGCCATGGTCGACGAGGCCCTGAAGGAGAGCTTCGCGCGGGACGTTTGCCTGCTGCGCTACGTCGGCATCCGCGTCGTGGTGGTGCACGGTGGCGGGCCGCAAATCAACAGCATGCTCGATCGCGTGGGCATCAAATCGTCGTTCAGCGGCGGCCTGCGCGTCACCGACGACGCGACGATGGATGTCGTCGAGATGGTGCTCGGCGGCGCCGTGAATCAAGAGATCGTCGGCATGATTTGCAAGCATGGCGGCCGCGCCGTCGGCTTGTCGGGCAAGGACGACCAGTTCATGCGCGGCAAGCGCCAAGAGCCGGTCAAGGGCAAAGACCCGGCGGGCAACGAGATCATGGTCGACCTCGGGCGAGTGGGCGAGGTCTCGAACGTCGACGCCAAGATCGTCGAGCAGCTGATCTCGAGCGGCTTCATCCCCGTGATCGCGCCGATCGCCGTCGATCGCGCGGGCGCGTCGCTGAACGTGAACGCGGACACCGCGGCAGGCGCCATCGCGGGCGCGATGAACGCCGCCAAGCTGATGCTGATGACCGACGTGGAGGGCGTGAAGACGGCCAAGGGCGAGCGGCTGAGCTCGCTCGACGCGCGCGAGGCGGAGCGGCTGATCTCCGAGGGCGTGATCACGGGCGGCATGATCCCGAAGGTGCGCTGCGCGCTCGACGCCGTCTCGGCCGGGGTCGAGAAGGTGCACATCATCGACGGGCGCCGCCGTCACGCGCTGCTGCTCGAGATCTTCACCGATCTCGGCGTGGGTACCGAGATTCACCGCCCGCGCGCGGCGAGCTGAGGCGCCGCCGCACCGGCTGGCCATGAAGCCGCGCGAGAGCACGCCGCCCGAAGCGCCGCCGGTGCGCCCCCCGGGCGTCCACGAGGACGCGATTTTGAAGGTGTACCGCGTGCCGGCCGAGTGCGCCGGCATGCGCCTCGACGTGTTCATGCGCACGCAGCTCCGCAACACCAGCCGCACCCGCGCGCGCGCCATCATCGAGCAGAGCGCGCACGCGGCCGATGGGCGCGCCTTGCGCGCCAACGATCGCGTCAAGACCGACGAGCGCATCGCGCTGTGGCGAGCGCCGTTCGAAGAGATCGACGACGTGCCGCTGCCCGTCCTCTACGAAGACGCGCACCTGCTCGCCATCGACAAGCCGCCGCTCGTGACCGTGCACCCGACCGCGCGCTACCACCGGAACACCGTGATCGAGCGGCTGCGCGCCGCGCGCCCCGGCGAGTTCTTGGCCTTGATCCACCGCATCGACCGCGAGACCAGCGGCGTCTTGATGCTGGCCAAGCACCTCGAGAGCGAGCGCGCCTTCAAGCGCTTGCTCGAAGAGCGCTCGCTCGGTGGTGAAGACTCGGTGAGCAAGACCTACGTCGCCGTCACGCGCGGCGTGCCGACCAAGCGCTTCTGCGAGCTGCCGGTCGAACTCGACACCGACAATCCGCTGCGCGTGAAGATGCGCGTCGCCGCGCCCGGGCGAGGGCTCGAAGCGCGCACTGGCATCGAGGTGTTCGGCGAACGCGCCGGCTACGCCTTGTGCCGCCTCGCTCTCCACACCGGTCGCCAGCACCAAATACGCCTGCACCTGTCGGCGCTCGGCTGCCCCGTCGTTGGCGACAAGCTGTACGGCCCCGACGAGCGCTTGCTCGCGCGCGCTGCTGACGGCGAGCTGACGGAGGACGATTTGACGCTGCTCGAGCACCCGCGCCAGCTCCTGCACGCCGAGCGCTACGACTTCATCCACCCGATGACCCAGGAGCCGCTCGCGCTGGCGGCGCCGCTGCCCTACGACCTGCAAAGCTTCTGGGACAGCCGCGCGCCTTGAAGCTCAACCCGTCGCCGAAAGGCCGGGGCGAGGGACGCTCGTGACGAGCCGGAGCGCGCGGGCGTACCAACCGGCGCGCAGCATCACGCTCCCCACCACGACCAGCTGATGAACGATGAAGACGGCGGCGACGCGCCAGGCGCCCGGCGCGGACACGTCGAGCCAGCCGGTGACCGCCGCCGCGGCCGCCACGCTACCGATCATGAGCAGCGCGTAGGGCAGCCAGCCGAGCAGCGCGGAGAGCGGCCGCGTGAAGCAGGCTCGACGCGCGTGCTCGAGCGCCGCCGCCACGCCGGCCCGGGCCCGCACGCTCGACGCTTTCGCCACGTCGGCCGCGCCGCCCACCGCACCCGCGACGAGGGCAGCCGCGAGCCACACTCCCAGCACACCGGCGCTGCTCGCGACAGGTCGGGTGGGCGGGCTCGGCACCGCGTCGGCGGCGAGCGACGCGAACAGCAAGAGCGCCGCTTGCGCCAGCCCCGCGAGGACGCCGATGAACAACAGCGTCGGCAAGCGCGCGAGGGCGTCGCTCAGCAGGGCACGGGCGCGCCGCTCTTCGGGCTCACTCAACGCGACCAGCAACACCGCGTTGCCCAGCGCCGTGAGCAGCAGCCCGAGCGTCAGCAGCGGGAGCAGGCCGCGCGCGGCCGCCAGCAGCGCCGGGCCTTGTAGGCGCGCTACCTCCAGCAGTAGGTAGCCGCCGCCCTCGAACAGCAGGCGATCGCCCTCGGCGCGCGCGCCCACGCCGCTTTCCCCGAGCAGCGACGCGAGCGGCGACGCCAAGCACACGCCGCAGGCCAAACGGCAGGCTGCCAGCGCCAGCACGACGCCCCCGCGACGTCGCGCGCGGATCGCGTCGGGGCCGTGAAGGCTCACGGCAGCCCTCCCGACAGCAGCAGCTGCGCGAAGTAAGTGAGCCGCTCGAGGCTGCGCGGCGTGCCGTGATCGACGCGAGCGGAGGCGTTGTTCGTCAGGTCGTCGTCGAGCAGGACTCGCATCGCCGGATCGACGGTCACGCCGATCAGCGTCGAGGGGCCCGCGTAGCTCACTTCGTAGCGTGTGCCGACGCCGTCCCAGCGGCGTAGCTCGTGGGAGCCGTCCTCGAAGTCGAGGCGAATGTCGACCGGCAGCTCCAGCGTGCCGTGCCGCAGCACGATCGCGCGCCCGACCCAGCGCACCGCCGGCCGCACCTCGGCGCGCGCGACGGTGCGCCGCCCGCTCGCTTCGTCGAACACGCCCGCGCGCGGATCGCTCGGCGCCGCGAGCACGTCGCGGACGAGGTAGTCGACGTGACCGCGCTCGAACAGCGCTCGTTCCAGGTTTCGCGCCGCCGCGTCGCCTAGCCGGCCGCGCACCGCATCCAGCAGGTGCTGTGGCTCGGGGTGCCGAAAGCGCGCGTAGCGGGCGTAGTCGCCGAGGGCCGCGTCGAGGGCGGCCCGGCCGTAAACGCGCTCCAGCGTGCTCATCAGCGTCGCGGTGCGGCTGTAGACGATGGCGCCGAGGCTGCGAAAGCTGAAGAAATCGGCCGCGCTCTGCGCGATCGGCTCATCTCTTCCGCGCGCGGCCGCGATGCTACGCGAGAGCGCCTCCGTCGCCACCTGCAAGCCGAAGCCGGAGAAGCCCGAGCCCGCGCCGTAGCGCGCCGAAAGCGCGGCGTGCTCGGCGTAGCTGTTCAGGCCCTCGTCCAAGAACGGAGAGCGGTGCTCGTCGCTCGCGAACAAGCCGTAGAACCACTGATGGCCGAGCTCGTGAAGGGTGACGGCTTCGATGCCGCGCACGCCCGTCCAAGGCGCGTACCAGGGGCCGCCGGTGGTGATGAGGGTCGGGTACTCCATCCCACCCGAGTTGGCCGCGGCGTCGGGCGGGTGAACGACGGTGAGGGTCGAGTAGGGGTACGGCCCGAAGCGGGCGCTGAAATAGCCGAGCCCGTAGCGCACCGTGTCGAGCTCGAGCGCGGCGTTTCGCTCGTGCCCGGGCGGGGTGAGCACGCGCACGTCGACGTGATCCACGCGCTCGCGACGCTCACGAAATCCGGGCCAGCTCGTCCAAGCGAAATCGTGCACGTCGTCGGCGCGGCAGCGCAGCGCGCGCCGCCCTGGGGCCGCGGGCGCGTCTTCACAGCGGCCCGTAGCGCCCACCACGTGCTCGCTGGGCACGTCGAGCGTGACGTCGTAGCTGCCGAAATTCGCGGAAAACTCCGACTGCGGGTGAAACGCGAAGTGAGCGAAGCGCCCGTCGGGGGCGAGGCGCGCGAGCTTGGGGAACCACTGGGCCACGAAGTGGTAGTCGCCGACGTAGCCGGTACGCTCGACGATCTCGGGCAGCTTGACCTCGAATTTTATTTCGAGGGTGAGCGTCTTGCCGGGCTCGAGCGGCAACAGCAGCGGCACTCTCACGTCGGTTTCGTCATCGGGATCACCTGGGCTCTTGGCGCTGCGCGACGGCCACAGCTCACTCTCGAGCTCGCGCGCGTAGAGCCGCTGCACGTCGATGTAGCCCCACTTGCCGCCGCGATCGCCGCTGCGACCGGCCCCGAACGGCGAACGCAAGAACAGACTGTCGTCGTTCTTGAAGGCGTTCATGTACAGATGCAGGTAGAGCTCGCTCAGCGGCGTCTGGCTGATGTTGACGAGCGTTATCGTCCCTTCGGCGCTGACCCGGTGCTGCTCGGCGTCGAGCCGTGCAGAGAGCTGGTAGCTCGCGACGGGCTGCGGCCGCTCCAGCGGCGGCTCGGCGCGGGCGAGGCGAGGCGTGGCCAGCGCTGCGAGGCCGAGCAGGGCCCGGAGCGCCGAGCTAGCGCGGCGAGAGCTGAATGACGCGCTGGTCGTAGAGCGTGAACAGGATTCGCAGCGCATCGAGCCGGTTCATACCACTGATGTCGAGCAGCTCCTCTACCGTCGAGTTGCCGTCGATCAGCGAGAGCACGAAACCGGCGCGGTGATCGAGCGAGAGCCAGCGGATCTGGTCGCCCGGCACCGCGACGCGGACGCGCTGGGTGAGGGAGCCGAGGCGCGCGCTGTACATCTGGGTCAGCACGTCACGGCAGCTCTGGGCGTAGCGCTGCGCGTCGAGGTCGTCGGCGTTGATTTGGAGCAGCCCTTCTGCCACCACCAGCGCGCCCGTGAAATCGCCGGTCGCGTAGCGATCCTTCATCTCGGTGAGCTCGGCGTCGCGCGCGCTGGCAGGGGCCGAGGGCATCAGCACGGCCGGCGGCGGCCCTGAACGGGCGACGTCTCCCAAATCGAGCTCCAGCACCGGATCACGGGGATCGCGCCCCAGCCCGCCAGCGGAAGGGCTACGCGTGGTAGCGGGTGGAGGGAGCGCGCTCAGCTCCGCCAGCTCGAGCCCAGTCGGGGTGCGCTCGCTGTCCGCTTCCCGGTTGCGGCCGGGGCGCGCCGTGACGCTGTTGGGGCTCGCGAACGAGTGCGGCGCCGCCGCGGGGATGGCATCGAACGACAGGGCGCGGCCGGCGCGCGGCGGCTCGCGCAGGCCCATCGGATCCAGCGGCCTCACCGAGACGACGGGCGGCTCGCTATCCAAGCGCGGCAGCTCTCGCGAATCGGGGCGGGACGCGGCTGGCGGCGCTGGCTCTCGACCCTCTTCTTCCATCACCCGCTTCGCGAACAGCTCCGACGGCAGCTCTGGGATGGCGGTGACGCGATCGAACGCGCTCTCCGACATTGGGTCATCGAGCTCGAGCCGCGGCACCGTGTCGTCGTCCCAGCTGGAGTCGAGATCGACCGGCACCTCCGGCGGCATCGACGTCGGACGCGACGGGAGCGGAGGCTTCCGGTTGTCGTCGCTCATGGCCTGGGCTCTCGGGGGCGGCGAAGCGATCAGCCGCGGGATACGACTCCTTTGAACATACGCTGGGTGCGCGCGAGCTGGTCGACCTGCTCCTTGATCTGAGTGGTGTCTTTTGCCGCGATCGCGGCGCGAGTCTTGTCGACGGCGCTGCGCGCCTTGGCTATTGCGTCGCGCCCGAAGTCGGCGCCGCCGACGACCCGCTCGATCTCGGGGAACATGTGCTCGATTTCGGCGATCAAGGTCTCGGCCTCCTGCTTGGCCGCCTCGAACTGCTCATCGCTGCGCCGCTCGACCAGGTAGTCTTGCGCGCTCGACATCATGTTCTTCACTTCGTCTTGAGTCAGGCCGCTCGTGGCCGTGACCTGGATCGATTGAGCCTGACCGGTCTCGAGATCTTTCGCGTGCACGCTGACGATGCCGTCGGTGTTGATCTCGAACGTCACCTCGATCTCGACGTGGCCTTTGGGCGCGCGACGCAGGCCGGTGAGGATGAATTCACCGAGCAGCTCGTTGTCATCGGCCCGCTTGCTCTCCCCCTGCATGACCAAGATCTTGACCGCCGTTTGATCGTCGCGGCTGGTGGTGAAAATCTTGGTGCGGCTGGTGGGGACGGTGGTGTTCTGCGGGATGAGCTCCTCGAAGTAGCTGCCGAACGTCATGATGCCCAGCGCGTGCGGCGTGACGTCGAGCAAGATCATGTCTTGCTTCTCTTGCACCAGCGCCGCGCCCTGGATCGCCGCGCCCATCGCCACCACCTCGTCGGGGTGCACCGACTTGTTCGGCTCGCGACCGAAGAACGCAGCCACCGCCTGCTGCACCACGGGCATGCGCGTCATGCCTCCCACCAGGATCACGTCCTCGATCTCGTCGACGTCGAGCTTGGCGTCGCCGATGGCTTGACGGCAGATGTCGATGGTGCGCTCGACCAGGTCCTCGGTCAGCTTCTCGAGCGTTTGGCGTGACAGGCTGCGTTGTAGGTGCAAGGCCTCGTTGCGACCGGTCGAGATGATGAAGGGCAGGTTGATCTCGGTCTCGCGTACGCTCGAGAGCTCACATTTGGCTTTTTCGGCTGCGTCACGCAGGCGCTGCAGGGCCATGCGATCTTGGCGCAGGTCGATTTGGTGCTCTTCCTGGAAGCTGCCGATCAGCCAATCGATGATGCGCGCGTCGAAATCCTCACCACCCAGGAAGGTGTCGCCGGTGGTGCTGATCACCTTGAATACGCCGTGGGAGCCAATTTCGAGGATGCTGACGTCGAAGGTGCCTCCGCCCAAGTCGTAGACCGCGACGGTGCGATCCAGATCTTTGCCGTAGCCGTACGCGAGCGACGCGCTCGTCGGCTCGTTGATGATGCGGATCACGTCCAGGCCCGCGATGGCGCCCGCGTCTTTGGTGGCTTGTCGCTGGTTGTCGTTGAAGTACGCCGGCACCGTGATGACGGCCTTCTTCACCGGCTCACCCAGGTAGTCCTCCGCGATGATCTTCATCTCTTGGAGGACGATCGAGCTCACCTCCGGGATCGAGTAGGTCTTGTCGCGCAGCTTGATGCGCACGTCGGCGTGGGGACCTTCGACGATCGAGTAGCTCGACGTCATGATCGCGTTTTTGACCTGCGGCGAGTTCCACTTGCGACCGATCAGACGCTTGGCCGCGTACACCGTGTTCTCGGCGTTGGTGATGGCCTGACGCTTGGCGATGTGTCCGACGAGCCGCTTGCCCGCCTCGGTCACGGCGACCACGCTCGGCGTCGTCTTGTAGCCGCCGCGGTTGGGGATGACGACGGGGGTGTCTCCCTCGAGGATCGAGACACAAGAGTTGGTGGTCCCGAGGTCGATGCCGATGACGCGCTCCATATGCCCTTTTCGCCGCTCCGTTGGGTTTACCAGTTACCGTCAGCCGAGCTCGCGCTTGAGCCTCCGGATCCAATCCGCTACCTTATCATCGCTGGGGGCGAGCGTCGCGGCTCGGGCAATCTCGCCCTCGGCGCTCTGCTTCATGCCCGCTTTGGCGTAGAACCGGGCGAGGGTGATGCGGTAGCGCGCGCTCGCCGGGTCGGCCATCACCGCGCGCTTGGCCATCTCGCCGGCTTCGCGCAGGTTGCCTTCGCCGCTCAGCAGGCAGGTCGCGATTTTGTCGTAAATTCGCGGCTCGGGCCGGCCCGCCAGGGCCCTCGTGTAGGATTGGGCGGCCGCTAGCCACTTCTCGTCCCGCTCTTCGTACTCGGCCTGCGCCAGGTAGCTCGCCGCGAGCTCTTGCTTGGCGCGGCCCGACACTTCACTAAGTTGCTCCGCGAGGGAAGCCTCCCCCGGCGACAGCGAGACGGCGATGCGCAGCGCGTTGGCCGCGCCGACGGAGTCGCCCTTGTCGAGCGCTTGCTTCGCGGCCCGCGTGTACACCTCGACTTGTCGATCTCGCGCCGCCTGCACGCGGTCTTGATAGCGACGCTTCAGCTCCTCGCCCGCCCACTCCTTGCGCTGCGCGTCTTCGCGCGCGAGCTGCGCTCGCTGCTCGACGTCACCGGCCGAGCTCGTCGGATCCTTGTCGGCGCCGGACGGGAGCGACGAGCGCCCGAGCTTGCGCGCCAGCGCGCGTCTGCGCTCGTCGGGGTCGCTCGGTCGCATCGAGGCTGACGGGCGCAGCGTGGGGCTCGAGGCGTGCCGCGGCGGCGCGCTAGCGTCGGGTGACGAAGTGGGCTCGGCGCTCGCGATGGGCGGAATCGACGCCAAGAGTGACGGGCTGAGCTGACGACTCTCGACGCTCGCTTCTTGCTGGATGCGCTGCATCACCTCTTGCAGCGCGGCTCGATGCGCGGCGCTCTCGACCTGGCTCGCGTCGAACGCGCGCGTCTTCGACTGCGCGTGGAGGTAGGCGTCGTACTCGGCGCGGCTCTGGTTGCGCGACAGCACGTCGTAGCTCTCGGTCAAGCGCGCGAACACCTTCTCGAGCTTGGGCTTGAAGCGGCCGACGTTCTTGCCGTAGTAGCGGTCGGGGTGAAACACGTTCACCACCTCGAAATACGCGGCCTTGATCGCCTTCTTGTCGGCGGTAGGCTCGACACCGAACAGCTGGTAGTGGGTGAGCTGGTCGAGCCTGTAGAAGACGTCGAGGATGCGCCGGCGCCGCTCGAGGTCGATGTCGACGGGCTCATCGAGCTCGGCGGGGTCGTAGAGCGACGCCGCGGGGTGCTTCATCTCGGGCTCGCCGCTCGTCTCGACGATCGGTCCGATTCGAAGGCCGCCCGATGGTCGCCGCACGGGGGCGGGGGATGGGCGGCGCTCCGCGGGCTCTGCCGCTGCTTCGAAGCTGATCGCCCCTTGCACCGCGAGCCGCTCGAGCAGGGCCGTCACCTCTTCTTGCGACTTGCCAGTCTGTTCGGCGATCTCGAGCGCGGTCGAGGCACCGTCGACGCGCGAAATCACGAAGGCCTCGGCGGGGGTGATGGCGAGCCCGCGCAGGTCGGTCCCTGGCACTAACCGGGGTAGGCGGCTGTGTGTCGCTGTCGTCAAGCGCTCGCTCCCGAACTCTGCCACTCTACCAAAGGAGGCGAGAGCGTGTCTCGAAAGCTCCGCCCGGGCTGGCACGTTTACGGGCGCTGCCCTGAAGGACTCGGGGCGGGCGACGCGCGCTGGATCACGTCGGCCTGGATCTTCATCGCTTCTTCGTAGGCGCTGAGTGAGAGAGCGCGCGCTTGGTCGGCCTCAGGGCCGCGACCGGCCTCGCGCAGCGCTTTCTCCCGACGCTCTTCCACCAACCCGCGCACCTCGAACAGGTGCCCGCGAAAGTAAGTGGGCGCGGCCGCGTTCGTGAGCCCCGCGTCGATGGCCTCGGTCGCCTGCTCGAAGCGGCTGGCGCGGCTGAGCAGGTCGGCTCGACGCGCGTGGGTGTCGGCGAGCACCTCGCTCACTTCGGGGGCGCTTCCGGGGGGACGAGGCGAGCGCGTGAGCGTGTCGAGCGCCCGCAGCGCTCCCTCCACGTCGCTCGCGTTCTCGTGCTGATCAGCCAGGTGGTGGGCGCTCCTGGCTTGGCTCAGAAACGCTAGCAGAACCGGATCGACGACGCGCCCGCTCGGCCCGCAGTCGCTCGGTTCACGCTTGTCGCAAGCGGCGAGCTCGAGGCCGAGCGCGACCACCAGCAGCAGGCGAGCAATGCTCATCGAACCCCCCAAGCAGCGTAGCGGTTGTCGCGCAGGTCGCGGCTGCGGCTGCTGGCGATCAAGTCGATGCGCGCGCTGGTCTCGCCCGTCTCGAAGCGCTCGCTGAATAGGGGCGCGGTGCTACGCGGCCGCGCGTAGTCGGCCGCGAAGGCGGGGTCGGGCGCGCCCCTCGGAGCGACCAACAGCAAGGCTGCTGCCGCCGCCGCGAGCAGCCCACCTGCTCCGAAGACGGCGTAGATCACGTTGCGGCGCGGCGGCGCGACGGGCGCGGATAGCGCGCGCTCGAGGGCGCGGTCGCTCGCCTCGCGCGCGCCCTCGCGATCGCGATCGCGACCCAGGCGCAGGGCCACGAGCAACGCGGCGTCTTCGTGGCCGATGCCCTCGTCGAGCGCGCTGCGCAGGCGCTCCGATTCGACGAGCTCTGCCGCGCTCGGCGGCGCCAACGGGTCCTCGAGGGCCAGCTCGATCAGCCGCTCATTGACGTCGACGGAGAGCTCGGTGGGGCGGAGCGCGGCCTCGAGCGCCGTCAATAGCGCAGCCTCCTCTGCGGCAGGGAGAGGTGCGAGATCGTCGGTTTCGGCTTGCTCAGCTCGGCTCACGTGCCAGCTCCTTCTTGAGCGCTGCGACGGCTCGGTGCAAGACGACGTCGAAGGTCGCGGTCGTGACCTCCAGCTGCCGGGCACACTCTTCGCGGGGGCGCTCCTCCAAGACGCGCAGCGTGAGCGCCTTGGCGTAACGCGGGTGCAGCCGTCCGACCAGCTCGACGACGCGCTGCTTGGCCATGGCCAGGTCGTGCGCTTCGCTGGTGGCCGCGTCGCGCGCCTCGCGCTCTCCCGCGTCGATCTCGCGCTCGAGATCTTCGGGCTGAAAGACGGTCTCGCGCTTGCGACCGCGCAGCTGGTCGAGCGCTACCCGCAGCGCGACCACCCGCAGCCACGGATAGACGCCGACCGCTTGCCACGAAAACTGCTCGAAGCGCTCGACGACCTTGAGGTAGGTGACGGACAGCGCCTCTTCGGCCGCCGCTCGCGAGCCCAGGCGGGGCAAGAGCACGGCGCGGAACAGGCGCGGCCCGTGCTTGCGCAAGATCGCGCCGAGGGCGGCCCGGTCGCCGCCGTGCGCGCGCTCGCACCAGGCGCGCTCCTCCGCCAGCTCCTCCGCGGAGGGGAGGGCAGCGCCCAGAGCGGGGCGCGCCGGGAAAGGCCCGTCGGCAGACACCGGCCCGGTATCTACCAGGATCCGACGCGGGGGAGCAGCCGAGGCGGGGCACTTGGGCTGAACGAGCGAATAGCTCCGGCCTTACGCCTGCGCGAAGCGAAGCGCCGAATCGCTGCAATTTGCGCCGCGCGTCACATTGGGCTAGCCGGGGCGAACATGGCTTCCGGCTCCCGGGTGTGCACGCAGTGCGGCGCCCTCAACAGCATCGACGACAAAGCTTGCTACCGCTGCGGCAAACGAATGGCGGGGCCGCTCGCGACCTCGGCGCAGGGCATCTTCAGCGATTTCTCGGCCGACGGCGTGCCGGTGACCAAGCTGATGGCGCTGATGTGCATCGTGGTCTACGGCTTGATGGTGATGAGCGACGGGGGCTTCAAGCTCGATTTGTCGATCGTCGGCAGCTTCAAGGGGTCATCGTTGCTGCGCCTCGGCGCCCTGCACGAGCGCGTGACCGGCGAGCCGTGGCGGGTGCTCTCCGCCGTCTTCGTCCACTTCGGCCTGCTGCACATCGGCCTGAACATGATGTCGCTCGTCAGCCTCGGGCGGACCCTCGAGCCGCACCTCGGCTCCGCGCGCTTCCTCATCCTTTACATCGCCACGGGCATCTTCGGCTTCGCGGCGACGCTGTGGTGGTGGGATTTCTCGGCGAGCCCCGTCCCGCGCGTGACGGCCGGCGCCAGCGGCGCGATTTTCGGCCTGGTGGGTGCGTTCGTCGGCGTGCTGATGGCGCGCCGTAGCCCCAACTGGAAGCGCATCCTCGTCAACAACCTCGTGTACTGCGCGATCTTGGGCTTCGTGCTGCCCGCCAACAACGCCGCCCATCTCGGCGGCTTCGTCGCCGGTATCGGGCTCGGCGCGCTCATGGAGCGCGAGCCGCAGCCCCGTAAGCGCGACGCTTTGATGCGGGTGATCGCCGCGGTTTGCCTGCTTTCGAGCGTGGTCTCGGTGGTCCTGTGCGACCGCTCGCCGATCTGGAAATTGCTGCGCGAAGTAGAAGAAGCCCAGCAGTTCCGCCGAGATTCGGAGTAGGCTCTCGAGTCGTCCTCATGCCGGTCGTCAATCCGCTCGCGCGGGAGCTCGTCTTCAAGGTCGTTTATTACGGACCTGGGCTCGGCGGGAAGACGACCACACTGCAGCACATCCACGCTACGGCCAAGCCCGAGCACCGCGGCAAAATGGTCAGCCTGGCGACGCCGGTCGACCGCACGCTGTACTTCGACTTTCTGCCCATCCGCGTGCCGCACGTGCGCGGCATGGGCGTGCGCTTGCAGCTGTTCACGGTGCCAGGGCAGGTCCACTACAACGCCACGCGCAAGCTGGTGCTCACCGGCGCCGACGGCATCGTGATGGTGTTCGATTCACAGCGCGCTCGCGAAGACGCGAACCTCGAGACGCTGGAGAACCTGAAAGACAACCTGCACGCCCACGGCAAATCGCTGGGCGAGGTGCCGCACGTCATTCAGTACAACAAGCGTGACTTGTTCGACGTCACGCCCATCGACGAGCTCGAGCGCTCGCTGAACCGTCACTCCGCCCCTTCCTTCTCGACGATAGCCACGAGCGGCGATGGCGTTTACGAGTCGCTGGAGGCCATCACGCGAGCCGTGATGGAGGATTTCGACCGCCGCGTGCCGGAGTCGCGGGCGCTGGAGCGTGCGTCGCTCGAGGTGCCCGAGGGCGGCTTGGTGGAGGCCCTGCGCCGCGCCGAGAGCTTCGGCGGCGAGCCCGTCTTCGGAACGCGTACGACCCTACGCACGCCGACCGGGCTCAATCGGCTGTCCGAGCTGCCCGACACCGACGTGGGGGAGGCGGCTGCTCGCGCCGTGACGGGAGGCGGCTTGCCGCCGGATCCGAGCGTGTCGATCACGCCGTCGCCGCCGCCAGCGGCCCTCGTGACGTTGCCCGCGGTGAGCGGCGGAGCCGTCGCGGTCGAGGTCGCGCAGGGTAGTGAGCCGAAAGCGCCGCGCCCCGCCCAGTCGGGGCCGTCGAGCAGCGGCTCGTTGAGCTTCGCCCCGCTCTTCGCCGCCGGCGAGCAAGGCGTGGTGCAAGTCGTGGAGACGTCGTTGTCGCTCGGCGACCCAGCGGCCGCCGTCACCTCGATGGATCAGCTGGTGGCGCGCGCGCTCGCCAGCGGCGCAGCGCTGGTCGGCTCGTCTCACGACGCGCCGCGCGATCCGGCTTTGGTGGCGCTCCTGCTCGGCATCGAGCCGCGTCGCTACCTCAAGTTTCGCGCCCTCGTCCGCGAGGCGCGCGCGGGCACGCTGATCTCGCTGGAGGCGGGCCTCGGCGCCTACGCTTTCGTGCTCGACCTGCGCCGAGCGCTTCGTGAGCTCAGTTGAACGCGGCGCCGACCGGCCGTCGGCCGTCGCTCAGTCGTCTCTGGGCGTCGCGGCTTTGAGGCTCCCGCCGGTGCTGGCCCCCTCGGCCTCGCCTTGCACCAGCGAGCCGAGCCAAGAGCCATTGATGCCGGCGACCTGCGCTTCGTCGCCCACGTAGGCCGCGCCGGAAGCGCTCACCATCAAGCGCGCGGGCGCGAGGGCGGTGGCGTCGCGAGCTCTCTGCCACAGCGCGGCGATCGCGTCGACGCACAGCGCTTCGAGGCAAGCGCCGTCGCAGCTGGCAAACGCGCTCGCGTCATCAGCGCCAGCGGCCGTCAGCGCCCCCGCGACGCCGCTACAATCGAGGGCGATGGCGAGCGCGCTCGCCGCGTCTTCCAGGGCATCTACATCTTCGCCGGCATCGTCGCCATCGTCGCTGACGTCTGCGCTCGCCTCGAGGACGGCGGCCTCGGCGAGCGCCGTCGCGAGGCGCGAGCCGATCACGTAGAGATCGCTCACGATGAAGACTTGATCGTCGGAGCCGGCGCTCCACGTGATGCGAGCCGGGCTGATGAAGCCTGCCTGCTCGGCGGGGATGCCAGCGACGGTGAGCAGCTCGAGCTCGCCGTCGCTGGGGCCGGGCGAGTCGAGGGCGCCCTCGATGACGTGAGCGCCGGGCACGAATCGGGCGCGCCCGGCGCTCAGCCAGCTGGTCAGCGTGGCCGTAAGCTTGCTGTCCGCGCCTGCGCCCCAATGCGCGGCCAAGAGCGCGTCCCAGCCCTCGGTCTTGCGGGCGTTCTCGAGCGCCTGCTGAGACTCACCCGCGGCGCCGCGCATCGCGTCGAGCAGCGTGTCGACGTCGCCGCTGCTGGTGCCGGTGACGGCGGTCAGCGCGGCGCGCTCGGCGTCGGTCAGGAAGTCGAGCCACGCGGGCTCGACCGACGCGAGCCCGAGCGACAGCGCGAGCCGCGACTTCGAGAGCTCGATGGGGCGGTTCAGAACCGTCACCTGCACGACCTGGGTGCCGCCCGCCGGGAGCATTTCGACCGAAGCGCAGCCGCCGACGTAGTGACCCGAGCGCAGCGTGACCGCCAGCG
Organism: Pseudomonadota bacterium; assembly: GCA_023431345.1. Taxonomy (GTDB): domain Bacteria; phylum Myxococcota_A; class Polyangia; order Polyangiales; family Polyangiaceae; genus PMG-095. The sequence continues at coordinate 24,908 of JAEYWK010000202.1, forward strand.
GCGTGAGCGCGGGCACGTCGGTCACGATGGGAGCGGCGTCGCTCGCTGCGATCGCCGACAGCGGCCCGTCGTCGGGGGGCACGCCGGGCAGCTCCGCGCACGACTTGTTCGGGTGCACGGTCGCGGTCCAAGTCTCGATGATGCGGTAGGCGCCGGAGTACGTCGGCCGAACGAGCACCGACGTGAAGCCCGTGTCTTTCACGCTGACGTGGAGCGCGGTCGGGGGAGCGCCTTCGACGCTGGCGCGCACGTCGAACTCGGTGCTGGCGCTCGGCGCGGTGAGGCGCACTTCGGCGACGCCGCTCTCGTCGGTGTCGCTCTCCGAGCGATCGAGCACCGCGTCGAGTGGATCGCCACCCGAGCTGGGTAGCGAGAAGCGCACGCGGTAGGCGCGCGCTGGCTCGGCGCGGACCCGCAGCACCACTTGCTCGCGGGCCGATAGTTCGGCGATTTCGTCGAACTCGAGCGTGCGCGGTCCGCTGGCGCTGCCGCCGTTCCCGCCGCCGCCGGCTCCGCCCGGGCCGGCGCCATGGGGCGCGTCCGCCGCCGAGCAGGCGCCGGCGAGCGAGAGCAGGCAGGCAGAAAAAAACAGCGATCCGCGCATCGAAGCAAGCGCAGCACCGTTCCGCGGCGCCGCCCGAAAAGCCTAGCAGGCGCCCTGGGCCCCGTCTCGCCTGGCCGCGTGATTTCGCCGCCAGCGGTGCGAGGACGCTGTTTGATTGTGTGGGCGAGCGGTCAGCACTACCCTGACATTTCTGTCGTGACCTCGCTCGTCCCGCCGCCCGTGAAGCTGCTGCTCGTAGAAGACGAGCCCAGCCTGCGCCAGATGCTCGAAATCCTGTTTCGGCGCGAGGGCTATGCGGTGGTGAGCGCGCCCGGCTGCAAGGGGGCGCTCGACGCCATCGCCAGCGCTCCCCAGCCGTTCCCCGTCATCGTCAGCGATTTGGCGATGCCGGACGGCTCCGGCCTCGACGTGCTCGCGGCGGCCAAGGGCCGCAGCGCCTCCACGGAAGTGATCCTGGTCACGGCGCACTCGACGATCGAGAACGCCCTCGCGGCGATGCGGCTCGGCGCTTACGATTTCGTGGCAAAGCCGTTCGACGCGGCGGAGCTGGCGGCGCTGGTGGGCAAGGCCATCGAGAAGCAGGCCATCGTCGTCGAAAATCAGCGCCTGAAGGCGCAAATCTCGCACATCGCGTCGTCGGAGGTGCTCGGCAAGAGCCCGGCCATGCGCCAGGTGCTCGAGCTGGTGACGCGCATCGCCCCCGCCAAAACGACGGTGCTGATCACCGGTGAGAGCGGCACCGGCAAAGAGCGCGTCGCGCGCGCGATTCATCAGCGCTCGGAGCGAGCGGCGGCGCCGTTCTTGGTCGTCAACTGCGGCGCGCTACCGGAAGCGCTGATGGAGAGCGAGCTCTTCGGCCACGAGCGCGGCGCGTTCACGGGCGCCGCCAACAAGTCACTCGGCCTGTTTCGGCAGTGCGAGGGGGGCACGGTGCTGCTCGACGAAGTCGGGGAGCTACCGCTCAGCCTGCAAGTGAAGCTGCTGCGCGTGCTGCAGGAGCGTGTCGTGCGACCGGTCGGCTCCGCGCAAGAGGTTCCCGTCGACGTGCGCGTGCTGGCGGCCACCAACCGTGACGTCGAGGCCGACGTGGCGAGCGGCAAATTCCGTCAAGATCTGTACTACCGCTTGAACGTGATTCGCCTGGAGCTGCCGCCGCTGCGCGACCGCGCCGAGGACATTCCGCTCTTGGCCGAGCGCTTCATTCAGCGCTTCGCGGCGGAGATGGGCAAAGACGTGGTCGGCTTCACCCCCGACGGCTTGCGGGCGCTCATGAGCTACCGCTTCCCGGGCAACGTGCGCGAGCTCGAGAACGTGATCGAGCGCGCGGTGGCGCTGTCGGACGCGCGCGTGATCGGCTTGGGAGATTTGCCGACTTCCATCAGCGGGCACGCCAGCGCCTCCGCGGGGACCTTGCTGCAGCTGCCGCCGGAGGGGCTGAAGCTGGAAGAGGTGCTGAACGAAGCCGAGCGCCGGCTGTTGATCGCCGCGCTGGAGCGCACCGGCGGCGTGCGTAAACGCGCCGCGGAGCTGCTCGGTATTACGTTTCGCTCCCTGCGCTACCGCTTGCAGAAGCAAGGTCTGTCGGACGACGCCGACGCCGACGCGGCCGACTCCGATTGAGGCGCGCGGGCCGCGAGGCTCAGTCGGGGCGGCGCGCGTCGAACCAGATTTCGTCGGGATCGAGCCCGTAGCGCGCCACTTCCTCGGCTGAAAACAGCTCGCGCACGGCGTGCGCTTCGACCGCGAAGCCCGCGGCCCGAACGCGCTCGGGGTAGTCGGCGCCGTACCAGCGCACGTGGTCGTGCTGCCCGAAGCGCCGCCGCCGCTCGCGTGCCGACCGCTCGCTCGGATCTTCGCGCGTCTGGCGCAGGTCTCGCGCGAGCGGCACTTGCAGCGAGGCCCAGCCCCGGGGCGCGAGCACGCGCCGCAGCTCGCCGAGCGCGCGCCGATCGTCGGTCACGTGCTCGAGCACGTGGTTGGCGATCACGGCGTCGAAGCGGTCACTGTTGAACGGCAAATCGTCCACGCTGCCTCGCACGTCGACGCCAGTCGCGTGCAGGTCGAGGGTGACGTAGCGCTCCCCGAGCAGGGCGCGCAGTCGCGGCTCGAAGCAGGGCTCGGGCGCGACGTGCAAGAGCCGCGGGCGCTCGCGCTCGAGGCGCTCGGACAAGCGCAGCCAGAGCAGCCGATGCCGCTCGAGGCCTCGGCAGCGCGGACAGAGCGCGCCGCGCCGAAGCTTGAGGCCGACGCCAAAAGGCAAAAACGCGCGCAGCTCCAGCTGGCAGATCGGGCATACGTGGCCGACGCCGCGGCTGGCGCGCGTGAGCAGCCCGAGCGAGCTTTGGAGTAGCGAGCGCTTCACGTCACGCACGAAGCCGCGCGTGCCGCCCAAGTCGCGGGCGTCTGCTACGTGCCGCGGGGTGCGGCTCAAATGCTCGAGCAGCGCGCGCGTCTGCTCGGCGCGGTTGAAGTCCGCGGCGACTCGCCGGCGCCCTTCACGGCCGAAGCGCCGCCCTCGCTCGGGATGCTCGGCCTGCTCGACGATCGCGGCTGCCAGCGCAGCGACGTCGCCTTCGTTCACCAAGCGGCCGCAGAAGCCGTCGGTGATGAGCTCGGGGATGCCGCCATGTCGCGTGGCGATCACGGGCAGCTCGGCGGCCAGCGCCTCCATCAGGATGACGGGGATGCCTTCTTCGTCGCCGTCCTCGGCCGTGACGCTGGGGGCGAGCAGCACGTCGCTCTCGCCGAGCGCTTGCCGCACCTCTGCATCGGTGGCGGCGCCGCGGAGCTCGACCTCTCGGGTCAGGCCGGCCTTGGCGACCGCTCGCTCGAGCTGCTTCAGCTGCGGTCCGGTCCCGAGCACCACGTGCGAGAGGGCAACACCGCGCGCCTTGGCGATCGCGACGGCGCGGACGGCATCCAAGAAGCCCTTCTTGGGGACGAGCCGACCGACGCTGAGCAGGCGGAGCGCCGCGAGTGCGTCGGTCGGCCTGGCCGCGCGCTGGGGGAATGCATCGACGTCGACGCCGACGTGCAGCACGTGCGTCTTGCTGCGCGGCGCGCCGAGCGCCTGCAGTCGGCGCAAGCCGTGACGGCTGATGGCGAAATGCGCCTCGCCGAGCACGAACAGCGGCCGATACAGCTGGTCGCCGAGCTTGCGCGGCGCCGAGCTCAGATCATACCCGTGATAGATGGTGGTGAGCGGGCCCTCTAGTAGCTCGGCCTCACGCAGCGCAGCCGCGATCATGCCTTGCGGCCCGAAATGAGCGACGATCGCGTCGTAGCGCCGCGGCGCGCCGAGCAGCGGCTTGGCCATCCACAGCGTCGTGCCCGACGCGGCGAACCAGCCGAAGCGTGAGACATCGAGCAACTTGGTGATGGCGGCGCCGTGGCGCGCGGTGAGGCCGGGCGCCTGCGCGAGGGCCCGGGCCAGCCGCGCCGTGAGCGACGCGGGCATCCCGGCATACGTGGTGCGCCGGTCGAGCTCGAAGCGCTCGACGGCGCGGCGGTAGCTTTCGTGCTCGGTGGCCCCGGGCCCCGGGCTGCCCGCGAGCACCTCCACGTCGTGGCCGAGCTCCAGCAAGCTCACGATCTGGCCGAGCACGAACGTCTGCGACAGCTCGGGAAAGCGGTTGAGGACGAAGCAAATCTTCATGGGCCGCGGCGGAGCGTGGTGATGCTATCACGCGCGCTTCCGGCGCGGCGGAGCGCGAAAGACGCGCCTTACTGACGAGCAGCGCCGCGTAGCCCCTTGCCATCCCGCGCGACGCGCGAAGCTCGCGCCGGTCACGAACTCGAGTATATTGGTCGAATGCGGCAAGCTCGCTCACGCTGGCGCTCCCGTCGGAGCGCAGGCTTCACGCTCGTCGAGCTGATGGCCGTGGTCGCCATCACCGGTATCTTGGCGACGCTGGGAGTGGTGGTGGTGCGTAAGCGCGTGAACGCGGCCAAGTCGAACCGCGCGCTCGCCGGCATGCAGGCGATTCGCACCGCGGAAGAGGCCTTTCGAGCACAAAACGGCCGCTATCTGAACTGCTCGATCGCCCCCGGCCCCCAGTGGTTCCCGACGGGCGAGCCCGGCAAGACCGTCTACGACTGGCGCCAGCCCGATCACGACGATTGGAAGCGCTGGGAGGCGCTCGGCGTGGTCCGCACCGCGCCAACGCAATACGGCTTCCTCGTCAACGCTGGCCTCCCGGGTGACGCCTACCCCGAGCTTTACACCACGAGCGACCCCACTCTCCCCACCGCCACCACCGATTGGTACGTGATCCAGGCGAAGGGTGATCTCGACGGCGACGGGGTGTTCTTCCAGGCCGTCGCCACCAGCACGTCCGCTGCGGTCTACACGGAGCGGGAAACCGAGTAGGGCCAGGCGTCGCCCTGCTGACACGCGGGCCGACAAATTCCGTCCTACCCATGGCCGCCCCTGACAAATTTTGTCACCGGTCTGCGTCACCAGCGCGGCTGCCGTCGCCTCGGTCGCAAGAAATCTGCGGAATTCCCGTGAAATGCCGGTGTAAGGTGGACTCCGGTCACGCGCGCTCCAGTAGGGAAGCGTGAGGAATCGCGAGCTGGCACGGCGAGTGCTTAAGCGACGTCCGGATGGCATCGCTCCGAAGCTCTCACCGGCAGCCGTGGGCTCGCGCTCAGCAACGCGGCTTCACGCTGGTCGAGCTGATGGCGGTCGTGCTGATCGTGGCCATCCTCGGCGCGCTGGCGACGTACGGAGTTCGCAAGTACCTGCTCGCGGCCAAGACGTCGGAGGCCACGCAGATGCTGGCCGCCATCGCGAGCGCGCAAGAGCAATACAGGGCCGAGACGCACTCCTACCTCGACGTGAGCGGTGAAAAGAAGCTGAGCGGCTACGCTAAGTTCTATCCCGCCACCGCTCCCCTCAAGCGCGCCAAGGCGGCGTGGGGCGGAGCGACCGGCGTCGACGCCGACGTCGCCGCGCGCTGGCAAATGCTTGGCGTGAAGCCGACGCACCCGGTCCATTACATTTACGGCTGCGCCGCCGGCTCCGTCGGTGATGCCGTGGCTGACCCGGGCATGACCATCAGCGGCTTCCCCACCGGCGGTGACGGGCAGCCCTGGTACATCGCTCAGGCCGTCGGTGATCTCGATGGTGACGGCGAGGTGGGCCTTTGGGTCCTCTCCAGCTTCTCGTCGCAAGTCTTCCACACGAAGGAAGAGGAGTAGTCGCTATCGATTCTGACCGATGCGTCGGTCCGTGAATGAGAGCGCGCGCGGGTCGGGTGGCCCGGCGCCAACACAGCAGCAGTAGCCCACCCGACCACAGGAGAAACCCGCATGATCCGCAAGATTCGTAAACAAATCCGCAAGAACCGTGGCTTCACGCTCGTCGAGCTCATGATCGTCGTCGCCATCGTCGGCATCTTGGCCGCGCTCGCGATCTACGGCGTCCGCAAGTACATGGCGAACGCGAAGACGGCCGAAGCCCGCAACGGCATCGGTCAGATGGCCAAAGACGCCATCACCGCGTACTTCAAGGAAGGCATGGCGCCGACCGTGATGGAGCTTGGCTCGTCGACGAGCGTCAACAACAAGCTCTGCGACGGCGCCGGCGTTGCCGCAGTGCCGGATGACTTGGCGAAGGTCAAGGGCGCGAAGTACCAGTCGTCGCCCAACGAATGGGCGACGTGGGATTGTCTCCACTGGTCGATGAACGACCCGCAATATTACATGTACGACTACATCACGACGGCGACGGGCGACGCGCTCGGCGAGGACGGCGCTGAGTTCACCTGCCAAGCGCAGGGCGACTTGGATGGCGACGGCGAGCCGTCGACGTTCACGCTCAAGGGCGGCGTCAAGGCCGACGGCGGAACGCTGACCGCGGTGGCGGCGCCGAACCTCGAAGAGTCGAACCCCGACGAATGAGCTGAAACGACCCCGTTTCGCAGCTCAGAAAGAGCCCTCGCGCCAGCCGGTGCGGGGGCTCTCGCCATTTGCAGGGGCGCGTGCAAATCTCGCGGGGTTTCCATGCGCACCCTCACTCCCGTCGAAGCCGCGCTCGCCTTTGCTTTGGGCGGCTCCGTGCTGGCGGTGTTCGTGCCCGCCTTCGTCAAGAACGTGCACGCTTCGCGCATGACCGAGCCGCTCGATGGTTTGGCGCGCATCGCCGGCCGCGCCTCGGAGCTGGCCGACACGGCGCCGCAAGAGCGCGCGTATCCGGACTCCGCGCCGCTCACTCCCGCGCAAGTGCCGCGCGGCGTGCTCACGCAGGACCCGCCGGGTACGTGGCAGCATCCGACGTGGCGCCTGCTCGACTTCGGCTTCGACACCCCTCACGCCTACAGCTTCGAGGTGACGAGCAAGAACGCCGCCGACGTGTCGACGTTCCGCGCGGCGGCGCACGGCGACCTCGACGCCGACGGCGTGCTCAGCTCGTTCTCGCTGTCGGGCTCGGTGCGACCGGGCAGCGCGCCGGAGACGCTGCCGCTCGAGGTGGTGCGTGAGGTCGAGTAGCGCGGGGCGCTGGCTTTCGGCCCTGCTCGCGCTGGCCGCCGCTTGGCTCATCGCCGTTCAGCGCCCCGATTTGGCCTACCGCTACCACGACGTACGCAGCAAGTCCGACGCCTACTTGCTCCCCGACGTCGAGCAAACCTACGTCGCGAGCTTGGGCTACCGTGCCGCGCTGGCCGACCTGATCTTCGGCCACGTGCTCGTGTCCTACGGGCTGCATTTTCAGGAGAATCGCAACTTCGAGTACGTCGGTGAGTACCTCGACGTCATCAACCGCCTCGACCCGAAGTTTCGCGATCCCTACCGCTTCGCCGACACGCTGCTCACGCTGCAGCCGCGCGAGGTGCCCGAGTCTTTCGTGCGCAAGGCGCGGCAAATTCAAGAGCGGGGCCTGCGCGCGCTCCCGTACGATCAAGAGCTGTGGTCGACCGCCGGCCAGTTCCAAGCGTACTTGGCGCCGTCGCGCCTGAAAGACGAGCAGGAACGCAACGAGTTTCGCCTCGCCGGCGCGCGCGCCTTGATGCGCGCCTGCGATCTGGTCGGCTCGAACGACGCCATCCCGTACCACTGCATCACCGCCGCCAAGCTGCTCGATCAGCACGGCGATCGCGAGGCCATCACCGGCTTCATGCAGCGCGTGCTCACCGTCACCGATGATCCCAGAATCCACGAAATCGCCACCGGCTACCTGCGTCGGGTGATGGGCGAGCGCGTGCAGGAGCAGGTGAGCGCGCGCCAAGAGCGCTTCAAGCGCGCTTGGCAGGCAGACATGCCGTTCGTGTCGCGCGTGGAGATTGGCGCCGTCGGCCCCCATTTCGACTCAGGCGCCTGCGCCGGCAGCGCGCGCGCGAGCCGAGGCTGCGCCACCAGCTGGGCGGCGTGGGCGAGCGAGCAGGAAGCCGCAGGCGCGCCGTGAGCAAGCTCGCGAGCTCGCCCGCCGCCGGCCGCGACACTGACGCAGACGCTGAAGACGTCGACACCGACACCGACGACGCACCAGCCGAGCGCGCCTGGTTGTTCTGTGCGCTCGGTTTGGTGCTCGTCGCGGTGCTGTACGTGCAGGTGCTGGGCGGCCCCTTCATCTGGGACGATCGACCGCTGATCTTGGAGTCGGAAGCGATCCGGCGTCTCGACGTCGTGCGCTTCTTCAGCGAGCCGCTGTGGGCCGGCAAAGAGCTGCAGAGCTCGGCCTATTTCCGCTCGCTCGTCGCGCTTTCGTTCGCGCTCGACTACCAACTGCACGGCGAAAATTCGGGTGGCTACCACCTGACGAACCTGCTGCTGCATTTGACGACCACCGCCTTGGTGTTCGCTCATCTGCGTCGGCGCGCCGTCAGCGTGCCGCTGTCGTTCGTGCTGTCGACGGCGTGGGCGCTGCTGCCGCGCCTCACCGAGGGCGTGGCGTGGATTTCGGGACGCGCCGATGTGCTGGCGGCCGCCTTCGTGCTGGCAGCCCTGTGGGTGTATCGGCCGAGCGCCAATCTATCGCGCCTGGCGCTGGCGAGCGGCCTCGCGCTCTTGGCGCTGTTTTGCAAAGAGACGGGGCTCGCCGCCTTTGCGGGCCTCGCGCTCTCCCTGTGGCTCGAACGAAAGAGCCCGGCGCTCGCTCGCCCAGGGCTGCGCTGGCTGGTGCTGGGCCTGCCGCTGGCCGGGTATTTCGCGCTGCGGGCCTGCGCCGGCGCGCTGTCCCTCGGCGAAACGGTGCCGCTCTCCGCGCTCGTGCGCGCCGAAACGGCGCTCGAGGCGCTCGGACGCTATGCGTGGATGCTGCTCGACTTCTGGCATTCGAGCTCCTACCTCGGCTGGCTCGGTAAGCTCGATTTCCGCTTCGTAGCGCTGGGTGTCGTGGCGCTCGGAGGGCTCGCGCTCTTGGCCCGACGCGCGCGCCAAGCCGCGCCTGCCACGCTCGTGCTCGCGGCCGTCGCGGCCGTGCCGCTCTTACTCGTGCTGCATTTGCTGCCGCTGCCGGTGGCCGTGGTGGCGAGTGACCGCTACCTCTACTTGCCCACGGCGGCCCTCATCATCGCGGCCGCACCTTGGCTAGATGGCCAAGTGCGGAGACGTCGTGCCCTGATCCTGGCTCCGCTGGCGCTCTTGGTGCTGGCGAGCGTGAAGACGTACCAGCGCGCCTCGGACTACACCGATGAGGCGCAGTTCTGGGTCGAGGCGGTCAGGCACGCGCCAGATCAGCCGCTCGCGCTCGCCGAGCTGGGCTCGGTCGCCTATCGAGCTGGCTGCGCTCCCGAGGCGCTCGACATCTACCTGCGCGCAGTCGGCAAGAGTGACGGGCGGTCTTCGATTCCGCTCGAAAATGCGGCGTTGCTGGCGGCGATGAACGGAGACGACGAGCTCGCTGCCCAGCTCGCAGACCAGCTCCTGCGCGCGTTTCCCGGGCGCGCAGAGCTCGAGCTGCGCCGCGCGACGGTGGCGCTCGCCGCCTTACAGTTCGACCTCGCCGAACGCCACGCGGCGCGCGCGCAGCAGCTCGCTCCGGGCTCAGAGGCGCCGCGCGGCTTGGTCGAAGTGATCCGCGCCGCGCGCCGCGACCGCCACGAGGAGCTGACCCAGAGGGGCATGGTGGGGCCAGCTCTCGCTCTGGCGATCCGCACTCAGCGCTTGGCGCAGGTCACGGCGCTCGTGCGTCGCATGCTCGAGCGCGATCTGGGCGATCCGGCGGCGCTCGTTCGCGGCCTGCAGGTGCTCGTCGCCCGAGGCGACCCTCACGTCGCCGAGCGCTTCCTGCAGCGTTACCGCGAGCTCGGTGACAGCCGCAGCGCTACGCAGCTCGAAGCCGCGCTCGCGCCGCGCATCGCCGAAGCCACGAACGTCCGCGGGCGGCTGCGCGAGCTGACCGAAAGCGGCGTCCTGCCCGCAAAAAGACACTAAATCAGCGAGTCAGACGCCGCGCCGCCCGTTAGCCGAACCTCCGCAGGCCCGCCCGCGGCTCACGGAAAGCGCACGACGGCGGTGGCCGTCTTTCCTGCCTCCACCGTGACCGACTTGGCTTTGCGACCGTGCTCGGCGTGCACGAAGATCACCGTGTGCGTGCCCGGGGTCACGCTGACGCCCACCTTCGGCGTTTGCCCGAGCGGGCGACCGTCGAGGATCACGTTCGACGCGGGAACCGAGTTGATGTTGATCGTGCCCTTACCGGCCTGCGCGACTGGCTTCGGCTCTTCCTTCGGCGGCGCCGGCCGGGAAGGACCGACGGGCGGCACGGCTTGCCGGGGCGCAGGCGCCGCGTCTGGCTCCTTCGCCGTGTCGCTGTCCGACTCGCTGCTGAGGTCGACCACGAACGTTCGCTCGGCCTGGCCGTCTTCGAACTCGATGGCCTGCTTGAACTCGGCGAAGCCCTTCTTCGTGGCGACGATGCTGTACGGCTTGTCGGAGGTGATGTCGACGCGCAGCGGCAGCGACGGCACCGGGCGCCGCTCGCTGCCACTGACGAGCAGTACCTTGGCGCCATCGGCGTTGGTGCCCGCCTTGATGGTCGCGAGGCCCTTCTTGACCTTGAGCTTCGGCTCGAGCGACAGCATCTTGTCGGCCTCGATGGTGACCTTGCGCTCCATCGACTCGTAGCGCTCGCCGCCGTCGATGCTCACGGTGTGCTCGCCGGGCGAGAGGTCTTTGATCTCCTGCGGCAAGGGCCCGTAGTCTTTGCCGTCGACCGACAGCTTGAGACCCGCGCCCTCGGCGCTCACCTTGATGCCGGTGCCTTCGCTGCCGCGGGCGAGCTCGACGTTCTCGGCGCTCTCTTCGCCGGCGTTGATCTTCACGGCCTTGGGCGCGGTCGTCGTGTAGCCGGCGGCCGCCACCTTCACGAAATGCACGCCGCGCGGCAAATCAGTCACTTGGCAGGGCGAAGCATCACAGCGCTGCGTGCCGTCGACGAACACTTGCACGCCGTCGATCGCCTTGCCGCCAGGGCCGGCGACGGACACGACCAGCGAGCCCTTCTTCGGCATCAGCGCGTAGGCGGCCGCAGCCGCGCCGATCACCACCGCCGCGGCGATGACCATCCACAGGCCGCCGCGGCTGCTGCGCTGCTGTGGCAGCGTGATCGACGGCGAAACCGGCGCGACGGCGGCGGGGGCCATGGGCAGCGACTGCGTCTTGGGCGGAGGTGGTAGCGGAGCGCGCGGCACCGAGGGGGGCGGCACGCTCAGCGGCCGAGCGACGAGACCCGCGGCGGGCGGCGGAGCACCGGCGGCGGGCGGCGGAGGCGGCGGAGCGCCGGCGGCGGGGGGCGGAGGCGGCGCGCTGTGCAGCAG
>JAEYWK010000256.1 GCA_023431345.1 Pseudomonadota bacterium
CCATTCATTGGTCCTGTAAACTCTTCGAAACTGGACACATAACCTTGTGTCATACCGGTAATTGTTCCGGCATTTGGTGAAGTAAGTCCACCATAAGGTGTGAAATTACCCGGTCCCTGAGGGATCAGATTTGAATTTACCCATTGAGGATATCCTGAACCATCAGGATAAAAGGTGGGAACATATAGTTCCTGATTATTTGGATTTGGATCGTCACAGTTACCAGTACTACAGTATGGGCCAACAAGTATTATACCTTGTCCACTTGGGTTTACAAGCGTAAATTCAGCCCTGCCTTTGCCTTGGTTAGTTTCAAATTGGAGGCTTAATGATCCAATATCACTTGCACTTAAATCATCAAAACCGGATACTGTGAATGGGAAATAATTACCCTGACCGGCATTTATACTACCTTCCTGGTCATTGCCAAAACAGTCAGATTCCGGTAATTCAGTAATAGTCACGGTTCCGCAATCATCAGTTGCTTGCGGGATTGCTGCCATAGCATTATTGAGTGCAGTCTGGTCACCACAACTGATACTTGCATCTAACGAACCTGCTGTGGTTGTCCATGCAGGTGCAGTATTATCCTGAACAGTAATAGTCTGATGTGCTGTCGCAGTATTCCCGGCACAATCAGTCGCTGTCCATGTCCTTGTAATTGTATATTCCTGAGGACATGCACCCGGTACAGTATTATCAACGAAAGTAATTGCAACAGGAGTACCGCAGAAACTAATTGCACTTGGTGTTCCAAATACAACTGTTGAAGTGCAGTTAATTGTTTGGTTACCTGGAACAAATGTGAAATGTGGAGGCGTGCTTAAATCGATCGTATAGGTATATTTCCAATCTTGTGAATTACCCTCGCAATCTGTATATAAATAGGTATAAGTGATTGTTCCTTCGCAATTAGTATAAGTTCCACCAATTGTAGGACCAGCAGGTGTCAATATATTTCCGCAATTATCAGTAATTGTTGGCAAGCTCGGTGCTACAGCTGCTGAAGAACATTGTATTGTTGACCCGCCATCTGTAGGATTAGTAAAAGGTTCACGTTCAATTGTATAAGTATAAACCCAGTTATGAGTATTTAATTCGCAATCCGTATATGTATAAGTGTAGGTCCTTGTGCCTTCACAACCATCATAGGTGCCACCCGATACAGGTCCGCTTGGGGTAATTGCATTACCGCAATTATCGGTAACTGCCGGTGGTGCCGGAGGAGTTGCCGAGGCTATACAAGCTATGGTTGAACTTCCATTAACAGGCATTGTAAAATCCTGACGCTCTATCGTATAGGTATAAACCCAGTCCTGAGAATTGCCTTCACAATCAGTATATAAATAACTATAAGTGATAGTACCTTCACAATTTACATAAGTACCTCCTATTGTTGGACCAGTTGGTGTAAGTGTATTTCCGCAGTTATCAAGAACTACCGGTAAAGTTGGAGTAGTTGCTAATGCTGCACAGGCTAAAGTTGATCCTGCATCTGTAGGATTAGCAAAAGGTTCACGTTCAATAGTATAAGTATATACCCAGTCATGAGTATTTGATTCGCAATCAGTATAAGTATAAGTGTAAGTCCTTGTGCCTTCGCATCCGTCATAAGTTCCGCCAGTTACAGGACCAGATGGGGTAATTGTATTACCACAGTTGTCTGTTACTGCCGGTGCTGCAGGTGCAATTGCCGAAGCTATACATGCCACTGTTGAACTTCCGTTCACTGGTAGTGTAAAGTCTTCACGTTCTATGGTATAAGTGTAAACCCAATCCTGAGTATTGCCTTCACAGTCTGTATATAAATAAGTATATGTGATTGTACCTTCACAATTAACGTAAGTACCTCCTATTGTTGGGCCTGTTGGAGTCAAAGTATTTCCACAATTATCAGTAACTACCGGTAAGGTTGGAGTAGTTGCTAATGCGGCACAAGCAACAGTTGATCCTGCATCTGTTGGATTAGCAAAAGGTTCGCGTTCAATAGTATAAGTATATACCCAGTCATGAGTATTTAATTCACAATCAGTGTATGTAAAAGTATAGGTACGTGTGCCTTCACAACCATCATAAGTGCCACCCGTCACAGGACCAGTTGGGGTAATTGTATTACCGCAATTGTCTGTTACTGCCGGTGCTGTAGGTGCAGTTGCCGAAGCTATACATGCCACTGTTGAACTTCCGTTCACTGGTAGTGTAAAGTCCTGACGTTCTATGGTATAAGTGTAAACCCAATCCTGAGTGTTGCCTTCACAGTCTGTATATAAATAAGTATATGTGATTGTGCCTTCACAATTTACGTAAGTGCCGCCCATGGTTGGACCTGTGGGGGTAAGTGTATTTCCGCAGTTATCAGTAACTACCGGTAAAGTTGGAGTTGTTGCTAAATTTGCACAGGCCACAGTTGATCCTGCATCTGTAGGATTAGCAAAAGGCTCACGTTCAACAGTATAGGTATAAACCCAATCCTGGGTGTTGCCTTCACAATCTGTATATAAATAGGTAAAAGTGATTGTGCCTTCACAATTTGTATAAGTCCCTCCCATGGTTGGACCAGTTGGAGTCAAAGTGTTTCCGCAGTTATCGGTTACTACCGGTAATGCAGGTGCCACTGCCAATACTGCACAGGCCACAGTTGATCCTGCATCTGTTGGATTTGCAAATGGTAAACGCTCAATTGTATAGGTATACACCCAATCGTGAGTATTCAGTTCGCAATCTGTGTATGTATAAGTATATGTGCGTGTGCCTTCGCATCCATCATATGATCCACCAGTTACCGGTCCAGTAGGAGTAATTGTATTACCACAATTATCTGTTACTGCTGGTGCTGATGGTGCTGTTGCCGAAGCAATACATGCCACTGTTGAACTTCCGTTCCCTGGTAGTGTAAAGTCCTGACGCTCTATTGTATAGGTATAAACCCAGTCCTGGGTATTATTTTCACAATCAGTATATAAATAAGTATATGTGATTGTTCCTTCACAATTTACGTAAGTGCCGCCTATGGTCGGACCAGTTGGTGTAAGTGTATTTCCGCAGTTATCAGTAACTAGCGGTAAGGTTGGAGTTGTTGCTAATGCTGCACAGGCTACAGTTGATCCTGCATCTGTAGGATTAGCAAAAGGTTCACGTTCAATAGTATAAGTATATACCCAGTCATGAGTATTTGATTCGCAATC
>JAEYWK010000023.1 GCA_023431345.1 Pseudomonadota bacterium
GATTAATAAGGCTCTGAACATTAAGTTATATAAGTGGTTTGACTTATAACTCAAACTCTTGTTAGTCAACATAAATTTCATATCTAAAGCTATATTAATGAAAACCACGATGTTAGCAGTAGCAATGCTTTTGCTGACTGCCCTTCCTGCCATATCACAGAATCTTTATAACACTTCGAATGCCGCTTCAATAGAAAATGAATCGAACACAGTTACAGGATGGACCGGGACTGCCACTTTAGAGTCGAACAGCACAACCGCCCATAGTGGTACTTATTCGCTTCGGTTTGTTGTTCAGGGTACGGGGCGTGAGGCAAGGTATTCTTTTACTGCTATGCCTAACACTGTTTATATAATAAGTATATGGGCCCGGCGCAGTGCTTCGAGCAATAATCCCGCTTTTGCAAACTGGCAGGGATTATCAGGATCAGCAACTACTGTAATAGGAAGCCAGACATGGACTTTGTATAATTTTACCGTTACAGCCACAACCACTAATCCAATCATAAGAGTATATGCCGGTCCAATAGGGGCTGCGTCAGGATCGGATGTTTTTGTTGACGCTATTAGCATTACACTGCAGTCAGCACCTGATACACAGCCTCCGAGTGTCCCTGCAGGACTGGCAGTGAGCAATTTAACCGAAAATTCGGGTACCCTTACATGGAATGCCTCTACTGATAATGTAGGTGTCACCTCATATAATATATTCCAGAATTCAACTTTGTTAGGTTCAGTATCAGGCAGTACACTCCAGTACCAGCTAACAGGCCTTTCACCCTCCACAACTTATTCATATACAATAACGGCAGGCGATGCTGCCAATAACATTTCAGCGCCCAGTGCACCATTTCAGGTAACTACCCTTGCCCCGCCCCCCGACACTCAGCCGCCCACAGTGCCGACAGGTTTGGCATCAGCCGACATAAGTAGCTCAGGTTTTACGCTTTCATGGACAGCTTCAACTGATAATGTTGGCGTGACTAATTATTTGATTTACAGAGATTCACTTGCGCCTGTATCAACAGGGGGTAATTCAACTATTTATATTGTAACGGGATTAACTTCACTAACAACCTATAATTTCAGGGTAGCAGCAGCGGATGCCGCCGGCAATATTTCAGCGCCGAGCACTCCACTTTCAGTTACAACTATTGACGGATCACAGGTGGTGACATGGAACAATAATAATTCAAATCTGCCTACAGTTAACTGGCAGGCGAATGATTTTTATTCCTCAGGAAGGATAGGGATTGGGACCCCGGTTAATCCAAATTACAGATTATCAGTTAATGGCAATATCCGTGCAAAGGAGGTGATAGTTGAATCGGGCTGGTCAGATTTTGTATTTTACCCCGGTTATTATCTTGCCCCACTTGAAGAAGTTGAGAACTATATTGCCGCCAACAAACATCTTAAGGATATTCCCACTGAAGAACAGGTACAAGCAGAAGGAATCGGACTTGCCGAGATGAATAAATTATTGCTCCAAAAGGTAGAAGAGATAACACTTTACCTCATCCAGTCGAATAAGCGCATCAAAGAATTGGAGGAGCAGGTAAACTCGCTGAAACCTCTGTATTAACAGGATAAAATGATAAATGAGGGTGTGGCGATATTATAATTCACCGCATATGGAGACTATTATAAACAACGTTTATGTATGTAAGATTAATTTAATTGCACAATGTTTATGTTAAAGATTCGATTTTCTTTATGAACAATCTCATTATTAGGTCGTTAGATTTCTGGTAAAGTCAATTGCATCTATCACAAAACTCCTTCTTCTATGAAAATATTGTATGCACTCACTGTATTACTGATTTTTTCATTATCACTTCAGGCTCAAAATCTGTATACTGCTTCAAATGCAGCATCTGCGACTAATGAAGCCAATTCTACAACTGGATTTTCGGGAGCAGGTGCCATCACATCATCTACTACTACCCCTCAAACAGGAAACTGGGCAATCAGGGTACTTTCTACAGCTTCGGGAGGAAGAGATGCGCGTACTTCATTTACTGCTGTAGTGGGAACAGTTTACAATATTACAATATGGGCCAGAAGGGGAAGTCCTAATAATAACCCGGCGTTTGCCAACTGGACAGGCTTTTCGGGATTCACTACTACTTTGATTAACAGTACTAACTGGACTCAATATAACTGGACATTGACCGCGACGGGCACCAATCCGGTTATGGTAGCCTATGCTGCCCCGATTGGGTCAGCTGAAGGGATGGAAATTTTTATTGACGGTATCTCTATTACCGCCCAGGGAGGTGGCGGCGGAGATACTCAAGCTCCTACTGCACCTACAAATCTTGCTGCATCAAATGTACAATCCACCACATTAACCCTTACGTGGACGGCTTCGACTGATAATGTGGGTGTTACCAATTATAATATCTACAGGAACAATAACTATATTGCTTCAACCGGTAACAGTACACCAACATTTAATGTTACAGGATTGACTGCCTCAACCGCATACAGCTTTTTTGTGAGGGCGCTTGATGCTGCCGGCAATCTTTCACCGGTTAGCAATACTATAAATGTTACAACAACTTCGGGCGGAGGAGGAGGCGACACGCAGGCACCTACTGCTCCTACAAATTTAGCGGCAAGCAATGTAGCTTCAACGTCACTGACGCTTAACTGGACAGGCTCAACCGACAATATCGGAGTAACCAATTACAATATATATCAAAATAATACTTTTTTAACATCAACCGGAGGGCCTTCAACTTCTTACAATGTTACCGGACTCACTGCATCTACTGCTTATAGCTTCTTTGTCAGGGCACTTGATGCAGCCGGGAATATTTCAACGCCCAGTAACACAATAAATGTTACAACCACATCAGGTGGCGGTGGTGGTGGAGGAACCCCGTATACAACCGATAATGCAAATCTGTCTACAATAGACTGGCAGGCGCAGAATTTCTACGCGTCAGGTTATGTAGGAATAGGTACAAGTGCAAACACAAATTTCAGGCTTTCTGTAAACGGGAATATCAGGGCGAAAGAGGTGATTGTTCAGTCGGGATGGTCGGATTTTGTTTTTGAAGATTCGTATAAATTAATGTCAATTCCTGAAGTAGAGAAGTTTATAAATGAAAACGGACATCTGAAAGGAATTCCGACTGCATCTGCAGTTAAGGAAAATGGGGTAGGATTATCGGAAATAAATACGCTGTTACTGCAGAAAATTGAAGAGATGACACTCTATATTATTGATCTTGACAAAAGGATCAATAAACTTGAGAAAGAAAATGCCGGATTAAATGATGAGGCACAGCCGAATAAGTAAGAATACTGTTATTAATAAGAATACCATCACAAAATTAATACTCTATGAGAACTATATTACTGATAATTGGAACCCTCTTTTTCACACAGGTTAATTCTCAGTCTATCAGGAAGAACTATACTGAGATGACGCAGGCTGAAAGAAATAATCTGGTAAGCGCCTTTTATCAGTTACGAACAGGACCTGATCTCATTAACGATATAGCTGTTTTTCACGGTGCCTTCTTTAATTTCGATGGCACTCCTGATTCATTGCAGCCGGATATCCACTTTAATCTGCCCGATGAGCCGCAGAGGGATATATTTTTTGCATGGCATCGCAGGCAACTTATTGAAGTTGAGCGTGCAATGCAGAATATAAACCCATATATCTCAATTCCATACTGGAATACATCTACTGATCAGTCACTTACATCACCATTGTGGGATCAGAATTTCATGGGACAGTTTAATACTGACTGGAATCTTCAGCGAAACCTTGGTGGCAATGACATGCTGCCTATGCCGTCGGAAGTTGCACAAGTGCAAGCACAGACAAATTTCCTTATTTACTCGGATATGATGGAGCGAGGGCCGGTGCATCACGGGCCTCACAGATGGGTTGGCGGAATAATGAATGCAACGGTTTCACCACGTGACCCGGTATTTTACCTGCACCATGCCTTTATTGATAAACTATGGCAGGAATGGGAAGATGTGTGGCATTTATCTTCTTATATCCGCACTAATATGATTCGGTACGACGGCACTTATGTATTCAACGGGCAAACTATTCCAGCCACAAACCCAAACTCTATTATTGATGACCGGGTATTTGGAGTTTTTTATGCCAATAACCAGCTTGCCCTGCTCAATAATTATTCAGTGGCAAATACAAATACCAACCAGGAGTTGTTTTTCTATCAGTATGTAATTGAAGCAGGCAATAATTTCAATGTTCCTGCCTCTAGAAATGCCCGCATAGAATCAATGACTACCATACGGCTTGAGCCCGGTTTTCATGCCTTTAACGGATCATCTTTTTTAGCCACTATAAGTAACGGACCGGCAACAAGATCAGGTCCTGAAATAGTCCGTAACCAAATACCATGGGATGACAGGGGAATTCCGATTAACTGGGATGCTTACAGGCCTGCTGACATGAAAGCCAAGGTGGTGGATAAAGTCCATATCTATCCCAATCCTTTCACTGATAAAATATCACTGATAAGTCGTGATCTTTATGATTCATGGCAAGTTGACCTGTATGATCTGCAGGGAAGAAAATTATATGAGTATTCAACTGGTTCAGGTGCTGTTATAAGTCTGGATAACCTTTCATTCTTAAAGACCGGGACTTACATAATAAAGATCACCTTAAACGGAAGTAAGATAATAAGCGCAACTATTGTAAAACAATAAAATCTTCCTGCTGCTGCTAAGTTGCATGAATAAAAAAAGCCCGGCACTGAGTGCCGGGCTTTTTTTTATTCATTTATTTCGTTGGAATTTCATCATTCTGATTTCTGAAAGCATCAAAATCGAAGTGGAGCGTAAACCTCAATGTATTTCCAAGAGGATTAAGCTGTTCAGTCGGGATAAGGTAACTGAAATCCAGACCGAAGACGTTATATCTTAAACCGGCACCGAGAGTAAAGAACTTACGGTTACCTTTGGTTGCATGTTCGTGAAAATAACCGGCACGCAGGGCAAATTGTCCATCATACCAGTATTCTACACCCCCGGCAATGGCAATCTCACGAAGTTCCTCATTGAACCCTCCCGGGGCATCGAAGAACGATTGAAACATACCAACAGGAACTGATACATTAGGATCTTTTCCTTTAAGGATAATGGGGTCACCATTATCATCGGTAATAACTTCACCGCTTATTGTATCCCTTTCATAAAAAGGAGGTGTTGGGACAAGCAATTTATTGAAATCAACCATAAATGAAAGACGGTTGAATTCATCGATATCAAGTGTTAGTGACGGTCCGATTCTTAGGTTAGTAGGCAGGAAGTCACGCTGTGTATTATCATCTGAGTAGGAAATCTTTGCACCAATATTACTGATATTGATACCCCATGCAAACTTACCACCGGCCATATTAGTGAATTCAAGCGGTTTTTCGGAATAGATCGCAATATCAGCAGCTACTGAATTACCGGGTTTAGTTGAGGCACCTGCTACTTCTTGTCCCTGGGTAAGGTTCGAATGTATGTACCTTGCAACAACAGCACCCGAAAGTCTGTTGGTAAGCATTCTGGAATAAGCACCGCTGAAGGCAAATTCACTTGGACGGTAATTACCAATTACATCACCGGTAATAGTTGTAAAAGTGATATCCCCCAATGAAAAATAAACAAGTGAAGCTGCAATAGCCTGATCTTTCCCTATTTTCTTGAATCCTGTAAGGTAGGCAAGGTTAATATCTTTTACCAGTGCCCGGAGCCATGGACTGTATGAAAGGGAGAAACCCATATCACTTTCCATATATGAGTATTTTGCCGGATTCCAGTGCATTGAGTTTGCATCAGGAGCACTTGAAACACCGGCTTCGCCCATACCGCCGGAGCGGGCATCAGGTCCGATTTGCAGAAATGGTACCGCTGTGGTTATGGTATTGAGTTCAAGATCCTTGCCTATGTAATTGGTATTCTGAGCAAAGGAGTTTATTCCGGCAAGCGCAAGTAATCCGGTGATTATACCGGAAAAGAATAGAGGCTTAAAGTGCATACACTTGTATTTGAAATGAAAGGTGCAAATTTATTTATAATTTCGACATGTTCTCAATAAGAACGTTATTAATGCTGTTTATATTGCTTCCTTAAAATCCTGAGTATCTTGCATCCCTGTTATTCGAACACCTGATTACTCTCCTGTCTCTCTATAACTACCTACCTTTACCCGGAACAATTAACTTGCTTTTTTGATTATTATTGTGTGCAGGAAAATAAAATCCTGAACTTTAACAGGGTCAGTTTTTCAATGTCATTTCCCTGACAGTGACATTTCCGCAATTATCTTCAACAGTAAGTACAAATTTATTTTCTCCGGGCAACAGTAGTGCATCACGCTTATAAGCCAGCAAGCGGGTTTTAGCATCATAATCCATAAGGATCCATGCACCATTAAGCGTTGCCCTGTATGATTTTATACCACTCAGATTATCACCTATGTTCACTCGTAGCTCCTGAAGCTTCGAAATGCTAAGTCCCTCTTTCAGGTTAAGCAGTGTAATCACGGGAGCTGTTGTGTCAGCCATTATAGTGTAACGGCCAAAATCCCTGAGCCTGGTTTTAATATATCCTTTCTCAAACCTTCCGCCTACTGATACAGGCTTATTCTGGCTGTTAAGACGAACCATTATAAGCTTCCGGGCATCACCTTTGAAGTCCTTATCTACTTTTATTTCCAGGTCATAATAATCCTGCAGGGGTACTTCAGGGGTGTGGATTCCTGTACCGGTGAATACATCCCTTTGCTTTTGGGTGTTTCACTGTAGTTGAAGAAAATGGAATCATACAGGCACCCTGAAGGCATATTTAATATCATTGAAGAATTAGAAAAAGTATTCAGCTTATTGTACCTGAAAATCACGGGTAACGGTTTTTCTTTTAATCCTGAAGGCATCTCACTGTAAAGATCCTTTCCCGAAATATCTGCCCTTAACTGGTTGTTTTCAGTGCTTTTTAGCTCATTTAAACCACCTTTAACAATGAATTGAAGGATGGATTCATTTTGCTTTGAGTCCTTTAAAATGACCTTAACTGAGTGCATTTTACCCGGTTCTGATTTAAAGATGCCACCATCGGGTTTGTAGGTATACATGCTTAACTTATTACCAGGGTCCACATGAGTGCGCATAAAACGGCGGTTTGTCTGGTAATACAGTGGGTAATCGATAAAACTGTTGATATATCTTGATTCATTAAAGTTGAACTTGACAGCCTTCCATTGAAATTTAAGCACTGAATCAATAAACACTTCATAACTATTGATGCCATTCCTGTTACTGGTTTCATTCAGCAGGTCGCTTGCGCTTACAGCAAGTGAGAATTTACCGGCAACGTTGACCGTATCGGTGATCTTTAGCCTGTACACAGGTCCCCATCCCATCAATTCAAGCGTTATAGGTTCCTGCAGGTCGTTAACAAGCGATCCGGGGCCTTCGGGATATATCCTTAGTCCATGCATCGCAGGCCTGATCCAGTCTTTTACCGGTAACTCAAACAATAATGGATCAACAGGCAGTTCAGTTACTGTTTCTCGAATCTCGAAGTGAAGGTGGGGTCCTTCAGATGAGCCTGAATTCCCCGATCTGCCGATTATTTCCCCTTTACTTACCCGTAAAAGGTCCTTTGGCGGGAAGAGATCTACCTCAAATGATTCTTTTTCATACTGCCTTGCTCTTACCCAATCATTAATCCTATCCTCAAATCCCTGCATATGGGCATATACGCTGGTAAAACCATTAGGATGATTGACGTAGATAGCCTTACCAAAACCAATGGCTGATATCTTAATCCTTACTACATAACCGTCGGCTACAGCATACACCGGCATCCCTTCCCTG
>JAEYWK010000038.1 GCA_023431345.1 Pseudomonadota bacterium
GGAGACTTCTGCTCGCCGTGAAGCAGGCGTGGAGCAGAAGGAGTCGGAGGAGGAGGCCTGAAACAAGAAGCCCTGTGATTCCCGAGGGAACCACAGGGCTTCGATAGTCGGGGAGACAGGATTTGAACCTGCGACCCCTTGGTCCCGAACCGGCTGTAGGGTTCGCGGCTGGCGTGGCACCGGCGCGGAAGGTCTCGGATGCAGTGGACATCTCCAGGGGTCAGGGGGCTTCCTGTCCACCCGGTGTCACGCCCTACGAAGCAGGATACGCGCCGGATAGGGTGTCGGTAGGGCGCGCGGAGGGCCGCCTGGTCTTGCCCGAGCGCCTCCTCTCCATCCAGCAGGTGGCCGAGCGCCTCGGGGTCTGCCGCGCGACGGTGTACGCGATGGTCGAGCGCGGCGAGCTTCCCGCGGTCCGCATCGCCTCGGCAGTCCGCATCCACCCGGACGACCTCTCGACGTTTCTCTCCCGGCGGTAACCGCGCGGCCAGGGGTCGACGCCGGCACATCGCTGCCCAGCCCGTGCCCTCCAGGTCGGACCTGTAGATGGGGGGCCGACTGGGTGTCCGGCGTTACTCTTGCACTACCGCTCCGGATTGCGGTTCGCCGCAGCGGCGGGCGAACCGGGCTTCGTGGCCTCGGAGGTTGCCTGCTGGGGCCCCTCCTCTCGGCGCTTGTAGAATTCCTCCCGGAGGAACCAGTACCAGTGAGGCGGGCCGTCTGTGGCAGCCTTCTCCGGCACCAGCCCGTAGCGGATGACCGCCCAGTTGATGGAGCCAAGCAGTATCAGGTCGGCGAGGTCGCGCGCAGTGCTCTCGACGTTGGCGGCGACGAGCGGGGTCATCGCGTAGCTCCCCTTGGTGAGCACCAAGAACAGGTCGTTGAAGTATCGCTCGAAGACGTGAATCTGGGCCTCGACCTGCCCGAGGGTCTGGAAGTACTTTGCGCCCTCCTTCGAGGCATCCTCGTACCGGTGTGCACGAACGCGGTTCCGGTCATGGTTGGTGGGCTCGGTGTCCTTCCTGAACCGGCTCATGAGGTCGTCGATGTGAGCCTCTGCGACCGGCGCGCCGGCCGGGAATAGCCCATCGAACACCTCGTTCCAGCGCGCCGCCATCCACTCCCTCTCGGATGCGATGAACTCGGCCTCGGCGGCCTTCGAGAGTGGCTCTCCGATGTAGTGAATCGGGCGTGGGTCCACATCATCTGGCCCGAAGCGGCGAAGTTCGTTTCGGTGCTTGCGGAGCCTCTTGAAGAGCCCTTGGCTCCCGGTGACGCCCTCCCGCAAGGATGCGAGGTCCACCACGAGCATGTCGTAGCTGTCGCGCACGACCCGGAGCACCGCGTCGTTCCTGACGCGGTAGTCCTGGCCGCCCTGCATGCGGTCCAGTTCTTGGGCGACGGCTTGGAGCACGGGCAGTCGCCCCTTGATGACCAAGAGGTTGTGGATGGCCTCGCGAAGGGATTCGACAATCTCGCTCACCGCAGTGGCGGTGGCGCTCACGTTCCACACCTCGTTCCGATGGACGAGACGACCACGTTCGAGAGCATCCGCTTGCTCATGTCCCGCACCCTGCTATTCGACCGGGAACTGCGACAGCCGGTGCGTTCCCTTGAAGTAGTGGCCTCCCTTGCAGTTCTCAGAGTCCTCCCGACGAAGGTGCTCGACATGGTCGGCAGGTCCTTCCGGGACCTGCTGGAGATGGACACGTACCGCGCCGCGGCAGTGCATGCACCTGATGAGACCGTCGTTCTTGCCTCGCTCCAGCCCAGAGACGTCCCGCTCCACCCAGCGCCGCTCCTTGACGCCGTTCACCTTGAACAGCTTCTTCTCCTCGCATCGATACATCATGTCTGGCATCGCCATGCCTCCTCTATCGGCGGACAAGCGGGGTGGCGGCGGTCCGTTCAGTCGAGGCGGAAGTACGTGATTCCGCCGATAGGCTGCCCGTTCTTCTTGTCGTACCGGCCGAACCCCCACCGCTCCGGACGCTCCATGAAGTGCGCCCACACGATGCAGCCGAACAGGAGCCCCGAGAAGTCCCAGTCATCGCCCGCAATCTCGACGAGCGGTGCGTACACCGTGTTGCGCCAGTTCTCGCGTGGCGGCATCCACGACGCTGTGGCCACTTCCTTCCCGTGAACGCGCTGGTCCAGGTCGTCCATCATTCCCTGGTACCGAGTGGCCCCGGCTCTCTTCTGGATGAGCGCGAGGTCTCCGGCGTGCGGGTGCTTCATGACGGTGCGGTTGGTGTTGATGTCGATGAGGGGCATGTCGTTGTCCTTCTACGAGCGGCGGGGCAGGCGGCGGTAGCGGCTGGCGCGACTGAACAGGTCAGCGCCGAATCTGGTTCGGAGGTTCTGAGCGTCTAGGGCGAACCCGCGCGACTCCAGGACCTGTCGCACCATGTGGCCGACCATCTGCTTCACGCGGTCCGGCCGGACCTCGTCACCGAACCGCTCCAGCAGGCGCTCCGCGATTCCTTCCACCGCCGGGTGCCGCAGTTCCGAAGCGACTTCCAGCCGGAGGACGTTCTCCGGCTCCAGAAGGAACTTCCAAAGGCGGCGGCCCAGTGGGCTACCAGCGAGGTCTGCGAAACGACCGGGCTCGTACGTTGGTTCGGGCAAGGCCGCTCTCCCTGGCTACATGACCAGGCAATTTTACCTTGCGTCTGCGCCCAGTGTCAACAGCACGCAACTGTCCCAGGCCCATCGGCGATTCGGGTGCCCCGGGCGTTCTCTTAGCGCCGCTGCGTCAGGGAGCCCTGGTAGCCTACCGGACGGATGGTCTGTGCTCTGTGCCGCGGGGGGACCGAGTGGAACAGTTGACGCTGGCCGGCGGAGCGGAGTGGGTTGCCCGGTCGCCTGACGATGAAGAGACCCAGCGGCGGCGCAACGCGTTGCTGGAGGCCCTCGACGAGAGCAAGTTCGCGGCGCTGGACGAACGGGTCGGACTGGTCTTGAGGGACTTCCCCGAGACTCGGGACAGCGACACCGAACTCGTGCTGCGGTTCTGGCAGCGGTTCGAGGCCGAGACCCTGCATGCATGGACGCCGAACCGCTCGCTCGACGTGCTCCACGACCTTGAACGTGTGGACTCCATCACGCGGTCTCGACGTCGCATCCAGAATGACCTCCACCTGTTCGAGCCCACCGAGTGGACGAAGGCACACCGCCAGGAGAACCAGCGCGACTTCCTGGAGTACCTGTCGTACCGGCGGGAGGGGGACCCCGAACTGCGGTTCTACCTGGACGAAACGGGGGGCGGCAGGGGTGAGTTCGTAGGAGTCGGCGGCGTCTGCGTCATGGACTGGGGGACCTACGAGCCGCACTTCGCGGCCATGCAGAAGTGGCGGCGCGACCAGGGCTGGGCCAACGCCCTGCACTTCGCGGACCTCCGCGACGAAGACGTGGGCAAGTACATCTCGCTCCTCCGGCAGGTCCTCGGCCGCAAGGCGGTCGTGTTGTTCGTGGCTGCGGATTCCGGCCAAGCCGATCGGCCGTTCCGGCCGATGCCGATCACCCGTACCGGCCAAGGCGATCACCCGGGGCGTGACGCCGCTGGGTAGCTCTACTTCGCCGGCTTCTGCCCCTTGGTCAA
>JAEYWK010000113.1 GCA_023431345.1 Pseudomonadota bacterium
GATGGGCGGAACGGGTGATCGAATGAGCGGAATCGCTGATCGAATGCTCCGGAATCCTGATCGGATACTTTCGGAACGCTGATCGAATGCCGTCGGAACGCTGATCGGATCACGTCGGAATACGCAAAAAAAACACAACACGGGCGCGTGTGGGGGAAAGGGGGCGGTGTCTTCGCAGACTTGTTCTGGCGCCCCAGGTTGCCCTCCACCGCGCTGTTGGTTCGGCCGCCGCCAGTCCCCTCCGCTTTCCCTCTCCCCCCATGCGAATCCAAGTTCAGAATGCCCCCGGCTTTGCCGGGGGATACTTACTGGGAAATGAAAAGGATGGCAACGCCACATGACGCTGAGTTACCCCAAGTTGGGTAACTGGTGGGAAACGGGTTCAGCGGCCTGCTATGCTGCTTGGGGTGAGCCAGCCGCTACCCCTCGATGAGGCCATCCAGGCCCTCAGGCGCGACCCCACGCACCCGGTGCTGGTGAAGGTCGACGAGGGGCTGACCGTCGAGGTGCGTGCCGTGGAGCCCCCAGCGCCGGCCAAGAAGACGATGGGCGACTTGTTGCGCGAGGTGGGGCGCTGGGAAGGGGAGAGCGGTGCGGAGCTGGACGCGCTCTTCACCCGGCAGCGCGGCAACCGGCAGGTCCCTGAACTGAAGTGAAGTAGGTTCTCGATACTAACATCGTCGCGCGACTGCTCGAGGGGGACGAGCGCGTCGTTTCGCGCGTCAACGCTCTCGAGGCGGACAGCTTTGGAATGCCGCTCGTCGTGTTCGCGGAGCTGCTGTTCGGCGTCGAAAAATCGGCTCGTCGAGACGCGAACCGCGCCCGCCTCGAGCGATTTGCCGCGGGCGTAAGCGTGCTGCCGTTCGACTTGGCTCTTGCCACTCGCTACTCGACGGTGCGTGCCGCCCTTGAGCGCAAGGGAAGGCCCAAGACCGACTTCGATCTCGTCATCGCGTGTACTGCGATCGAGCACGGCGCTGTGCTCGTGACCAACGACGCGGCGCTGAGGGACGGCGCGATCGAGGGGCTCGCCGTCGAGGATTGGTTGGACTCGGGAGCGCCCTGAATGGACACTTCTGACCCGCGCAATACGCAGGTCCTGCTCACCGCGCAAGGTGCGGCTCGCCGTGTCCGACCTGGACGCGGGCGCGCGTTGCCACAAGCTGCAGGCCGCGGCCCGACGGCACAACGCCAAGCTGGCTCGAGCAGCCGTCGAGCAGCGCCTGCTGTTAGCGCGCCTGCAGCTTGAGCCTCTGATCGCGCTCGCGTAGCCGACTGCGCGATGTGCATCTGAGCGAGGCGCGCGCTGGGCGCCGCCGACGAGGCGGCGGCAGTCGAAGCGCTGGTGCGGCGCCCCTTGGATCTAGGGCGCCGGTCGCGGATGTGGTGGGGGGGCTTCAGGCCGAGTAGGCCTCGCGCTCAAAGGAGAGCACGAGCCGAGAAAGAAGGTAGCGGAGAGGGCGTGTCTTTGGACGGGCCCGCCCCCTCCGCCGTGCTGCGCACCCACCGTAGAGAAGATACTCAGCACCGAGAGATTCGTCGCAAGTCCGCTCGGGATCAAGGCCTGGAGCGAGGCGACGCCTGGTTGCGCCGAGGCGCGTCCGGGGGCGTGCCCGTGCTGCGGCGCCGCTGGGCAGCCGCTTGGCGGCCGCGTGGTGCTCGTAGGGCACGGGCTCGTGGCGCGGCAGGTGTGCGGACCATCCGGACCTGGGGGTGCGCCGGAGCAGCGGCTTTTGATGCTGCGGCGGTATCGCTGCCGAGCTTGCGCGGCGGTGCTCGTCGTTGGGCCGCGAGGGTTGCTTCGGCGCCGCTGGTACAGCGCTGGCGCCGTCGGGTTGGCGCTATTGGGCTACGGCAGCGGCGAGAGCAGCGCGAGCGTCCGGACGCGGACGAGCCCCTCGCGCTCGGTGGGCGGCTCAGCGGTCGAGCACTGGGTGACGCTGCGGCGATGGGTCGAGGCGGCTCGATGCGGCACGCTCTTTGCCGTGGGCGGGCTCGAGGCGTACGGGCGTCGCAGCGTGGCTCGACAGGTTGCACAGGTGCTCGCAGCTCGCGCAGGACGTGAGCTCGGGCAGGCCTTGGACGCGAAAGTCTTCATCGGGGCAGCGATCACGGCGTGATCGCCCTCACGCCGTGGCGAGTGTCGCACGCCGAGCGCGACGGACAGCGCGCGCCGGCGCGGCGATGGCGCTGCGATCCACCGAGGACGATCGGGCACGCCGCCAAAGGGAGCCGGCATGAGGTCCTGGCGGATGCGAAAAGCGCCGCAGAAGGAGCCGAGATGGAGCATTTGGGGCCGAAGAATCATGGCGAGAAAGTGGCGGTTTTTCGCCACGGATTGATAGGGGAGCTGGCGGTGCGCGAGCTCGACCACGGCGAGCGGAGCGAGGCGCTACGCCGGCTGAGCGAGCAGCGAATGCGAGCGCCTGGCAGCGACACGACACGCTGCTACTCGGTCGCAACGCTGGAGCGCTGGTTGTACGCCTTCAAGAAGGGCGGGCTCGAAGCGCTGGTGCCACGGGCCCGTGGCGATCGAGGCCGAGGTCGTGATCTCGAGCCGGAACTGCGCGAGCTGCTCTGCGACATTCGGCGCGAGCACCCGCGCGTGAGCGTGAAGCTCATTTTGCGGACGTTGCGGGCCGACGGGCGAGTGGGCCGGGAGGTAACGGCGTGCACGGTGCGGCGGATGTTTGCCGAGCGCGGTCTCACCCGCACCGCAGCGGCGGATGGCGACGGTAGCAAGACCCGCCTTCGCTGGCAGGCGGAGTGCCCAGGCGCGCTGTGGCATGGCGACGTGTGCCACGGACCGACGCTGACTTTGGACGGTAAGCGGACGCCGGTCCGCGTCCACGCCTTGCTCGACGATGCCTCCAGATACGCGATCAACCTGCGCGTGTACAACGACGAGCGGGAAGAACGAATGCTGTCGATTTTCGCGCAATCGCTGCTCGAGCACGGAAAACCTAGCGCTTTGTACCTGGACAACGGCGCTACCTACCGCGGGGAAATGCTGCAACTGGTGTGCTCGCGGCTGGGCATCACGCTCTTGCACGCTCGCCCTTACGACGCCCCAGCGCGCGGCAAGATGGAGCGATTCTGGCGGAGGATGCGCGAGGAGGCGCTGTCGCACATCGGACAGGTCGCATCCCTCGCGGAGGTCGAGCTCAAGCTGCGCGACTGGCTCGCGCGCTACTACCAAGGAGCACCCCACGCCGGTATTCTTGGCCGCAC
>JAEYWK010000148.1 GCA_023431345.1 Pseudomonadota bacterium
ACCATCCACAGTCAGTGGTCCCGGCCAGAAATCATTACCTGTACCCGGGCTTTGGCTATTAGGTCCCTGGCGATAACGAAGAGCAGCTAATTTAAGCTGATCATTGACGTCAATACCTCCAATCCAAAGGGCAGCTGAAAACATTGAAGTTTTGCGTGATCCTTTAGGAATTTCATATTGCGCAACTTCAAAATCCCACCACATATCACCACCAGTGTTGATACGGGCACGAATATTATTTACTTCAAGGTATTTAAAACCTGCGCCCGGCAAACATCCAGCGGCTGTTGACTTTACAACGGCTCCGGATTTCGAACCGGAACCCCTGTAATATTCAGCAAAGCCGGGTACTGAAAACATCGTTAACAGCAAGGCGGCAAATGTTATTCTGAGTATATTTTTCATAGTCATTGTTATATTTTATTCTTTCAGTTACAGCTCTTTTAGAAGTTAAAGATCAACCCAAGACGGATTTGACGTGGTGAACTATAATTACCAGGACTGTTTATACGAATGCTGTATAATTCGCGGAAAGCCTGCTCATCCAATTGATCTTGTATCTGCTTCTGATATTCAGCAGCAGCAAGATAACCATCATCATCCGGGTTACCGGTTGCAGCATATACTCCCATAATGTTCTTGGAATCGAGAATATTAAGCACTTGCAGATAGACATTCAGATAAGATGCACGTTTTTCATTCCACTGGATATTGATATCCTTGTCTAAACGTCCATCCACTCTAAATTGCCATGGTAAACGTGATCCGTTAAATGAACCATCAAGCCTGGTAGTTCCACCAAGTGCAACGATCTTTGATGATTTACTGTAAGGAACTCCTGAACCACCGAAAATAGTAAAGTTAACACCGGTGTTCTTTAACAGTTGAATAGATTTTACTGTCTCTTTTCCAGCTGCATCGGTTTTGGTCCTTCTGATAACCGGTCCATTATATTCTTTGCCTTCACCATAACGATAGTCAAGCATTACATTTAATGCATGGCGACGGTCGAAACTCATTGGGAACAGAGTACGTAAGTTTGGCTGTCCTGTTTGAATTAAACCTTTAGCAAAGTCAGGATCTGAACCTGTACCATTTGCAAACTGCAGTGTATAACTTGCACGAACCCTTGAATTGGTTGTTCGGCGCATGTCATAAGTAACTGTTATACCTTTTACTGTTGAGAAGTCAATATTATTATATGAATAATAGGTCTTTGGATATGCTGCTGTATAACGGAAAGCCTGTATCTGGTCGCGGATTTCACGATAATAAGCAGAAATTGTCATTGATGAACTTCCTGATAAACGCTGCTGGAATCCTAATTCATAGTCAATTGTCTGTTCAGGTTTAAGGTTCGGATTATTGATATCCGGACTACCCTGAAGTGGCAGATAATAATATGATAGAGGACTCATACGAAGTGCGTAAGTTGGACGCTGGGTTAACACATCATAATGGGCAAAGAATAAAGCTTCATCCGAAATAGGGAATGAAAATGATATTCTTGGCATTACTGAAATCTGAGGTTCATAATCACTGAAAGCTTTCGAAGAAACTGTAACATTTTCACGATCAATTAGATATGGTATTACACCATTACCGGCATCCAGAACTTTTGATGGGTCGGTAACAACGAGTCCACCGGCATCATACCAGTTGTCGCCATTACGATATCCCATGATAGTAGTCGGATTACGAAGATTATCTACATAAACTACATAATCATCGCCCATGTTTTCAGGATGCGAGCCCAGGTCATTAACCTCTGATACAGTTTTCGCCGGATAGAGAAGGTAAGGATCTGTAAGCACCTTCTGGTTAGCATCAAATCTGTCTACACGTAAACCTATGTTAAAAATGAGGTCTTCAAATGCGAATTTATCCTGAATATATCCAGCCATATAAATAGGCGCAAAAGGAGCTATTTCACGTGTGTACATTCCTTTTTCGTCCTGTTTGGTAAAGAAGTCATCAAAACTTGGACTATCAGATAATTTCATTCTTTCGCCAGTATATGAATAACCACTATAGTTTGCAAGGAAACTACCGTTGTTAAAGAGTTCATCCGGACTGAACATATCTATTGAAAGAGCCTGGTCCATTGTTTTTGTAACCAACTTACCATCTTTATCGTAATAGTTAATGGTGTAGTTGTTGATATCATAAGAGTCAACATCAATCCAATCAGTACCATCAGTTGGTAATCCCAGTTTTTGGCGCAGGCTTATATCAAAATACCTTTGAGATAAAGCATCATATTTACGGTCATAATAAATGGTATCCATGAAAACACCATCAAGAGTAACTTCATGAGGATTGTTAACATCAAGCTGCTCAATATGCGAATTGGTAAGTCCACGCATTAAACTCCATAAATCTTGTGGAGCATAAACGTAAAATCTGTCAACCCTCTGTTCATAGATGAAACCGAATTGAAGTGCATGGTTTCCTATATCAGCTGATGCACTTGCATTTAAAGCATATTGCTCATTATCAGAAAAACTGTAATTTGATTGAAGAGTGCCTGGTGCGCCCCAGATACCGTATGCTCCATCAATTCCCATTCCATTTAATAATCCTCCACCTTCAATTATATCATTAAGGTTTGAGTGATATAACACTGAAGGGAATAATTCATAATATTGACGAGTATAATTAGCCATAAGAGGATTATCATCACTTGGACTGAAAACTACTTCAGTATCCCTGAAACCATTATGGATATAAGCTGTCTTTCCACTTACTGAATCATAAAGTAATTCAGGTGAGTATGATCTAACCTTACCGGTTTCATATTTTCCAAGGTATCCATATCTGAAAATATCATCCTTGTGGTCAGCATCCTGCAGTGTTTGAGTGGACCGTGTGTAGTCTGCCTGAATCGTGTAGTATACGTTTTTAATAAAAGACTTACTATCAGTATTAGTTGGAAAACGTTGAGTGAACCTTCCAAATACGCGCCAGGTATTTCCAATTATCTGTCTATTCTTATCATAATTAAACATTGATTGGGCATAATTAAATTCCCTGCCATTTGAATAGTTGATATTTCCACCAAGTGAAAGATTAATATTCGGACCGGTCTTTATATCAATTTTTCCTGAACCACTAACATCCATACTTGGTGTATTGGGAGTAGCCTTTACATATTCAAGCTGGTCCTTGTGAATAAAGTTAGTATTATAGTATATCCCACGTCCTGTTC
>JAEYWK010000047.1 GCA_023431345.1 Pseudomonadota bacterium
ACGCGCTCCATCACGGAGCGCAAGCCCACCACGCGAGCCAAGGGCGCGCGCGTGAAGGGCGACGTGTACCCAGCGCCCGACGAGGAGAGCAGTCATGAGCACGAAGACCAAGACCGCGAAGACGAAGACCAAGAAGGAGAACCTCGCAGCCCTCGGGCTGCCGGCGCTGTGGGAGCGCTTCAAGGAGGCGACGGGCGAGACCACCAAGAGCCCGAACAAGAAGTTCCTCGTCCGGCGCATCGAGGAGGCGTTGGCCGCGCGCGCCGTCGAGCCGGCGCCCGCCGAGGAGCCGCAGCGCCCGACGCGCACCAGTGCGCACGCGACGCCGGTGCCCGAGCTCGAGACGACGCTCGCCGAGGGCACGCCGCCGAAGCCGCGCGGTCGGTTCGCGGCGATGACGATCGAGGAGCTGCAGACGAAGTACCTCGAGGTCGTCGGTCGCTCGACGGGCAGCGACGATCGCCGCTACCTCATCTGGAAGATCCGCGAGGCCGAGAAGGGCCGCATCAACGTCGGGCCCCGCAAGACCCGCGCGCGCGACGGCGAGCCGCTCGATGTGAAGATCCTGCCGCTGCGGCTCGAGGCCGACGTCGCCGACAAGATGGACGAGGCCTGGCGCGCGAAGGGCATCAAGAACCGCATGGAGTTCCTCCGGGGAGCCATCGGCCACTACCTCGCGCATCTCGGCGCGCGCGACGCGGCCGCGCTCTTCGAGGTCGAAAGTTCCGCGCACGGGTAGCTGCGCCGCGAATGATGCCCGTCCGCCGTGGCGAGGGCGGGTTTAGCCACCAGACCGCGGTAGCTCCTGGGTTGCACTTCCGGTGCGGAACCACCGATACTCACGCCGATGCTCGGAACGCTCTCCGATTTCCTCCAGGCGGACCACGCGCGGCTCGACGAGATCCTCACGCGCGCAGCCGCGCAGTCACCGATCGATCTCGGATCGTTCGACCAATTTCGTGAAGGACTCCTGCGTCACATTGCGATGGAGGAGAAGGTCCTGCTCCCGGACGCACGACGTCGGCGGGGCGGGCTCCCCCTCGACATCGCGAAGCGGCTCAAGGCGGATCACGCGGCCATCGCCGCGCTGCTCGTGCCGACCCCAACTCCCGAGCTGATCGCGAAGCTTCGTGACGTCCTCGCCGTGCACAATCCCCTCGAGGAAGGGCCAGGAGGGCTATACGAGTTGTGCGAAGGGTTGGCCGGCGAGGAGTCCGCGGCTCTCCTCTCGCGCATTCGAGCGATCCCCAAGGTCCCGGTCGCGCCCTACTTCGACGGGCCGCGCGCGTTCACGAACATCGAACTCCTTCTCCGAGCCCGAACGGTCCCAGACCCGACGTAGCGACCCGACGGCCGGGAGAGCGCTCCGGAGCGAGCACTTCGCGGTAGGCGCCATGCGCCGTGAGGCTCGGACCACTGGGACTACAATGCCACGTGATCTCGTGGATCTGTGAGCGTAAACTGCGGCCATGGGCCGTCTTTCCAGCAGAGCGCGGGCTACCATTTGGGGAGCAATGACGACTGCCCTCTTGGCAGTTCTGATCGTAGCGGGCTCGCGCAATCTCGCGCATTTCGACGCTGCATTGGTCGGATACACGTTCGCTACGCTCTTCGCGACCTTCGGTATCACCTATCGATACGCGATGTGGCTGGAGCGTCCACCAACACGCATGTACTGGCGCCGCGGCTGGCAGTTCTTCCTGAGCCCGCGAGAACTACCGCGGAACCTCGTCACCGCTACGAAGCGTGCGGTCGTGGAGTTTGCGGGCAACCGCTTCATCTTCCGTCGCGGCGTTCTGCGCGGGCTCACGCACTGGCTCATCATGTGGGGTTGCCTCGTCGCCGCCGCGATCACGTTTCCCCTCGTCTGGGGATGGATCCACTTCGAGACCGTGCCCGGCGACATCGAGAGCTATCGAACCTTTGTCTTTGGTGTGGCCGGCGGAGAATTCCCTGTCGACTCCTTCGTGGCGTTCGTGATCTTTCACGGCCTCGTGTGGGCGTCCTTCCTGGTGATCGCGGGGGTGATGCTCGCGTTTCGGCGGCGCATGATCGATCACGGAGCGGCCGCCTTGCAGCAGTTCGGCGAGGATATCCTTCCTCTCATCCTCCTTCTGGCGATCAGCGTGACCGGTTTGATGCTCACGGTGAGCTACACGTGGATGAAGGGCTACGCCTACTCGTTCCTCGCGATCCTCCACGCGCTCACGGTCATCGTCACGCTGCTGTGGTTGCCGTTCGGGAAGCTGTTTCACGTATTCCAGAGACCCGCTCAGCTCGGCGTCAGCTTCTACAAAGAAGCCGCGGCGCGCGGACAGCAAGCGCACTGCCGGCGTTGCGACGCCCCCTATGCGGGGACGGTCATGGTGCGCGACTTGATGACGGTCGAGCGTGAGCTCGGGTTTCGCTACGAACTCGAAGGCCGTGCCGAGCACTACCAGCAGATCTGTCCGCGTTGTCGGCGAGCGATGTTTGGGCTCGCTCAAGCCTCTCTCTGGACCGGGCACACGGCCACGTCCGAGGATTGAACCATGGCGAAGATTCCCGTCGACGAGTTGTCAATCATCCGGGCCTATGGACCGCACCTCTCTGCGTCCATCCGCGGCACCACGAGCGACGAGCCCGAGAAGTTGGTCAAGACCCACTGCTGCTTTTGCGGACAGCAGTGCGGCATACAGCTCAAGGTTCGTGGGAACGACGTCATCGGCTTCGAGCCGTGGGACGAGTTCCCTTTCAATCGCGGCATGCTCTGTCCCAAAGGCGTCAAGCGCTACCTCCAGGGCTCGCATCCGGATCGGCTGCTCACGGCGCTGCAGCGCGACCCGACGAGCCCGAGCGGCTTTCGGTCGCTCGGCTACGAGCAAGCCATCGCGCGTGCAGCCAGCGAAATCGCGCGCCTCCAGCAAGCACACGGCGCCGGCGCGGTCGCCGTGCTGGGTGGCGCGAGCCTCACGACCGAGAAGACGTATCTGCTCGGCAAGTTCGCGCGCGTTTGCTTGAAGACGCCTTTCATCGACTACAACGGTCGCCTCTGCATGGTGAGCGCGGGCGCCGCCAACAAGAAGGCCTTCGGTATCGACCGTGTCACCAGTCCCTGGTCGGACATGATCGGAACCGAGGTGATCTGGATCGCTGGTTCCAATGTCGCTGAGTGCTCTCCGATCACGACCAACTACGTCTGGCAGGCGCGCGAGCGCGGGGCGAAGGTGATCGTCCAGGACCCGCGCATTACGCCCATCGCGCGCACCTGTGACTTGTACCTCCCCGTGCGACCGGGGCGCGACGCGGCGCTATTCGCGGGCGTGCTGCAGCTGATGATCGAGCAGGGGTGGGTCGACCGAGAGTTCATCGAGGCGCACACGATCGGGTTCGAGCAGGTGGCGGAATATTGTCGAGCTTGGACGCCAGCTCGCACTGCGGACGTAACCGGGGTGCCCGCGCGAGCGATCCACAAGGCAGCCGAGCTTTGGGGGCAGGCCAAGTCGAGCTTTCTGCTGCACGCGCGTGGGATCGAGCACCACTCGAACGGCGTGCAGAACGCCCTAGGAGCCATCAACCTGGTGCTTGCGTCTGGGCGCATCGGTAAGCCGAAGAGCGGCTACGGTACCATCGTCGGCCAAGCCAACGGACAAGGCGGTCGTGAGCACGGCCAGAAGTGCGATCAGCTGCCGGGGCTTCGCGACATCTCGAACCCCGACCACCGTAAGTACATGGCCAGCGTGTGGGGCGTCGAGGAACGCGACATCCCGGGCCCGGGGGTCGACGCGTACGAGTTGTTCCGAAAGATCGATGCCGGCGAGATCAAGGGGCTGATCTCTATCTGTTTCAACCCGAAGATCTCGCTCCCCGACAGCAGCTTCGTCGCAGGCGCGCTCGACAAGCTGGAGTTCTACGTAGCGATTGACTTCTTCTTGAACGACACCGCTCGTCACGCCGACCTCGTCTTGCCCGGTAGTCTGCAAGAAGAAGACGAGGGCACCGTCACGCAAGTGGAGGGGCGCGTCATCAAGATCAATAGGGCGATCCAACCGCCGGGCGAGGCGCGCGAGGACTGGCGCATCATCCAAGACCTCGCGCAAGCGCTCGGTCGCCCCAAGGGCTTCACGTTCGCGGGCCCGCGCGAGATCTTCGAGGAGCTGCGCATCGCCAGCAAGGGCGGCATCTCTGACTACTCCGGCATCACCTACGACAAGATCGAGCGCCAGATGGGCGTGTTCTGGCCCTGCTACGCGAACGACCCGAAGACGGGTGCGCCGACGCCTGATCACCCCGGTACGCCGAGGTTGTTCGAGCCGGACAGTTTCAACCCGATCGCGAAAGGCGCAGGACGCTTCTATTTCGCGGACGGTAAGGCACGCTTCAACGTCGCGGAGCATCGAACCCCAGTCGACGACGTCGATGAGAACTTTCCGCTCTTCCTGACCACCGGACGGGTCGTGAGCCAGTTCCTCTCGGGGACTCAAACGCGCCGTATCGGTCCGCTCGTCAAGCAGTATCCGACACCTCGGATCGAGCTCCATCCGCGGCTCGCACAGAAGCTCGGGATCGCCGATGGCGATTGGGCGACGTGCGAGACGCGTCGAGGCTCGATCACGCTGCGCGCGATGGTCGTGACTACCATCCGTCCCGACACGCTCTTCATCCCGTACCACTGGGCTGGCGAGAAGAGCGCCAATCGCGTGACGGTCGCTGCCCAGGATCCGATCAGCAAGATCCCCCAGTACAAGGTCTGCGCGTGTCGCCTTCGGAAGGCAGACGCGGCGCCGGGCTACGACGCCAAGCTCGAGGCCCAACAGTGAGCAAGGAGATCTGAATGTCAGTCCCGCGCCAGCTCGAGTTCTTCGTTGATCCAAGTCGATGTATCGGTTGTCAGTCCTGCGTTCAGGCTTGCAGCGAGTGCGACACGCACAAGGGCGAATCGATGATCCATCTCGAATACGTAGACCGCGGCCAGAGCGTGCAGACGGTGCCCATGGTCTGTATGCACTGCGAGCAGCCGACGTGTGCCGAGGTCTGCCCCGCGGACGCGATCAAGCGCACCGGCGATGGCGTCGTTCAGAGCGCGCGGAAGCCGCGCTGCATCGCCTGCGGCAACTGTGTGATGGCCTGTCCGTTCGGCGTTCCTGAGCTCTACATCGACAGGCAGATCATGATGAAATGTGACATGTGCTACGACCGCACTTCCATCGGCAAGAAGCCGATGTGCGCCACGGTCTGTCCGAGCCAAGCGCTCTTCTTCGGCACTCGGGCGGAGGTCGACGCGCTTCGGCCGCAGTCCATGCCGACGAATCGATTCCGTTTCGGCAGCCAGACCATCACGACGCGTGTCAACGTGATGGTTCCCAGATCCAAGGCTCCACCGCTCATGCTCGATGTCACGGCGGCGATGGATGAGCGACCCGAGACCCGCAACGTGCGACTGAATGTGGTCGGCAACAGCCCCTCGACCATCGAACCCATGCTCGATCCCTTCGCAGAGGTGGAGGTCTGAAATGGCGCTCGATCCAGACAGGAGCGCGACCGCTGACCTGGAGGCGCGCGTGGATTCGGGTGAGCACGGCGGCCTCGACAGCAAGCTGTTGGCGTCCGCCAGTCTGCCTGAGCGTGACGAGACCGAGATCTCAACGGGTCCAGATGGCTCGCCGCTGGCCGCTCAGCCACCGTGGCGCAAAGACTTCCCGATCGACTGGCCCGTCGATCAGTTCGTAGCGCGCCGTGACTTCGCCAAGTTCCTCGTGCTCACGAGCGGCGCCTTCGTCACGGGGCAGGCGTGGATCGCGGCGCAGCACCTCATACGAAGCCGTCGCCCAGCGCCCCCGCGCGTGAGGATTGCCACGGTCAGCGCGACACCTCCCGGCAGCTCGCAGGTCTTCGGCTACCCCGATGCGCACGACAAGTGTCTCCTCATTCGCAGCTCCGACGGCGAGCTACTGGCTTACAGCCAGGCGTGCACACACTTGTCTTGCGCGGTCGTCCCGCGCATCGAGGAGGGCGTGCTCCATTGCCCGTGCCACGAGGGCTACTTCGACTTGAAGACCGGCAGGAACATCGCGGGACCTCCACCTCGCCCGCTTCCCAAGATCGAGCTCTCGGTCGAAGGGGACGATATCTACGCGATCGGTATCGATGAGAGGACGGTCTGACGTGACAATGAAGCGCCATTTTTCGCGCCAGCAACGGACCACCGTCGTCTACGGCATCATCTGTTTCGTCCTGATCCTCGTGGTCCTGCAGCTGTGGCTCTTCACAGCGACGATGAACGCGTGGCTGGGCGGCGACGGTTCGGTGGTCTGGCCCGGTCTCCTCGCCAGCGCTGCTTGCCTGCTTCTGAACCTCGGGCTCCTCCGCTACCTCCGCGAACAATGACCGCGCCCAGCCCGTCCTCCGCTCTCGCGCAGATGCACCCCGCGTACTTCGCGATGGCGATGGCGACGGGCATCGTGTCGATCGCCTCGCAGCTGCTCGGCATGCGCTTCGTTGCGCTCGTGCTCTACGCCGTCAACGTCATCGTCTACGTGGCGCTGTGGGGTTTGACGGTGGCCAGGCTATTGCGCCACCGCCAGCACGTGATCGCAGATCTGTTTCACCACGGTCGTTCCGTCGGGTTCTTCACGACGGTCGCGGCCACCTGCGTGCTCGGCTCGCAATCTCTGGTCGTCGGAGGCCTTCCATCGCTCGGGCTCGGGCTCTGGTTCGCGGGCATCGTCCTCTGGGCCATCTTCACCTACACGATCATCACGATCTTGACCGTGAAGACTGAGAAGCCGACGTTGGCGGACGGGATCAACGGTGGTTGGTTGGTCATCGTCGTGGCGTCCCACTCGGTGGCAGTGCTCGGCGCTCAGCTCGCGCCAAGCATGTCGCACGAGCATGCACCGAAGGTCCTGCTCTTCGCGCTCACGATGTGGCTCGGCGGCTCGATGCTCTATATCTGGATCATCTCGCTAATCTTCTATCGCTACACGTTCTTCACGCTCAGTCCGAACGACCTCGCGCCGCCGTATTGGATCAACATGGGCTCCGCCGCGATCGCGACCCTCGCCGGCGCGACGCTCGCCTCGTCGGCGCCCCACTCGCCGGTGCTCGAACAGGTGCTGCCGTTCGTGCGTGGCTTGACGTTGTGGTGGTGGGCGACCGCGACCTGGTGGATTCCGATGCTCTTGATCCTCGGGCTGTGGCGCCACGTGTTTCGACGTTTCCCGCTTCGCTACGACCCGCTGTATTGGGGCGCCGTGTTCCCGCTGGGGATGTACACGGTTTGCACCGTCCGCCTGTCTCAAGCGGTGGACGCGCCGTACCTGTTGGCGATCCCGCGAGTGTTCGTCTTCGTTGCGCTCGGCGCGTGGGCTGTGACCCTGGTGGGCTGGACCGGAACCGCGCTCCGCAGGACGGCTGGAGGGGCACCGTTCTAGCCTGGGGCATCCACCTTGAGCGACGGTTCTTCCGTGATAGGCTTCCCTCTTCATGGCTCGTCTCCACGATCTCCGGCTGCTGCCCCCGACCCAGGTCGTGCTCCTGCACTTCCTCTGGCCGGTCGTCTGCTGCGCGGTCTCTGGTTAGAGCCCCCCATCAGCGCCCGGCTCAGGCCGGGCTCGTGCGGTCCGGCCTCGGCGCTTCTCACGAACCGAGGACCATCATGACATCACCGCCGCCCATCATCGTTGCCACCGAAGACCGCGATCGCTTGTTGGACCTGATCGCTGGCGCTCGCGCCAACCAGGTCGCCGAGCAGCTCGAAGCGGAGCTCGAGCGTGCCCAGGTGATACCGCTGTCGCTAGTGCCGGAGGATGTCGTCGTGATGAACAGCGCGCTTGAGTACGAGGTCGTCGCGACCCACCAACGTCGCCGGCTCTCCCTCGTCTATCCTCACGACGCGGAGTCGAACGCGGGTCGGGTGTCCGTGCTCGCGCCGCTCGGCTGCGCGCTGCTTGGCTTGCGCGTGGGGCAAGAGATCGCCTGGCAGATGCCCGGTGGCCTGCGGAGCCTGCGTGTCCTTTCTGTCGCACGCGCATCGTGAAGGACATGGCCCCCTCGCTGACCACCTTCGGTCATGGCACGGCCACGCGTGACGAGTTCGCCGCTCTGCTGCGCGGAGCACGGCTTCAGCACGTTGTGGACGTGCGGCGCTTTCCAGGGAGTCGCCACAACGTCGCGGCCGCGCGCGGGCACATCGAGGAGCTCGCGCGCGAGCTGGGCCTTGGATACACGTGGAACGAACGCCTGGGCGGACGACGGGCTCTTTCGCGCGCAGAAGACGCGGCGTCGCCGGACACCTGGTGGCGCGTCAAGGCGTTCCGCGCGTACGCGGCCTGGACACGCAGCGACGAGTTCCGCGCTGGGATGTCGGACCTGATCGCTGGCTTGGCGAGACGGCGCACCGCGATCATGTGTTCCGAGTCGGTATGGTGGCGCTGTCACCGCCGAATCATCGCGGACGTGGCCGTCGCCAAGCACGGGGTGCGCGTGGTCCATCTGATGCACGACGGTCGGCTCGTCGCGCACGAGCTGAGCGCCGGTGCCCGCTTGGACGGACAGGGCGACGTCGTCTGGGACGGCGCGCCGTGACTACCATGCCGAGACGCCGCTGCGCGTGCTCACCATGGGACTCCGCGCACGAGCATGACGCCGGCCGCGACCAAGATCAGCGCGAAGACCACGTTCGCGCGGCCGAGTACCGATGCCCTCCGCCGTTCGCGCTGCGCTTCAGCGGACTGAGGACTCTTGGCGATCGCCTGCGTCGCGCGAGGCCCCACCACGAAATCGTGGACCACGCTCACCGTGAGCACGAGCGCGAACACCCCGAGCTTGAAGAGCACGGTCTTGCCGAACGGAGAGGTCAACCATTCCGCGCGTCCGAAGTCCGACAGCCGCACGCCGCGGATCCACAGGTTGAACGTGCCGGTAGCCGCGAGCAGCAAGAAGCAACTCCAGCCGACGTTGCGAAATCGTTCGCCGGTTTCGCGTAGGAAGACCGCGGCCTCGACGCGCCCACTCCGGCGGAGCCACGGGACGACGACCAAGACCAAGAAGGACATGCCTCCGATCCAGACGGTGGCGGCGAGGACGTGGATCCACACCGAAAGCAGGTAGAGCGCATGCATTGCTCTACTTTCGACCCTGCGGCCAACCCAATGTCAGTAGAAAGCTACCATCGGTCTCGGCCTGGACGTCGTGCTTGAGCCCAGGACTGAGCGCCAACAACTGGCCAACTTCAAGCTGCACCGTCCTATCGGGAAGCTGGAGTCGGAGCTTGCCTGCGAGAACCTGCACCGTTGCCGTGACCTGCGCGTGATGCTCGGAGATCGTACTGCCCGCCCTGACCACCACCAAGATGACCCGGAGATCGGGCGCTCGGAGCAGCGTTCGCGCCGTGTGGCCCTCACGAGCATACGACTCTTCGTCGCGGAGCTCTCGCGTCAGGGACGCGAAGTCGAAGACAGATCCGTGCTCCGCCGATGCTGGTCTACTCATGGCTTGGCCTCCGTGTTCACAATCGCACGAGCCGAGGAGCTTCGCCGGGCGCGAAGCTCGTCCACGATCGAGCGTTGTACTTCGTTCGAGAGAAGGTCGTGGATGACGGGGAAGATGGTGCTCTCCTCCAGCAGGAGATGTTCTTCGAGATCGGCCTCGAGCGGCACCGCGATCGCCGACAGCTGGCCTCTCGAGCGCTCGTCGAGCGGCTGTCGTCGGACCTGCTCGAGCGCTCGAAGCAAGAGGGCGACCCGCGTTTCCTGCTGCTCCATGCGCAACGTAGCGAGCGCGCCGTCCACCACGGCTGACGAGCCGAGCAGTCGCGGGAAGACGCTCTCGTCTTCGTCCGCCACGTGCAGCGGCAGGGCCTCGCGGAAGTATCGCGCGGCGTCTGCGCACGCCTGCGCGGTCTCGGCTGCAGGCACATCGCCACGTCGCGCCACCTCTTTGCAGAGGCAGATGAAGTGGCGGATGCGCTGGTGACACGCCTCCAGCAGCTCGACGAGACCTCGAGGTTCACGGCGGCGATGGGGCGAGAGGGTGAGTAGCATGGTGCTTCCGCATCGATTGGCTTCGAGCCTCGTCTGCGCCTCTCATCCGTTCAGCGCGCGCGGAAAGAGCACGTTGTTCTCGAGGTGGATGTGCTCCATCAGCTCCGCTTCGAGCTTCTCGAGACCCGCGTAGAGCGCCCGCCAGGTCGCGCACGCTTCGGCGGGCGGCACGTACTCGGTGGCGAGCTCACGCATGCGCCGGAGGTTTTCGCCGTGATCGTCGTGCTCCTGCATCATCATGCGGATGGGCATGTGCACTGGAGCCCCGCGTCGGCCACCGCGGATGGCAGGGAACAGAACCTGCTCTTCCTTGGCCATGTGCTGCGAGAGCTCGTCGGCCAGCTGCGTGAGCAAGGTGGCGAGGCCTTGCGGGCAGCTCGCCTTCTTGCCGTGGACGCGTTCGACCCGTCGCGCAGCCTCCACGAGCGCGGGAAGGTCCTTGCGCAAGCCTTCGTGGTACTCGCAGACGATGAAGTCGATCAACTCCGGCAGCGGTTTCGTATCCCAGCGCTCGGGCGACCTCGCCGCGCCCTCCGCCTCGATCTCCTGGATGACGGCCGCCGGATCGAGCCCAACATGACGGCATGCGTCGCCAAGACGCTGACCACCGCCGCAGCAGAAGTCGAGGCGGTGCCTCAGGAAGACCAAGGTCGAAGCAGGGTGTTCGGCGGCCACATGGCCAAGGGTTTGGTTCGAGTCAATCATGAAGGTCACCTCTGAACATGGCCCAAGCACGCAACGGGCCATGAGTTTTCTGCTGTAAAATCAGAGCCCTGCGGGTCTTGTTATCATCTCGACAACGGCGCCTGCGTTGTCGTGCACACAACGTTGTTATGATAATGACAACGCATGGATCTGCCTGATGCGCTGCTTGCCATGGCACTGGACCTCACCGCCTCGCTGGCGGGCAAAGATCGGCTCGCTCGTGTCCTCGAGTCCGTGCGCGGCGCGCTCCCGTGCGACGCCGCTGCCGTCTTGGAGCTCGTTGGAGACGACCTGGTTCCTCTGGCCACGCATGGCCTCGCGCCGGAGGTCCTCGGCAGGCGCTTCGCACGCCGCGAGCACCCTCGCCTCGATCTCGTGCTTGCGCGACGCGCCCCCGTCCGATTCGCCGCCGACAGCGCGCTGCCGGATCCCTACGACGGCTTGCTACTCGCGAATCCGGACGCGACCCGTGACGTGCATGCATGTCTTGGCTGCCCGCTGCTCGCGGGCGAGAACGTGATCGGAGTCCTCACCGCCGACGCGCTCGAGCCGGGCGCGTTCGACCAGCTCGACGATCGGTTCCTGCGCATGCTCGGAGCGCTGGCGGGCGCCGCACTCCACACGGCGCGCCTGATCGACGCGCTGGAGGGGGCATCTCGTCACCACCAGCAGGTCGCGAGCGTCCTCTCGCGAGAAGCCTCCATCCGCGACGGCGGGAGCCAGATCTTAGGGACGAGCGCGGCCATCCAGGGCGTTCGCGATGAGGTCGAGCTAGTCGCCCCCTCGGACTTCGCCGTCCTGATTACGGGGGAGACGGGCGTGGGAAAGGAACTCGTGGCGCGCTCGGTCCATCAACAGTCGAGGCGCGCCGAGGCGCCGCTCATTTACGTGAACTGCGCGGCGCTGCCCGAATCGATCGTCGAGAGCGAGCTCTTCGGTCATCTGCGCGGGGCCTACACCGGCGCGAGCAGCGATCGTGCCGGAAAGTTCGAGATCGCCGACCGCGGCACGCTCTTCCTCGACGAGATCGGTGAGCTC
Organism: Pseudomonadota bacterium; assembly: GCA_023431345.1. Classification (GTDB taxonomy): domain Bacteria; phylum Myxococcota_A; class Polyangia; order Polyangiales; family Polyangiaceae; genus PMG-095. Next base: position 11,766 of record JAEYWK010000047.1, read on the forward strand.
CCGCTCTCGGTGCAACCGAAGCTCCTACGCGTGCTCCAGGAAGGCGAGATCCAGCGCGTCGGCTCTGACAAGCTCCTGCGCGTCGATGTGCGCGTCGTCGCTGCGACCAACCGAGATCTCGCGCACGAGGTCGGCGCAGGGCGGTTTCGCTCCGACCTTTTCCACCGCTTGAATATGTACCCGATTCGTGTGCCACCGCTGCGCGAGCGCCGCTCGGACATCGCGCTGCTCGCCGGGTTCTTCCTCGACCTCTATCGCCGCCGGCTCGGACTCGGCCCCGTCCGACTCAGCGAGGCGGCTCGTCACGCGCTCACGGTCGCCGATTGGCCCGGCAACGTGCGCGAGCTCGATCACTTGCTGGGCAGAGCCGTGCTGCGCGCTGGCGCGGGTGGTGCTCGTGGGGCACCGGTCGTGATCGGGCCCCAGCTCCTCCAGCTCAGCGGCGCCCGTGCTGAAGAAGAAGCTTCGGACCGCGACACCACGAACGTCCCGAAGGGCGGCGGGGTGGTCGTGCCGCTCGAAGGGATGACTTTGCAAGACGCGCTCGAGGAAACCAAGCGCGCACTCATCCGACGCGCGCTCGACGAGAGCGGCGGGAACTGGGCCGCGGCCGCGCGCTCTCTCGGCATGGCGCGCAGCAATCTCCATCACATGGCTGACCGCCTCGGCCTGCGAAAGTGAGCCCGTTTAGGGCCGATGGTGCGGCGCATCATCGCGTGATACATGGGACTCCATGCATTTACCCGAGCCCCGAGACGACGCGGAGCTGACGCTCCAGGAACTGCGACGGCTCGTTCACGGCATCAAGACCGCGTCCTACGCGGTCGAGCGGACTTGCAGGGTGACGGGAGCCCAGCTCTTCGTGCTGCGCGAGCTCTCGCTCGAACCCGGAGCGTCGATCCGCCGGCTCTCGGAGCGCACGCTGACCGACCCGAGCTCGGTCTCGGTGATCGTCGCGCGTCTCGTCGAGCAGGGGTACGTAACGCGGGCGGTCGACGAGACGGACCGGCGCAGAACGGTGCTCAGGCTCACGCGTCGAGGCACGCAGGTCGTGTCGCGCGCACCCGAGCCCTATCAGGCCAGGCTCATCGGCGTGCTGCGAGAGCTGCCCGCGCACGAACTCGGCGCGCTTCAGGGGGCGCTCGCGCGACTGTCCGACTCGCTCGGGGTCCCGCTAGAGGCTCCCCTGTTTTTCGAAGAAGCGAACAAGGAAGAAAGGAAAAGCCGTGATTCACAATGAGGACCCGCGACGCGTAGGAGGTGCAGCGAGAGACGCGGTGCCCGTCGCGCCGTCCATGGGCCCAGCGCTTGCCGCTGCGCACGTCCCCCCCGGCGGCGGGGCCATCGCGCCGCGCACGCTGGGAATCGCGGCCGTCGCGAGCGCCATAGGTCTCGCCGCTGCGCTGATCGCGGAGGTGCTCACGCACAGCTTGGCGCTGGTCACAAACCTCGCGTTCTTCCACCGCTGGTCGTTCGAAGATGCCTCGCCGGCCGACAATCGGTTCGGTGGCTGGGTCGTGCTCGTGCCGGTCGCAGGCGCGTTGCTCGTCGGGTTAATGGCGCGGTACGGGTCCAAGGCCATCCGCGGTCACGGCATCCCCGAGGCCATGGAACAGGTGCTGTTCAACCAGAGCCGCATCCCGGCACGCGTGCTGTTCATGAAGCCGCTGTCCGCGGTCGTCTCGATCGGAACGGGCGGCCCGTTCGGCGCCGAAGGCCCCATCATCGCCACCGGCGGAGCGCTCGGCTCGCTGGTGGGTCAGTTCGCGAAGATCACCGCGGAGGAGCGGAAGATCCTGCTCGCGTCAGGAGCGGCGGCGGGCATGTCGGCGACGTTCGGCTCTCCGGTGGCGGCGGTGCTGCTCGCGATCGAGCTGCTGCTTTTCGAGTACCGCGCACGTTCGTTGGTCCCTGTCGCGTTCGCAGCTTGCACCGCGGCTGCCGTGCGTATCGCGCTGGTTGGCACCGCGCCCGCGTTCTCGGTGGGAGTCCTCGCGCAGCCCGGCGCTGGCGCGATCTTCGCGTACGTGATGGTCGGCGCGATCATGGGTCTGCTCGCGGTCGGCGTGACGAAGGCGGTCTATGCGATCGAGGATGCCTTCGAGCGCCTCCCGATCCACTGGATGTGGTGGCCAGCGCTCGGTGCGATCCCCGTCGGCGTCATCGGCGTCGTCGCGCCGCGAACGATGGGCGTGGGCTACAACAACATCGAGCAGATGGTCTCGGGAGAGCTCGCCGGGACCGCGCTCTTCACGCTTTGCGCGTTCAAGCTCGTCTCGTGGCTCTTCTCTCTGGGCAGCGGCACGTCCGGAGGAACACTCGCTCCGCTCTTCACAGTCGGAGGCGGCGCCGGCGCGGCGGTCGCAGGAGTGTTTGCGCTGCTCGCACCTCACTCGGGCATCGATCCGCGCCTCGGCGCGCTGGTCGGCATGGCTGCGATGTTCGCAGGCGCGTCGCGCGCGCCCCTGGCCTCCGTGGTGTTCGCCTTCGAGACCACGCGTCAGGCCGTCGGGCTCCTGCCGCTTCTGGGCGGATGCTGCGCGGCGTACCTCATCGCGTGCGTCATGGCGAAGCACTCCATCATGACCGAGAAGATCGCGCGTCGCGGTCGCCCCGTGCCGACGGACTATGCCGCCGACTACCTCTCGCAAGTGCTGGTTCGCGACATCGGAGCCAAGGCCGTGGTGACGCTCTCCGCGAGCCAAACCATCGCCGAAGTGCGCGGCTGGCTCGCGCAGGCTGGAGCGCTGCTGCATCATCATGGATTTCCCGTCCTGGATGGCGAGACGCTCGTCGGCGTCGTCACCCAGCGCGAGCTACTCGCTCCAAGCTTGCCGGACGAGACGACGCTCGCGGTGATCGTATCTCGCGCCCCGGTGGTGATCGGCGCCGATGCGACTGCACGTGACGCGGCAGATCTCATGGTGCGCGAAGCGGTCGGACGGCTGCCGGTCCTCGAAGGGGATCGGCTGGTCGGCATCGTGACCCGCAGCGATCTGCTCGAGGCGCATTCAGACCGCCTCGCCTCCGAGCAGCAAGCCCGACGCTTCCGGAGGATTGGGCTGCCCGGCGCGAGGGCCTAACCGCGCGAATGCCGCGCGCCAAGGGGCTCAACAACCCGGCGACGTACGCTCGAGTGCAACGTGGGCGCTCGCTCCCTCCGCAGGTCCCGACAGGACTGCTGCACCATCGCCCTCGACTCGCGCCGGCGTCCGGAGAGACTGCGCTCCCGGCAAAATGTGGCGCGTGAGGGATGCGCCCCAACGGTCAACAGCCGCGCGGCCAGCCACGACTCGCCGACGCGCGCTCGGTTCGCGCCGCGCCACCACTCGGCCCGTTCACTTCCTCCTCGCGAGTCTTCGCCCCGATGATCAACAGGCTCGTCCCCGTGGCAGACGCCGAAGCTGCTAACCAACGGGGCCGACTGTTGATCGCCGGGTACGCAGTTAAACGCCTCTCGGCTTCTCTCTCCCCACGGGACAGGAGAGAGAGCGGGAGAGCTGTCCCACGCGGCGCTCAGCGCGCTCGCTCGGCGCTCTCTGCGAGCAGACGCGAGAGCACCGCCGCCGCACGCGCAGCGCGCGAAACGCTCGGACTTCTGGGGAGAAACGGCGAAGCCCCCTCGGATCGCTCCTTGGGGGCTTCTGTTTACCGACCCTCGCCGTTGGTTGGCGACGAGAGAAAAATGGCTCCGACTCAAGGACTCGAACCTTGGACCCGGCGGTTAACAGCCGCCTGCTCTACCAACTGAGCTAAGTCGGAATTTGATGGGGCGGACAGTACCCACGGGGAGACGAAGGTCAAGGGAAAGTCAGGGCGGAACGGCGCTGCGGGCGAAAATCGGCCGGCTGATTCTGGCGGCGCGGGCGGGGAGTTGGTTCGATACGTGCATCTCGTCGGCTGCCGTGGAGCGACTGCGGGACGATCGGCCACGGGCGCGACAAAGTTAGACACCATTTATACCACGGCCGATTTTACCTGCTTATGACATTGACGCTTGTCTAACTTAGGCTTAGACATCGTTGGGCATGCTGCGAAGCTCTCCGCCGTCGTTCGACTACCTGCTCGTCGGTGGAGGCTTGGGCAATGCGCTGATCGCGCTGGCGCTGTTCGAGAAGCGGCCGGGGGTGCGCGTGGGGCTGGTGGAGCAGCAGGCGTCGCTGGGGGGAAATCACATTTGGTGCTTTCACTCGGGCGACGTGGCGGAGGCGGCGCGGGGGTTCGTGGCGCCGCTCGTGAACGTGAGCTGGCCCCGCTATGAGGTGCGGTTCCCGGAGCTGGCGCGCACGCTCGAGGAGCCGTACGCGGCCGTGCGCTCGGAGCGGCTGCACCGCGTCGTTTGCGGCGCCTTCGAGCGCCAGGCTGAGTCGCGAGTGTTCTTGGGAGCGCGCGCGGCGCGCGTCACCGCGACCAGCGTCACGCTCGACGACGGCAGCACCCTGCACGCGCCGATCGTGATCGAGAGCCGGGGCCCGGACGCGCTGCCGGCCGGCTCTCACGCCGGGTACCAGAAGTTCCTCGGGCTGGAGCTGAAGCTGCGACGTCCGTCGCCCACGCCGCACCCGATTCTGATGGACGCGCTCGTCCCCCAGCTCGACGGCTTTCGCTTCCTCTACGCGCTGCCGCTCGCGCCCGACCGCGTGCTGCTCGAGGACACCTACTTCTCCGACTCGCCCCACCTCGACCGCGCTCGACTGCGGGGCGAGATCTACGATTATGCCGGCAAGAACGGCTTCGAGATCGACCACGTCGCCCGCGAAGAGGTCGGAGTGCTGCCGCTGCCGACCCGGCTTCCGCGCGTCGATAACCCCGCGCCGGACGGACCGCTGGTGGCCGGCTACCAGGGCGCTTGGTTTCACCCCGTCACCGGCTATTCGTTCCCCGTCGCGGCGCGCGTGGCGACCGCCGTCGCGGCTGCCGACGCGGGGCTGCTGCGCGAGCGCGTCTGGCCGGAGCTCGTGCGCGCGCAGCGTTCGCAGCTCCGCTACTGCCTCCTGCTCAATCAGCTGTTCTTCGGCGCCTACGCGCCCGAGCAACGGCGCAACGTCATCGAGCGCTTCTATCGCCTCCCGCCGGAGGTGGTGCGGCGCTTCTACGCCATGACTCTCAGCCACGGCGATCGCGCGCGCATCTTGTGCGGGCGACCACCGCGGGGGTTCTCGCTCAGGCGCGCTCTGTCGCCTGCGAGCCGCGCAGCTTCATCCATCGATACGTCAGCTGGAGGATCTCTTTCATGACCCAACCGGTTTGGTCGCGAGACGTTTCGCCCGAAGGCGAGCCTGGGAGCGCGCCCGCGGAGGGGTCGCTCGCTCGCTTGATCCGGGCAGAATTCTGCCATGACAGCTTGGCTTGCGCCCTCGGGCTGCAAGGCGAGCACATCCCCGAGCGCCTCTGGACGGCCGCGCTCTCGGGCCCGCTGCTCGAGCTGCTCGAACGCCCGGGCAAAGAGTTTCGCTCGCGCTTGGTCGAGGTGGCTTATCGCGTGAGCGGCTCGGCGCCGGACGAGATGCCCGCGGAGCTGCCGCTGATCGTGGAGGTGCTCCACGCCGGCTCCTTGATCATCGACGACATTGAGGACGACTCGAAGTACCGTCGCGGCAAGCCTGCCCTGCACTTGATGGTGGGTCTGCCGCTCGCGCTGAACGCCGGCAACTGGTTGTACTTTTTGCCGCACCGCATGCTCGAGCGCTTGGCGCTTCCCGCCGCGACCGAGCTCGAGCTGCGCCGCGTCATCGAGGGCGCGGTGCTGCGTTGTCACTACGGGCAGGCGCTCGACCTCGGCGCGCGCCTCGGCACCTTGAGCCAGCGCGAGGTTCCCGACGTCGTCGGGCTCAGCACGCGACTCAAGACGGGCAGCTTGCTCGAGCTTTCGGCGGAGCTGGGGGCGGTCGCGGGCGGCGCGCCCAGCGCGCTCCGCAAAGCGTTCGTGAGCTTCGGCCGCAGCTACGGCGTAGCCCTGCAGATGCTCGATGATTTGAGCGGCCTTCTCGAAGAGCGACGCGCCCACAAGGGTCACGAAGATCTGCTCAACGGGCGCCCGACTTGGCCGTGGGCCTGGCTCGCGGAGCGGCTCGACGAGGTGACGTACTCACGCCTGCAGCACCGCGCACGGGCGGTCGAGCGCGGCGAGCTGCATCCGGAGCAGCTCGCCAAAGCGCTGCGCAAAGAGCTGGGCTCGGCGCCCTATCGCGCCGTGCACGACAAGCTGGCGCTCGCCCTCCGGGAGCTCGAGCGGTACGTGCCGAGCCGGCGCCTGCTCGATCCGCTGGCCGAAGAGATTGAGCGATTGGAGCGCGCCTATGGCTGAGCGTCGCCGCGTCGCCATCATCGGCTCCGGCTTCGGAGGCCTCGCCGCCGCCATTCGTTTGCAAGCGGCGGGCGCCCAGTGCGTGCTGTTCGAGGCTCGCGACAAGCCCGGCGGGCGCGCTTACGTGTACGAAGATCAGGGCTACACCTTCGATGGTGGGCCGACGGTCATCACCGCCCCGCATTGCCTCGACGAGCTGTTCGAGCTGTGCGGCCGCCGCCGCGAAGACTACGTGGACTTCCTGCCCGTCACGCCGTTCTATCGCCTACTTTGGCAAGACGGCGCCCGCATCGACTACGCAGGCGGCGACGCGCTCTTGCGGCAAATCCGCGAGATTTCTCCCGCCGACGAGGCCGGCTACCTGCGCTTCGTCGAGTACTCGAGGGAGGTCTTCGACAAGGGCTACACGGAGCTGGCCCACGCGCCGTTCCTGCGCTTCTCCGACATGCTCAAGGTGGCGCCGTCGCTGGCGCGCCTGCGCGCAGATCGCTCGGTCTATTCCACCGTGGCGCGCTTCGTGAAACACCCGCAGCTGCGGGAGGCGCTCAGCTTTCACGCCTTGCTCGTCGGCGGCAACCCGTTCGAGACGAGCAGCATCTACACGCTGATTCACCACCTCGAACGCAACTGGGGCGTGTTCTTCCCGCGTGGCGGAACCGGCGCGCTGGTACGAGCGCTCGTGCGCTTGTTCGAAGAGCTGGGCGGAGAGCTGAGGCTCGGCTGCCCCGTGGACGGGGTGAGAGTCGAGCGTAGCCCCAAGCTCACTCACTTCGTCTCGTCCGCGGCCGGCGCTGACGAGCCGTTCGATTTGGTCGTCTCCAACGCCGACCTCCACTTTACCTACTCTCGGCTGTATGGCGCCGAGCCCGAGGCTCGAAAGACCACGAAACGACTCGAACGCGCCGATTGGTCGATGTCGCTGTACGTGCTGTATTTCGGCACGAATCGCGCGTACGATCTCGCCCACCACACGGTGGTGTTTGGGCCCCGTTATCGCGGCTTGCTCGACGACGTGTTCCACGGTCACGAGCTCCCCGACGATTTCAGCCTGTATCTCCACGCACCGAGCGTGACCGATCCGTCCTTGGCTCCGCCCGGCGGCGCGACGTTCTATGTGCTCTCGCCGGTGCCGCACCTGGGCAACGCGCCGCTCGATTGGGATCGCATCGGCGACGCCTATGGCGACCGCATCCTCGAGGCGCTCGAGCAGGTGATGCCCGACCTGCGCCGGCACGTGGTGGTGCGGCGGAGCCTGACGCCGACCGGCTTCCGGAGCGAGCTCAACGCCTACCATGGCTCCGCGTTCTCGGTCGCGCCCAAGCTCACCCAGAGCGCTTGGTTCAGGCCCCACAACCGCGACCCGAAGATCCCGGGCCTGTACTTGGTGGGCGCCGGCACGCACCCCGGCGCGGGCGTGCCGGGCGTCGTGAGCTCGGCCAAAGCCACCGCCGGCCTCGTGATCGCGGACTTGGGCCTGGGCTCGGGGGCGGAGGCGGCCGAATGAGCGCGGCGACGACGCTAGCGCCACGCGCGGAGGCGCGGGCGGTGATTCGGAGGCATTCGAAGAGCTTCTCGCTCGCTTCGGTGCTGCTCGGGCCCGCGCTGCGCGACGACGCTTCGGTGCTCTACGCCTACTGCCGCCGCGCCGACGACGCGGTGGATCTCGTGGCGCCTGCCGAGGCGCCCGGACGCGTGGCGGCGCTCGAGCGCGAGCTCGACGCCGTGTACGCGGGGCAGAGCCTGCGCGAGCCAGCGCTCGCCGAGTTTCAGCGGCTCGTCTTCGACAAACGCATCCCACGCGCGTACCCGGAAGCGCTGCTCGAAGGCTTTCGGCTCGACGCCGCCGGCCAGCGCTACGAAACACTGGCCGAGCTCCTGCATTATTGCTGGTGCGTGGCCGGCAGCGTCGGCGCCATGATGTGCCACGTGCTCGGCGTGCGCCGCGAGCGCGCGGTCGTGCACGGCGTGCACCTGGGCATGGCGATGCAGCTGACCAACGTCTGTCGCGACGTCGCCGAAGACTGGCAGCGCGGACGGCTGTATTTGCCGCTGGAGGTGGCGCCGGGGCTTTCGGGCGCTCGGCCGTCCCGCGCCGTCCCGCCGAAGCTCGTCCCCCACATGGCGCGCGCCGTGCGGACCCTGCTGCGCGAAGCCGACGTCCTCTACGCCTCCGGCGACGCCGGCCTCCGCTACCTCCCCTTTCGCGCGCGCTGGGGCGTCGCGACGGCGCGGCGGGTGTACTCGGCCATCGGCGCTCGCATCTTGGCCCAAGACGCCGACGTGCGCGCCGGCCGCGCGGTGGTCACACCGGTCGCCAAGGCTTGGCACGTGGCGGGAGCGGCGCTAACCAGCGCGCGCCTGTCGCTCGCCACCCCCGAGTTTCGTCCCGCCGAGCTGAGCTCGGCCCTGAGGTTCCCCGAAGATGTCCTTCCCTGCTGAGCTAGCTGTCTACGTCGGGCGGATGCGCGACTTCAAGCGCGTCGATTGGGTCGTGTACGTCTGCTGGGTCGGCTTGATGGTGGGCCTCGTGCTGGCCACGGGCGGCTTTTTGTTGGCAGGCCACGCGCACGGCGTGAGCTTCACGCCCGAGGCCTGGCTGGTGCCGGCCGGCTCGGCCGTCTTCACGCTGTCGATCGCCATCGACACCATCGGTCACCGCACCATCTACAAGCAAGAAATCAGCGGCGCGGAAGGCTTGGTCCACGGCATCACCATCTTCTGTGGCATCACCAGCTGCGTGCTGCTCACGGCCGCCTACCATCACCCTCGCGGTTTGTGGATCCCCGCCATGGTGCTCACGGTGCTAGCCTTCGTTTACAGCTTGGTCGACGAGGCGTTTCACTGGCGCCGCTACGTCAGGCAGTACTCCGATCGAGTGGAGATGTGGAGCCACGTCGGGATCTTGACCGGACACGCGGTGATGATGCTCGGCTGGTGGATCTGGTTCTTTCAAGGCTACCCCGGCGTCACGGAGACGCTACGTCGTTTGGGGAGCGCCGGTTGAGCGAGCCACGCTACCGCATCGGCACGCTCTCGAAGCTGACAGGCGTCACGACTCACGCCATCCGAATTTGGGAGCGGCGCTATGGCGCGCTCGCGCCGAAGCGGACCCCCGGCGGCGCCCGCCTATACGACGACGACGACGTGGAGCGCCTGCGCACGATCAAGAAGCTCTTGGATCGCGGCTACACCATCAGCGCGATCGCCACGCTCGACGCGCCTGCCTTGGCCCGCTTGCTGCTCCCGGGGGGGACCAGCATCGAAAAATTGTTGGCGCCGGAGCCTAGCCAGCGCGCGCGGCAGCTGATCGACGAGCTGCTCGACGCGATGGCCGACCTCGACCTCGAGCGAGCGGGACGCACCCTGCTCCAGGCCGGCAACGTCTTCTCTCCCCACGACCTGGTCACGTCGGTCTTGGCGCCGGCCCTCGACGAGCTGGGAACGCGCTGGGAGAGCGGAGACATCTGCATCGCCAGCGAGCACGCCGCCTCCGCCATGCTGCGCACCCAGCTCGGGATGCTGCTCGCCGCGCAACCAGTCAACGGCCAGGCCGCCGTGGTCTGCACCACCCCCGCGGGCGAACAGCACGAGCTCGGCGCGCTGCTCGCGGCCGTCGTGATCGCCATGCACGGGCGCCGCACCGTCTACCTCGGCGCGAGCCTGCCGGCAGATCAGATCGCGCACGCAGCGCGGCTCTCGCACGCCGACAGCGTCGCCCTATCGCTGGTGGGGCTTGCGGCCGACGACGCGCGGCGCGAGCTCGAGAGCCTGTGCCGCGCCCTGCCAGCTCACGTCCAGGTGCTGGTGGGAGGCCGCCGGGCGTCGGAGCTCGTGGCGCTGCCGGAGCGGGTGCGGGTGCTGTCGGGCTTGTCCGATCTCGAGGTTTGGCTGCAGAACGCGGCGCCTTGATCGCGCCCTGAAGGGGGGCAGCGTCCGCGCCGCGGTTTGTGCTATCGCGGGCAAGAAAATGAGCGAGCAGGACGGAGCGCGCAGCGCCGGGCGTGGCGGTTTAGCCGTCGCGGGCGCCAAGATCTATTTCATCCTGCTGGGCCTGGTGCAGCAGATCGCGCTGCCGCGCGTGCTCGGGCTCGACGGCTACGGCGCGCTCTCGCGTGTGCTGTCGATCGCGAGCATCACCTACAACCCCATCACCACGATGTCGATTCAAGCCGTGAGCCGCACCGTGGTGCACGCGCCGCCCGAGGAGCTGAGCGCGACCGTGCGCCGCGTGCTCGGTTGGCACGCCCTCTTCGGCGTCGTGCTAGCGGCCGTGTTCGCGTTCTTCGCGCCGGAGCTGGCCGCGGTCGCCGGAGCCGGTCACGTCGAAACGCCGCTGCGGATCTTGGCGGGCGTGCTGTTGATTTACTCCATCTATACGCCGCTCATCGGCGTCGCCAACGGGCAGAAGCGCTTCGTGCTCCAGGCCGCCTTCGACGTGACCTCTGCCACGCTGCGCACCGTCGGCTTGGTCGCGGGCGCCTTCATCGCTCAGCGCATGGCGCAAGGCGGACCGGCGGGCTCCGCCGCCGGCTTCGTGATCAGCGCGACGCTGGTGACCGTGATCGCGGCGGGCGCCATCGGCATCGGCGGCGGCGGCGTCTCTCGCTTGGCGCTGGGCCGCTACCTCGCGCTCGCGGTGCCGCTGCTGTTCGGGCAGGCCCTGCTCAACTTGCTATTTCAAGCGGATCTGACGCTGCTCGGTCGCTTCGCGTCCGAGGCCGCCGAGGCCTCGGGACAGCCGCTCGCGCGCGCGGACGCGCTCGTGGGAGCCTACCGCGCCACGCAGCTGTTCTCGTTCTTGCCGTATCAGATCTTGATAGCGATCACGTTCATCTTGTTCCCGATGCTGGCTTCGGCGGCGCAGCTCAAGGACAGCGAGGCGATCGCCCGGTACGTGCGCACCGGGCTAAGGCTGTCGTTGATCATCGCCGGGGCGATGGTCAGCGTCACCGTGGGCCTGGCCCCGCGCCTACTGGAGCTGCTGTTCGGTGATGAAGCGGCGATGCTCGGCGGCCGCGCGCTCGCGCTGCTGGCGCTCGGATTCGGAGCGTTCGCGATCTTCGGCATCCTCACCACCGTGCTCAACAGCCTCGGCCGTGAGCGCGAGAGCCTGTGGGTGACAGCGCTCGCCGTCGCCATCGTCGGCACTCTGTGCTTCACGCGCGCGCGCGGCTCCGCGCTCTCGGAAGAGCTCTTGTGGCGCACCTCGCAAGCGACCACGGCCGGGCTGTTCGTCGCGACGCTGATCGCGGCCGCGCTGGTACGGCGCGCGGCGGGAGCCCTCGTTTCGCCCCTCAGTCTCGTGCGGACCAGCGCCGCGCTCGGGGTCGCAGCGCTAGCGGCGCGGACGCTATTTCCGCCCGGCACGCTGCTGACGCTGGTGGCTGCCGCCGCCACGCCCTGCTTCTACCTGGCGATGCTGGTGCTCCTGCGCGAGGTAGGCCGCGCCGACCTGGATTTGATCAAGCGCGTCGCGAGCCGCAAGCGCTGACGCGCGAGCCCTGGCGCCGGGGCTCAGGCCGCAGCTTCGCCGGAGGCGATGGCCTCACGTACGAACAGATCTTCGAGCGTCTCTTGGCGAGGCACGAGCTGCTCGACGTTGAGGCCCGCCGCGAGCGCCTGCTGCAGAGCGCGCGCCGTCGCTTCGGCGCCGTCGACCTCGAGCACCAAATGTCCGCCCACCTCGCGCGACCTGAGGCCCGCCTCGGCCCACGCCGCCGCCAGCGCCTGGTAGTCACCCGACAGGGTGAGCTCCGAACGCCGCGCGTCGCGTCGCAAAAGCTCCGAGATGCGACCGCTCACCACGACCTCACCTTTACGCAGGATCGCGACGCGATCACAAAGTGACTCGACGTCGTTCAGGATGTGCGTCGAGAAAAAGATGGTGCGCCCCCGCCGACGCTCTTCCAGGATCAGGTCACGCACCTCCTTGCGACCGACCGGATCCAGCCCGCTCATCGGCTCGTCGAGGATCAACAGCTCCGGGTCGGCCACCAAGGCGGCCGCGAGTCCGGTCCGCTGCAGCATCCCCTTCGATAAGCGGCGCACGGGGCGATCTGCGGCGTACGCCACACCCACCTGATTGAGGACCTGCTGCGTGCGATCGCGCGCCGCGGCCGAGCCGAGGCCGGAGAGGCGCGCGCACAGCTGCACGAACTCGGCAGGCGTGAGATAGGGATAAACGTAGGGATTTTCCGGGAGAAAACCGATCCGCGCCAAGCTGCGACGGCTAGGGACGGCGTCGCCGAAGAGCTGCGCGCTGCCACCCGTCGGGCTGATGAGCCCGGTCAGGATCTTGATCGTGGTGGTCTTACCGGCGCCGTTCGGGCCCAAAAACCCGAAAATATCGCCGCGCTCCACGTGGAAGGAGACGTCCTTCACCGCCAGCACGCGTCGCATGAAGAGGCCGTGCCGGAATTCCTTCCGCAGCTGCTCGACCCGAATGACGGCATCTGTCACGGTAGTCGCGGACGGTAGCGCTCATGGGTTACGGGGTAAAGGTGCACGGATTGCCGGGAAAGCTTTGAGAAAAGCCACGCTCGCCAATTTTCAATGCGCGAGCAAAGGATGATAGAACCCGGTCCGGGTGCCTGATCCGGGCCGCGGGGCCCCGCCCTTGCCGCCACCGCGACTGAACTGAGGAGAACGAGGAAAGATGAAACGGGTAGGATTGCCATCGATTTCGCTCGTGGGGTGGCTTTGGACCGTGGGGGCCCAAGCGCAAACACCGCCACCGCCGCCGGCTCCCGTAGCGCCCGCTCCCGCCGCAGCGCCCGCTCCCGCTCCCGCCGCGGCGCCGGCCGCGCCGGCACCACCACCCGCCGCAGCGACGGAGCCGGTAGCCCCGCCCGCACCTGCCGCGAGCGCCTCCGCTAGCGCAGAAGGAAGTCTCGACCTCGGCGAGGGGCTCGAAGGCGACGGCGACCTCGGTCTCGACGGCACCGCAGAAGAACCGACCGACTACGAGCGGCGCTGGCGCAAGCAGTCGCTGCACACGCAAAACGCCATCTCGGGTTCGACCGGCCTGCTGCACGTTAGCGAGGCCGGCTCGGGCGCGCCGGGCACCTTCCGCGTCTCACTGCAAGGTAGCTACTTCACGAGCTCCGGCTTCCTTTGCAACGCCACCAACCCCTGCCCCAGCAACTCCGCCACGGTGCCCGCCGCCACCGCCGACGAGGTCGACACGGTAGGCGCTCACCTCGGCTTGTCGGCCACGGTGTTGCCCTTCCTCGAAGCCTATTTGGGCTTTCACAACCGCGCCGTGAGCAACACGCGCGGCCGGCCTCAGCTGCTGCAGGTGCTCGGCGACACGAACCTGGGTGTGAAGGCCTTCATGCCCAAGACGCCGGACTCGCTCTTCAGCTTCGGCGGCGAGCTCGAGCTCTGGCTGATGAACGGAACCGGCGGCGTCGGCCTCGACGGCGGCGGCACGAGCCTCGCCATCCGCGCGCTCAGCACCGTGGATCTGAACAATCGCCTCGACCAAGACGCGAACGTGCCGCTGCGTTTCCACGCGAACTTCGCCTACGTGCTCGACAACTCCGGCAACATCGTGGAGCCGCTCGAGACCACAGCGCCGCCCGCGGGCCGCGGCCAGCCCATTTCGCGTATCGAGCGCTTCGGCCTCGACATCAACCGCGTCGACTTCATCAGCCTCGGCTTCGCCGGTGAGTACGATCACCCGGTCATTCGCCCATTCCTCGAGTGGTCGATCGACATCCCGCTCAACCGCCAAGATTACGTCTGTAACCTCGACGACGTGAGGCTCGCGGGCGAGGGCTGCCTCGGCGAGCATCAAGGCTTCGCTTCGTCACCCTCGCGGCTCACGCTCGGAGCGCGCGTGTTCCCGTGGGCCGAGCGCGGCCTATCGCTGATGGGCGCCTTCGACATCGGCACGGGCGCCACCAGCACGTTCGTCGAGGAAGTGGCGCCCGAGGCACCTTGGAACTTGTGGTTCGGCCTCGCCTACGCCATCGACACCGTCCCGCCAGCGCCGGTGATTCAGCGCGTCGAAAAGCCGGCTCCGCCCGCTCCGCCCCCGCAAGCGCGGGCCTACGTGAACGGCGTCGTCACCGAGCGTGGCACGCAAACCCCGATCGCGGGCGCGGTGCTGCGCTACGACGGCCGCAACATCACGGGTATGGTGGCGGCTGACGACGGCACGTTCCGCTCTACCGACCTCGAGCCCGGCACCTACACGCTCAACGTGACGGCAGCGGGCTATCGCGACGGCCAGTGCGTCGCGACGGTTCCGCCGCCTGGCGCTCCCGCTCCCGCTCCCGCAGCTCCTGCGGCTCCAGGCACGCCTGCCGTCTCGACGCCCGGCGGCGTCGCGGCCACGGGAGGCGTCAACGGCCAAACGATCGTGAACGTGATCTGCGAGCTCGAAGCGCTGCCCAAGGTCGGCACGATCGTCGGCGCGGTGAGCGACGGCGAAACGGGCCAAGCGGTGGTCGGCGCGCGCATCACGGTGACCGATCCCCTGAACCGCTCGCTCGACTTGTCAGCGGACAGCGGCGGCGGCTTCAGCGTGGGCAACGTGAAGCCCGGCAACGTCAAGCTTTCGGTGGAAGCCCCGGGCTACTTCACGAGCGCGACGGAAGTACAGGTAGAGTCACGCAAGGAAGTGCAGGCGCGGATCGTCTTGAACAAGCGCCCGGCCGTGCCCAACGTGGTGGTCGCTGGCCGTGAGGTCAAACTCAAGAAGGAAGTGCACTTCCAGGTCGACTCGACGGAAATTTTGCCTGATTCGTTCGGCCTCCTCGAAGAGCTCGCCGAGCTGTTCAAGAACAAGCCGGAGATTCGCCTGGCAGAGGTGCAAGGCCACACCGACAACACGGGCTCCCCCGTGTACAACCAGCGCCTGAGCCAGGGCCGCGCGCAAGCCGTCGTCGATACTTTGGTACGACTCGGTGTCTCCGCGGATCGCTTGGTCGCGAAGGGTTACGGCGCCGACAAGCCGCTCGTCCCGAACAGCACCGACGGCAACCGCGCCAAGAACCGCCGCGTCCAGGTCATCATCCAGGAGAAGTAAGGCTCGAGCTGCGCCGCGAGCGAAACCAGGAGCTCCCGCCGGCACGCTGAGACCAAGTCTCTGGCCGACGGGGCTCCCTGCAGGCGCGCTCGGGCGGTGCTTGCCTCACGTCACGATCGGCGGTGACCACCCCCGCGTGGGAGCTTCGGGAGCCGAAGGCCATCGAGCCGTTGCGCGGAGGCGCCGGGAGCGGAAAGGCTGAATCCTCCTGATTTCAGCCTGCACCGCGCGTACCTCATGGCGGCCCCTGGGTCTGGAACCGCTACCTTCCCCGGGAAATGGCGCGAGTCGGCCGTCCAGTCGCGGATTTTTGGCAAGATTCCAGCCTCGCCGGAGCTAGCGCTGCGAGCCGCAAAGTGGTCGATCTGACGCTTCGTGGGGTCCCTTCGGGAGAAGGTCGTGGTAAGCGCCGATCACATGGCGACGCATGCCGCGTCGCGCTCGGGTCGCCGTTCGTCGATCAGCGAGGACACCATGCTGCGCGTCGAAGCATCGAACCTACCAACTCCACGAGGCACTCCGCGGCCTCGCCGATTGCTCCCCCTGCCGCCGGGAATGAAGCGACGTCCGGCCAGCGCTGCGCATCACGAGTTGCCGCATCCGCCCGCTGCCCCTGCCGCGGCGAGCTCGGCCGCCGCCGCAGCTCCGTCCGCGGCTGCAACGCCTGATCGCTGGAGCGTGCAGCTCGAGCTGAAGGACGACGACATCGCCAAGCTGTACGGCCAAGGCATGACGCGCGGGGCGGTGGTCTGGAAGAAGGGCATGGTCGAGTGGCGCCCGCTGCTCGTCACTCCCGAGCTCACCTCACTGCTTCGGCGCACCCGCACGACGCTCGCCGAGCTCCCGTCGTCGCCGCTGGCAGCCGACGAGCTGACGCTCCCGCGCCCCGCGCGCCTGCCGAGCAATTTGCCGCTGCCGAGCCCGGTCCCCTTCGCTGCCGCACCCAGCGCCAGCGTGGCCCCCGAGCAGCCGCGCTTCACGACCGTGGCGCCCACGGAGCTCGATGTCGAGCAGAGGCCGGCTTCACCGCGGCGTCGCATCGAGCTGGTCGCGGTAGCGGTCGCTGCGTTCGCGCTGGCGTGGATCACTCACGGACGGCTGGCCTCGAGCCCGAGCGACGTGCCGCCCGTCGCGGCCGCAGCCAGCACCGCGGCCGCTCCCGCTCCGGCGTGTGAGCCGCCCGCAGCACCGCAGATCTTGGCGGCGTCGAATGGCTCCGGCTCGGGCATCCCCACCGTCTCGGTCGCGGACCTGCCCCTCGCGGGCCGGCGCGGCGGAGCCACGACGACCGCATCAACGACCTCTTCCGCTGCGCGGAGGCGTGGAGCGAGCGTGCGCGCCGAGCCCGCGCGTAGCGCCAGCGCCTCTGCCCCGACGCGGGCCGAGCTGATGGGAGCGATGGCGCAGATAGCCCGCGCTGCCAGTGGCTGCGGCGAGCGCAACGGCCCCGTGCGAGTCACGATGAGCTTCGGCGGCTCGGGCGTGGCGCGGAGTATCCAGGTCAGCGGCGCTGGGCTGCCAGCTCAAACTCGCTCGTGCATCATCGGAGCCGCATCGCGAGCGCGCGTGCCTGCTTTCTCGGGCGATCCGGTCACGGTGTCTAAATCGCTCTGAGCGAAATTATGATCCGTTTCCTCGTGAGGCGCCCTCTTCACCTAGAGTGACGTCATATAGGGTACGGCGTCGGGCATTTCTGGCGTCCCTGGGTGGGGCGGTAGGTTTCTCGGCTCTTCTTTCCAAGCTCGAAGCAGCGGCCGAAGGCGCGGCGCCCCCGGCGCGGTTCCTGCTGATGTTTTGGCCATGCGGCACCATCCCCTACCTGTTCAAACCGGAGGGCGCTGGGCGCACGTATGTCACTTCGCCGATCTTGCAGCCTTTCGAGGCGGCGGGCCTGCGAGAAGACATGATCGTCCTCTACGGCTTGCGCGACGTCAATACGGCGCGCGGAGGCGGCGGTTCCGAAGGCGGGGTCGTGCTGCGCACCACGTGCGCCAACAGCCCCGGTACTCGTAGGAACGGCGGCGAAGCCGACGACTCCGTCGCGGGCGGGCCGTCGATCGACCAGATTCTGCTGAAACGCGTCGCGGGCCTCCGCTCACCGAACGTGTCGGCCGTCAACGCCATCTGCGACGCTCGCGTCGATTCGTACGAGACGTCGGCGCAGTGCCTGTCGTACGGCTATGACACGCGCAACATCGCTGCGGTCACCCCCGCCGACAGCGTCATCACCGAGCACGTGCCGTTGATGCCGGAGCTCAGCCCGAACAAGCTCTACGCTTCGCTGTTTTCGGGCTTCATGCCTGGAGCGAGCAACCCGCAGCAGGAGCTGATCAAGGCGCTGCAACTCCGCAAGAGCGTCCTCGACTACGCGCTGGGCGAGCTGAAGCGACTCGAAGGCGTCGCGCCAGCGAGTGAGCGCATGAAGCTCGAGGCGCACGCAGAAGCGATTCGTGCTCTCGAGCGGCAGCTCTCGGATCAGCTGTCGATGCCTGCAGGCGAGTGTGCGGTTCCTGCCCCGCCCGATCCCGGGCTGGTCGCCAAGACAGGATCGGGGTTCGACTACGCGAACCCGACGCGCGACTCGGCCGACGACGCCGCCGTCGCCGAGCTGGGCAGACTTCATTTGAGCGTCATTCGCGCCGCGTTTCAATGCGACATCACGCGCGTCGCGACGTTCCAGTGGGCGCCGTCGACGAACCACGTGGCCTTCGAGGGCCTGTATCCCGACGATCCGAGCGGCATCTACCTGCATCACCCGATGAGCCACAAGATAAGCGGACGGCCCACCAGCGAGCCAGCTCCGGGGGAGACGCGCGACATTCACCAATTTCTGGCGAACGTGCAGACGTGGTTCAACGCGCGCACCGCGGAGACGCTCGTCGAGTTGAAGAAGGCGCGCGACATCTTCGGCGCCCCGCTGCTCGATAGCACCATCGTGCCCTACGTCACGGATACGGCCGACTTGAACCATGGACGTGCGCCGCTCCCTGCCATGCTCTTCGGCGGGCGAGCCCTCGGGCTGCAGGGGGGTCAGTACTTGGATTATAGCGCTGCTCCCCGCCCCTTCGGCGACGTTTGGTTGACGGTCGCCCAAGCCTACCTGCGCGGCCTCGACGCGAAGGCGCAGCTGGCGAACGAGATCTTCATGCAGCAGGGTAGCTACGATCTGCTGCCCGGCGTGTGGAAGGAGTCGGCTTGAGCCTGCAGCGGCACGGCATCGTGCTCGGCCTCGCCTTCGCCCTGCTCGCGTGCGGAGCGACGCGGCGAGGCGGCGGCAGTCGGCCCGACGAAGCGCCGGCTGCGGGCGGCGCGGCTGCGGGCGGGGGCGCAGGCGGCGCGCCAGCAGCGGCGGCACGCTGTGATCTGCCGCCGCCGGCGCTGGTTCGCCTGAGCTTCGGCGAGCTGGTCGCGAGCGCGCGTTCGCTGTTCGACGACGACCTGGCCGAGGCCATGATGAGCGAGCTCGGGGGGCCGCCCCAGCTCGCCATCCCGGCCCTCGCCGCACCATCCGAGGGGGCGGTATTTACAGAAGCTACGCTGGCCACGAGCGATAGCCTCGCGCAGCTGGCCGGTCGTTACGTGCGCGGCAATTTCGAGCTCACCGGCTGCGCCGAGGACGATTTCGAGTGCGTCAGCGAGTACGTCGCCGAGCTGGGTGAGCACGCATTCCGGCGCCCACTCCACGAAGAGGAGCGAGCCGCGCTGCTTCGCCTCGTCGAGCAGGCCAAGGCGCTCGGCGTCGGCGCGAAAGTCGCCGTCGAATATGGTGTGTACGGCGTCTTCGAATCACCTCACTTCCTTTATCGCACGGAGCTGGGCGAAGTATCGGGCGACCTCTCGCCCGGCGAGCGTCGCCTCACCGATCACGAGCTAGCAAGCTCGCTCGCCTATTTCGTCACTGGGGCTCCGCCTGACGCGGAGCTGCTCGACGCCGCTGGCGCTGGCAAG
This sequence comes from Pseudomonadota bacterium, assembly GCA_023431345.1. Lineage (GTDB taxonomy): Bacteria > Myxococcota_A > Polyangia > Polyangiales > Polyangiaceae > PMG-095. The sequence goes on from JAEYWK010000047.1 coordinate 31,055, forward strand.
CTCACGAGCGGCGAGCAGCTGGATTCCGAGGTAACGCGCTTGCTCAACGCGCCGAGCAGTCGAGAGCACCTCGAGGCGTTGGTCGCGGCGCACCTCGGTTTTCAGCGCCTCGAGACGCTCGTGATTGATCCCGCGCTCGAGCCGGGCTTCGGCGTCGCTGCTCGCCGCGCCATGCGTACCGAGCTCGAAGCGTTGCTCGGCGCTGAGCTGTGGAGCGGGGCGGGCGTCGGCGCTCTGCTCACGAGCCGGCGCGCGCGCATCGACGCCGATTTGGCGTCGATTTACGGCGTCACCTTCCCGCCGGCAGGCGCCAAAACGGCGGAAGACGGCTTCGCCGTCGTGGATTTGCCGCCCAGCCGCGCCGGTCTACTGACGCGCGCGGGCTGGGTCACGCTAAGCGCGCGGCCCGACCGCGTGAGCGTGGTCGCGCGCGGCCTGCAGTTGATGAACCTGCTCTGCGGGCCGACGCCGGCGTCGGCCGACGCCGTGGACCAGCAGCCGCCCAATCAGGAGCACTTCAGCGAGCGCGAGAAGGCGGAGTATCGCATGGAAACGGAGCCTTGCCGGAGCTGCCACGAGCCGATCGATTCCCTCGGTTTGGCGCTCGAAGACCTCGATATGTTGGGGCGCTTCCGCAGCGCGGACGCGGACGGGCGTCCCATCGATGCCTCGACGACGCTGCCGGCGTTCGCAGGAGGCGAGCGAGTGAGCGGCGCCCGCGAGCTGTCCGAGGCGCTGCCAGAGGCGCAGCTCGCCCGCTGCTTGAGCCAAAAATTCCTCGAGTATGCGCTGGCGTCCGCGCCGCCGGATCACTGCGAGCGCGACGCGATGGCGGAGGCTCGCCTCGACGGCGATCAAACCCTCGCCACGGTCATTTCGCAGATCGCGCAGTCGCGGTCGTTCAGGCTGCGGAGTCGCTAGCGCGGGCTACCATCGCTGTCGCTGTCGGCGTCGGGCGCGCGGCGCTCCGACTCGACCTCGCGCAGCAGCTCCGAAACGCGCTGATGGGCGTCCGGGCCCACGTCGTAGTGGAACCGCAGCTCGGGCGCGCGTTTCAGCTCGAGCCGCGGGGTGATGGCGCGACGCAGCCGCGGGGCCGCCCGGCGCAGGCGGTCGACGATCGCGCGGCGCTGTCGCTCGTCGTCATCGGTGACGAGCAGGCGAACGCCGATCTTGGCGATCATCAGGTCGTCGGAGACCTCGACGCCGGTGACGACCACGGCCGCGAAGCGCGGGTCGTCGACCTCGCGCCGCAGAGCGTCCGCGAAGTGGCGCTGAATCAGCTCGGCCACGCGCTTGGTGCGGCGTCCGTCAGTGGGGGCAGGCATGTCTATTCGTCCTCATCCTGACTCGAGACGCGCCCGAGTGCTTGCTCTATGCCACCTCGAATCCCCTGACCGCCACGGCCGAAAGGGACGACCTCGGTGGCGACGTCCGCTAGCACAGCGTCGTTCGCCTGCTCGGCGGCACGGACGACCGCCGAGAGCACCTCGGAGCAGCGCGCCGCGTCGCCGGAGACGGCGGAGACGCCCAGCGTCGCGACCTGATAGCGCTCGAGATCGCCGACCTCGGCTATCGACACCGGAAAGCGCGCGCGCACGCGGTCCTTGAAGCTCTTGACGACCCGGCGGCGATCCTTGAGCGAGGCTGCGCCCGGAATCTGAAAAACCAGCCGCAAGACTCCGACGAACATTGCAAGGCCCTCTTCACGAACACGGCCGCGCGCGGGGAACGCAGCCACGAGCCGGGCGTGCCGCTCCCGCGAGGAGCGAGAGCGGCGAGCCGCGCGGGACGAGCCGCGTAGGAGGAGGCTCGGCCGGGTTCACGTCGGCCGAGGGGGAAGGCGCGAGCCTCCCCTCATAGAGTCTGCTTGACCTCTTCGAACTCGAACGCCTCGATGACGTCGCCCTCTTTGAACTCGGAGAAGCCGTCGAGGCCGATACCGCAGTCGAAGCCTTCTTTGACTTCCTTCGCGTCGTCCTTGAAGCGCTTCAAGCTGCCGATCTTGCCTTGCCAGATCGACGCTCCGTCGCGAAGCAGGCGAGCGCCCGCCGAGCGCTTGATGACGCCGTCGACGACCATGCAGCCGGCGATGGCGCCGGCCTTGCTGGTCTTGAACACCTGGCGAATCTCGGCCTTGCCGATGCTCTTCTCGACCATCGTCGGCGCGAGCAGGCCTTCCATGGCCGCCTTCACCTCATCGACCACGTTGTAGATGATCGTGTAGTGGCGAATCTGCACCTCTTCCTTTTGGGCGAGGGCAGCGGCCTTACCGGCGGGGCGCACGTTGAAGCCGATGACGATGGCGCCGGCCGCGACGGCCAGGTTCACGTCGCCTTCGGTGATCGCACCGGCGGCTGCGTGAACCACGCTCACCTTCACCTTTTGCGTCGTGAGGCGCGTCAGCGCGTCCGACACGGCCTCGACCGAGCCTTGCATGTCCGCCTTGATGATCAGCTTGAGCTCGGCCTGCTCGTTCTCGGCCATGGCCTTCGCCAGGTCCTCGAGCGTCATGGCGCGGGCGCCGCTGCCAGGAGCCAGGCTCTTCCTGACCTTGATCTTGCGGCTGTCCGCGATCTCCTGGGCCTTCTTCATGTCGTTGAGCACGTGCACCGGATCACCGGCGCTCGGCACGTCGGCCAAGCCGATGACGACGACGGGCGTCGACGGACCTGCGCTCTCGAGCTGGTTGCCCAGCGCGTCGTGCATGGCGCGCACCTTGCCGTGCGCACCACCCGCGAGGATGACGTCGCCGCGGTTCAAGGTGCCGTCCTGCACCAAGATCGTCGCCACCGGACCGCGGCCACGATCGAGCTCCGCCTCGACGACCACGCCCGAGGCGGGCTTGGCGGGGTTGGCGCGAAGCTCGAGCACCTCGGCCTGCAAAGCCAGCGTCTCGAGGAGCTTGTCGATGCCCTGGCCGGTGTGGGCCGAGACCTCGACGTAGAGCGTATCGCCGCCCCACTCTTCAGCGACGAGGCCTTGCTCGGAGAGCTGGCGGCGCACGCGCTCGGGGTTGGAGTCGGGCTTGTCGATCTTGTTGACGGCGACGACGATCGGCACGTTCGCGGCCTTGGCGTGAGCGATGGCCTCGCGCGTCTGCGGCATGACGCCGTCGTCGGCCGCCACCACCAACACGACCACGTCCGTCGTGCGGGCGCCGCGGGCACGCATGGCCGTGAACGCCTCGTGACCGGGGGTGTCGAGGAAGGTGATCAAGCCCTGGGGGGTAGACACCGAGTAGGCGCCGACGTGCTGCGTGATGCCGCCCGCTTCGCCGCTCGCCACGTTGGCTTTGCGGATACGGTCGAGCAGGCTCGTCTTGCCGTGGTCGACGTGACCCATCACGGTCACGACCGGCGGGCGCAGCTGCTTCTCGGTGGCGTCTTCGGCGTCGGTGCCCTGCGCGGCCGTGATTTGATCGGCCTCGCTGACCGCGACGTCTTCGACCTCCCAGCCGAACTCGTTGGCGACGATCTTCGCGGTGTCGGCGTCGAGCGTGCTGTTGATGTTCACGCCCGTCATGCCGAGGCGCATGAGCTTCATCAACATCTCGGTCGACTTGATGCCCATCTTGCCGGCCAGGACCTGCAGGCCGACCGACTCCTCGATACGAACGATCTTCTTGTGAGCCGAGCGCTCTTGGGTAACGATATTTCCCGGCGTCTTCGAGCGCGGCGGGCCGACGAAGCGGCCTCCGCGCATGCCCGGTCGCTGCGGACCACGGAAGTTACCGCTGTGCGGACCGCCGGGGCCACGCGGGCCGCCCGGACCACCCGGACGCTGGCCGAAGCCGGTGCCGGCCTTGGCGTCGTACTGAACGCGCCGGGGCACCGGTCCGCGCTGGGGCATCGGGACGCCAGGGCGACCTTCCCAAACATCGATGCCGGTTTTGGGCGGCGTCGACGGACGTGCGGCGGCCGCGGCGGGAGCCGGCGCTACCGCCGGACGAGCCGCGGCAGGAGCCGGCGCGGCAGCCGGAGCCGGAGCTGCTGCAGCGGGAGCCGCCGGGACCGACGGCGCGGCGACCGCGACGGGCGGAGGAACGGGAGCTTGCGGTGGCACCACGACCGCCGGGCT
>JAEYWK010000049.1 GCA_023431345.1 Pseudomonadota bacterium
CTCCAGCGCTGGGCATGGGGGGAGGCGGCGGCCCAGGAGCGCGCCGCGTCGGAGCGGGCAGCGCCGAGCCCGGAGACGGCAACGGAGGGGGTGGAGGCGGTGCGTTGCCAGCGACCGGTGGCGGCGGCACCGGCGGGGGCGCTACGGGTCGCTTGCCCGGCGCTGGGGGAGGGGGCGCTACCTTGACCGCGCCTACGGGCGGCGGCGGCACCGGCGGCACCGTCATGCCCGCCGAGCTCGGCGCGGGCGCCGATGACGGCGGCGGCGCGGCCATAGGCGGCGGGATCGACGGCGAGCCGGCAGCGGCGCCATAGCCCCGCTGCCGCGCGTATTGCTTCATGGCGTCGTTGACCAGGTAGTCGACGGAGCACTCGAGCTCGCGCGCCATCTGCTCGAACTTTTGCCACAGAGCGTCTTTGCACTGAAACGTGCGCTGAGTCTTCTTGTTCTGGTCCGCCGACATCGCTCTTCTACTTTAGCGGCTTGCGCTTCTCCATGGCGGGCTTGACGCAATGCTCGACGAACTCGCCGAGCGTCGTCACCTCTTTCGTCTCTTCTCCCTTAGCGCCCTGCACGACGCACTTCCAGTCGCAGTCTTTGGCGTCGGCTTTACACTTGGGGGTTGCGGCCTTGTCCGACGTGTAGCTCGACACCTTCGGCAGATCCGCCTGCGTTCCAACGTTGTAGTAATAGCCGAGCGCCGACAAGCGAACCGGGACGGGGTTGCCCGTGGCGGCGTACTTCGCCGCGACGTCGGCGGGCGCTGGCGAGCCCTTCATGTTGGCGATCAGCTGGCCATATTTGAGAGGCTCGGTGATGGCCAGGTTTTCCGCTTTGCCCAGCTTGGCGAAGAACTCGGGCAGCTGCGGCGTCTCGCTCATCTTCAGCACGAGCTCGGCCGCGACCCAGCGCACCTTCCAGTTGGGATCGCGAAACAGCTCGTAGAGCTTGTCGATCACCAGCGGACGGGGCAGCTCACCCACGCGCTGCAGCGCCATGTCCCGCACCGACTCGGGCGTGTCGGACGCGCCCGCAACGGACAGGACGGCCTGCGCGTGAGCGGCGTCTTTCTTGTCGAGGTTGCCCTGCAACGCCGCGAGCGCGGCGGCGCGGCGACGCTCGTCTTGCGTCTTGTCCTGCGCGAAGGCGAGCAAGAAGCTGACGACGGGCTTGCCCCCGACCTTCTTCATCGACGAAAACACGCGCAGCAGCTCTTCTTCTTGGAACTTCGCGAGCTGCGCTTCGAACTGCTTCGCCGTCGGGCTCAGCTTCGAGGCCTTGTTGGCGGCTTCGACGCCAGGCGCCTTCTGCTTCAGCCAGGTCTCCGAGTTCACTTCCTTGGCGACCGCGACCAGCTTTTCGCTGGCGCGGGCTCGCGTCTGCTCGTCGCCGAAGTCGGCGATCATCGCGGAAAGGCGATCGATTTTGGGGGCGCCGGGGGCGATCAAATCCGGTAGCGAGCGGACGCCGTCGGCCCTCAGCTCGCGCAGCACCTGCTCCATGCCGAACATCTGCGACGTATCGTCGAGGCGCTCGGCGAAGTTGGTCGCGGTCCAGGTGGAGAGCGTCGCTTTCAGGCTCTTGCGGAGCGCTTCGTCACGCACGAGGGCGCCCTGGTCGTGCGTCAGCAAGGCGAAGGCGGCGTCCTTGTACGGGATCGTCGGGTCGGCCACCGCTTGACCTGCCTGCGCCGGCGGGAGCGGCTTGAGCATCTCGGCCTCGAGCTTGGGAACGAGGCGCGTGACGATGCTGGAGCGCTCCGCTGGCTGCATGGTGGTGAGCGCGTCGATCAGGCCCGGTTGCTCATCGGTGCCCTGGATGCCGATGCGACGACCGCCGCGCGGCTTCATGCTGACCAACGTCAGCGCTGCCTCGATGCGCAGGTCGATCGCGTACTTGTCGTGAGTGACCACCGCCACGAGCTTGCGCGGCCCCTGCGACTTGGAGGCCCAAGCACGGATGTTGTCGCTGTCGGTACGGCAGGCGACGGTGGTGGTGGCGAGCGCGCCGAGCAAAACGAAACTGGATAGGAGGCTTCCGCGCATCATTCTCTTTGAATTTCGCTGTGTTCGGCCGTGTCCCATCATGGTGTTCTTCGCCCCTGCGCCAAAAGACCCGCCATCGTACTCTCGCGTGCGAGCCAGACTCAAGCTCGCGGCAGTTTACCGGCGCGGCCCTTGGCTCTTCATGAAGTGCCAAGGGGGCGGGCCGTCGCCGCTCATCGCAGCTGTTCGGCCTGCGCGTGCTCGTCATTAGAGGGGCCGCGCGAGCCGCCGTTACTTGCGGGGACTGGTAGGGTGATGTAGGTAAAGGTAACCAAGATGGGTGTCCGACTGTTTTCGGCCCGAAACGCGATTGAAGCCGGCTCATCGCTGGGCGGCGGCGACCGCGCTCACGATGCCTCCGGGCGGCCGGGAGGCCAAAAGTTCTACGGGCGGCTGCTCGAAGCGGCAGCACTGCTGCTGTTCGCGAGCGGCGCCTTCGTGGCGCTCTCGCTGGCGAGCTACCGCGTCGACCCGTTCGATCCCGGGCTGCGTGGCTCCGACTTGGCGGGAGCGACGGGCGCGCTGATCGCCTCCGTCTTGGTGCAGGGCTTCGGCGTCGTGGCGTGGCTGCTGCCGCTCGACTTGGCGCTGCTCGGGGCGCCGCTGTTTCGCGGTCGCGTCCCCGAGAACCTCGGTTACCGCGTCGCGGCCGACATCCTCGTCGGGGTGATCTTGGCGGCGCTCGTGCAAGTCGCGGCGCCCGAGCTGACCGCCTTCGGCTCGCTTTCGGCGGCGGGTAACGTGGGCATGCTGTTCGGCGAGCTGTCGCGGCAGGCGTTCTCGACGCTCGGCTCGTTCTTGGTCGGCCTCACGTGCGTGGGGCTCATCTTGATCGGCCGCAGCAGCTTTTCGTTCATCGCTTGGTGTCAGCGCACCAGCGAGTGGACGCTGCTGCTCGTCCGACGTCTGTGCGCCGCGTTGTCCCAGCTCGGTGGCGCGTGGATGCAGGCGCGCGCCCTGCGTCGCGCGGCTCGACGTGCGAGCACGGAGCGCGCGGCGCCGGTCATCGAGGAGCACGACAAAGACGAGGCCATCTTGATGCACCTCGAGGAAGACGAGTCGGATTGGATCCCGCTCGATACGACGGGAGAACCGCCGCTCGCGATCTCGGAGGCGCTGCGCGCCGGCCTCGCGGATCGCGCGGCGCTCTCGGGCTTGGAGGAGATCCTCACCGGCTCGCCCCCGCGCGCCGCCGAGAAAGCCGAGCCGAGCGTCAGCGCCAGGAAGACCGAGAAATCCGGCACGCCGGAGAAGCCGGAGAAGCCCGAACGCAGGCGGGCAAAGAAGGAGCCCGCGCCCCTACCAGAGCCGAACGAAGCCGACGAGAGCGAAGCCGACGAGAGCGAAGCCGAGCACGAAGGCCGAGTGCCCGTCGAAGCGCCGCGCGAGGCGTCGCGAGCCGTCGCGCAGAAGTCCGTGCGCGTCGAGGCTGCCGGCGCGGGCGAGCCGAAGATCGTCGCCACCAATCCGGCGGCCGAGGTCAAGAAGGCCAAAGACGCCGAGAAGGCGCAGCGCAGAGGCGAGTTCCGCTTGCCGGCGTCGACCCTGTTCGAGTCGCCCAGCGAGCACGCGCCCGAGATCGATCGCGCCAAGATCTTGGAGCACGCCGAGCAGCTCGAGAAGACCCTCAAAGACTACGACGTCTCGGGCAAGGTCGTGGAGATACACCCCGGGCCCACCGTAACGACCTACGAGGTGACCTGCGAAGCGGGCACCAAGGTGAGTCGCGTCGCCGGTCTCGCCGACGACCTGGCGCTCGGGCTCTCGCGCAAGGTGCGCATCATCGCGCCCATTCCGGGCAAGAGCCGGATCGGCTTCGAGCTGCCGAATGACGAGCGCATCCCCGTCAACCTGCGGGAGCTGATCGAAGATCAGCGCTTCGAGAAGCTGTCCGAGAAGGCGCCGTTGCCGGTGGTGCTCGGTCGAGACATCGTGGGCGCGCCATTTTACGCCGATTTGGCGTCGATGCCGCACGTCATCGTCGCGGGCGCGACTGGCGCCGGCAAGAGCGTCGGCCTCAACGTGATGCTCTCCAGCCTGTTGATGCGGCGAACTCCGCAAGAGCTGCGGCTGCTGATGATCGATCCGAAGGTCGTCGAGCTGGCGCCGTTCGACGGCATTCCCCACATGCTGCTCCCGGTCGTGACCGATATGAAGCAAGCGGCCACGGCGCTGCGCTGGGCCGTCGACGAGATGGAGCGCCGCTACCAGCTGTTCGCCAACGCTGGGACCAAGAACATCGTCACGTACAACGGTTGGGTCGACAAGGTGCGCAAGGGCGAGCTGCCCGCGCCGAAGGTGGACCAGGTGCAGGCGATCACCGCGGACGGCGAGAGCGTGACGGTTCCGACGTCGAAAGACGCTGGCGATGGCGTGCTGTTCCCGGACGCGCTGCCCTACATCGTGATCGTGGTCGACGAGTTCGCCGACCTGATGATGCAGCAAGGTAAGGAAGTGGAGACCTCGGTGGCGCGCTTGGCGCAAAAAGCGCGCGCGGCGGGCATGCACGTCGTCCTCGCCACGCAGCGCCCGAGCGTCGACGTCATCACCGGCATGATCAAGGCGAACTTCCCGTCGCGCATCGGCTTTCGCGTCGCGCAGAAGGTCGATAGCCGCACGATCCTCGACGAAATGGGGGCGGAGCTGCTGCTCGGCCGCGGTGACATGCTCGTCAAGCTGAACGGCGGCACGGAGACGCGTCGCGTGCAGTGCCCGTTCGTGAGTGAAGAGGAGGTAAGCGGCCTGACCGACTACCTGCGAGCTCAGGGCGCGCCCGAGTACAACGACATGATCCTCAAGGCCGCCGACGACGAGCAAGACGAAGACGGCGCCGACGAGCCCTCGGACGCGCGCTACGACGAGGCGGTGAGCATCGTGGCCGAGACCCAGCGCTGCTCCACCAGCTGGCTGCAGCGCAAGATGACAATCGGCTACAATCGCGCGGCCAAGATCGTCGAAATGATGGAAAAGCGCGGTGTGGTCGGACCCCCGAACGGCGCGAAGGATCGCGAGGTTTTCGTCCACCCTCAGTGAAGTCGGCGCCCCCAGCGCCCCAAACCGAGCTGGTTCGTGTAAAAGGCTGCTCTCCATGATCGAAACGGGATCGCCCGCATTCCCGGCGCCGAAGGACGACGATGACGACGACGTCGCGTGGGCGCTTTCGACCGCGCTGGTGCAATGGAAGCGCGGCGCTCCCGCTGACGCGGTGGTGTGGCTGCGTCGCGCCGTCGATTCGGCCGTTGCGGTCGGGGCGACCTGGCGGGCCGCGGAGCTCACCCGACAGACCGACGAGCTCGAAGCGTCCCTGAGCCGCGCGCCGGCCCGCCCCTCCGCGCCGCTCGCGGCGCCGGGCGCGGTCGAGATCGACGAGTTCGACGGCGACGACATCATCGACGAGGAGGCGACCTCCCTGCCGCCCGACGCGCAGATGTCGGAGCCGCCCGGCGCCACGTCCGCCCATGACCGCGAGCTCGATGACCTGCTGGCGACGCCGCTCAGCGCCGACGCGACGGATGAGCTGACCGACGTGACGCCCGAAGCCGAGCAGCCGAGCGCACCCAACGTCACCATCGAGGACGACGTCGACAACGAGATCACCGAGGAGCTCGGCTCGCAGATTGAGCCCGACGACGACGAGGTGGTCGAGCTCAGCGACGACGAAATATCGGAAGACGACATCGAAGCCGACGAGCTCGACTCCGATGAGCTCGACTCGCTCGACTCGGATGAGCTGAGCGACCACGATTCGGAAGCTGACGCAGGGCTACCGCGCTTCCCGAGCGAGGCACCCACCGCGAACCTGGCCGACCGTGGCGTAGGCTCCACCACTGGGGGTGAGCGTCCGCGCGAGCTGCTTCCGTACGAGATCGAAGAAGAGCCCGAGGTGGAGCCCGAGCCCGAGCCCGAGGTGGAGCCCGAGCCGGAGGTGGAGCCCGAGCCGGAGGTGGAACCCGAGCCGGAGGTGGAACCCGAGCCCGAGGTGGAGCCGGAGCCAGAACCAGAGCCAGTGGCGGTGGCGGAGCCAGAGCGGGTGGCAGAGCCCGAGGTGGAGGGGGAGCCTTACGTGGCGGGCATCTCGCTCGCGGAGATTCAAGGTTTCGAGGATTTTCCGCCGGAGACGCAGCACGCCCTGGCGAAGGCTGCGCGCGTCGAGCGACTCGCGACCGATGAAGAGGTGAGCGGCTTCGGTCTCGCGTTGGTGCTGCGCGGCGCTGTCAGCGTCATGCCGACCATCGCCGACGCCGCTTGCGGCGCGGCGGGTGAACGAGAGCTCGTCTACGGCCGCGGCACCCTGCAAGAGGGCGTCGCGCTGCGTCTGGTGGCGAGCGCGCCCGACACGCAGATCGCGATTTGGAGCTTCGAGACGATCGAGCCTCCTCTCGCCGCTTGCCCCTGGGTGCTCGAAGAGCTGCAGGGCGTCGCCGACCGCTACCAAGCTCTCGCCGGCGTCGCGATGGGGCCGATGGGCGACCGCCTCGACGACTCGCTACGCGGCATGGTCCTCTCGCGCTGCAAGCTGGTGAAGCTGTTGCCGGGTGAGCTGTTGGTCGAGAAAGGTAAGCCCGTCGGCGGTCTGTTCATCGTCGGGGCGGGGCGCATCGAGCTGGGCGTCGACGCCGAGCGCGCGGGCTCGGAAGGTGAGCTCGGCCCTGGCGATTTTCTGTTCGCGCCCCAGGTGCTGAGCGCGGGCTCGGCCCCGACGGCGGCGCGAGCGGGCGCAGCCGGCGCGCTGCTCATGGCCGCTGATCGTCACGCCGCGCACGAGCTGATGGTGAGCGTGCCGCCTCTGCTCGAATTGCTAGCGGGCTGAGCTCGGCGCAGCAGCCCTAGAACGACGAGCGGAGCTGCGGCTCCTCGGCCACGCGCTGATCGCTGCCGATCTCCCAGATCAGCTCTTCGTAGCCCTGCGCGCCCGCGAACCGCAGGCCGAACCAGCGCGCCGCCGGCGAGATGGTGGGGCGGCCATCCGCACGCACGCGCGGAAAGCTCACGCGGAATGCGCTGCGCCACGGCGTCGTGTACGGGAAGTACGTGAGCTCGATGGCGCCCGGCTTCTTGATCGTGTCGATGTCGGACGGCGCCGTCTCGGTGCCTTCATCGTCGATCAACCGCACGATCCAAGCCGGCGAGTCGGCGGTCAGGTCGTTCCACTTGTAGCGCTGGGTGTAGAGCGCCACGTAAAACTGGTGGCCGTCGCGGGCTTCGGCGAGTGAGCGCTGCAGGAGGGAGTGTCGCTGCTCGACCGTGAGGCGGTAGTCTTCGGCGTAGCGCACCACGTACGCCCAGCGAAAATCCCACGACTCGTAGGTGGCGGTGACGGACAGCACGTTGTCCATCACGTTCACGTTCGTGAACTGCTTGCTGCGCGTCCAGGTCTTGAGCACGCGGTCGTAGTCCGTCGCGACGTATTCGCGCGGACCTTCGTCGATGCTCACCTTCGGCGTCGAGCAACCACCAGCCGCGATCCCGAGGGCGATGACGGCGGCGAGGTGCTTCATGACGGCTAGGGTTTCGGCGCAGGTGCCTTCGCAGGAGCCGCCGAGGTGGCTTCCGCTGGGCCGTTGAAGAGTACCTTCGTATCGGCGAAGGTCACCACTGCAATCAGCGTCAGCAGCATCACGAAGCCGAAGGCGTGCACCATCACCTCGACCCGGCTGTTGGGTTTGCGGCGCGTGACCGCCTCATAGCCCAAGAAGGCCAGGCGGCCGCCGTCGAGGGCGGGGAAGGGCAGCGCGTTGAAGCCTCCCAAGTAGGCGCTGAGGATGCCCAAGAACTGCACGAACTGCATCCAGCCTGCCTTGGCCGCCTTCGACGTCTCGGTCACGATGCCGACCGGCCCCTTCAGATCCGCCTTCTCCTGCAGGGTGATGATGCGGCCGAGCCCGGCGATCGAGTCGCGCACCACGCGATACGGCAGCTCGAGCGACAAGAGGCCCGCCTTCTTGGCGCTGACCGGCACCATCTTGGTGAACGCGGTCACGCCGATCAGCCCGCGGCCGTTGTCGTCGCGCGGGGTGATGGTGAGCGTGACCTTCTGGTCGCCGCGCAGCACCTCGAAGGCCAGCGGCTTGCCAGGGCTCTTCACGACCTGTTGGCGCATCGTCTCGAAGTCGACGACCTTCACGCCGTCCACCGACACCACGACGTCGCCCGACTGCATTTGGCCGGCGCGAGCGGCCCCATCCAGCACCTCGACCTTCGCCTGGTTCGTGGGCTCGGGCACGCCGCTCACCATGAAATAGATGAAGAACAGCACCGACGCGAACAGGTAGTTCGCGAGCGGCCCGGCCAAGATCGCGAACGCGCGCGCGAGCAGCGAGGCGTTGGCGTACGAAGTCTTGTCGTCGGGATCGATCTCCTCGAACGGGTTCATGCCCGCGATCTGCACGTAGGCGAGGAACGGGATCGCCGCGACCTGGTACAGCGTGCCACTCCGCTTGCTCTGATAGCGCAGCAGCGCCGGGCCGAAGCCGATGCTGAAGCGAATCACCTTCATGCCCGAGGCGCGCGCCGCGAGCAGATGCCCCGTTTCGTGGACGACGACCAGCAAGCCCAGGCCCAAGATGCCGGCCACGATGTAGAGGAGACTCACGCGCTCATTTATAGCGTGCTCGCCGGACCGGGGCCATGGACCCCATTTCACCTACAAAAGGAACGAGGCGCCGAGCGAGAACGCCGGGTAGCCGAAGCGCATCGTCAGCGTGACCTTTTCCGAGATGTGGAAGCGGCCGCCCAAAAATAGGACTGGCTCGACGTCCAGGGACCGGGGGCCGTCCCAGGCGTGGTAGTTCAGCGCCGCGCCCGGCTCGCCGAACACGGACCAATTGCGGCTCAGGTAAAAGTTCCACTGCATCACGACGGGGAAGAAGAACTCGTTGAACCCGTCGATGCGGGTGCGATCGCAGTTCGGTAGCCGACGGCCATCGCGACAAAAGTCGCCACGCCCGTAGCGCGCGAAGTCGATGCCGAAGCCGATCGCGATGGAGTTGTTGATGGACGACACGAACCCATTGCGCACGATCGGGATGGAGCCGCGAAAACCGAGGCCGAAGCCGGTGCCGCTGGCGTAGCCGGGCGGCTCGATGAAGCCGAGCACGACGTGCGGCTCCGCCTCGAAGACGTAGCGCGCGTGATCTCCCGGGTTTTTGATGATGAGCGTGTCGGCGAGCGCCGGCGTCGCCCAGCTGGCGACCGAGACGGAGACCGCAGAGGCGATCGGCAGCAGGCGAGCCCAGCTTCGCGGCTTCATCCCTCTACTATCGCTGGCTAGCCGAGGCCTTGCCAACCGGGGAGAAATTTTCAGGACCCCTGCGGACGCCTCCGGCTGCAAGTGCCGCTCCGACCGGCGAGGGCGGGTGTTCTCGGGGCTTTCGTCCAGTCGGGCTCGCTTGACCGTGGGGGCGGCGGGCGACTCCCCTCCACGCTGGTGAAAATGGCGCTGCAATGGTAGGGAAGCCGCCCGATGTCCGAGTCGAATTTGCCGAGTGGGGTCGATGCGTCCACCAATTTGCAGCTGCAGGGAGGCGCCGCCATCGTCGCGCCCGTCAGCGCCTTTCCGGGCGGAGTCCCGGGCAACGCGCTGGTCGTGCTCCCGCTGAGCAAGCCGTCCGACGAGCTGCTCGAGTCGGTGAAGAAGGGGCCCGTCGCGCTCGAGGTCGAGCAGATGTGGAAGCTGCTCGGTTTCAACGGCCCCGCCGTTCAAGTTCAAGACGCGGAGGGCCGTCCGATCGCCATCGGCCTCGATGATCTGCTGGGCGGCCTCGACAAGCACTGGCAAGAGAACAAAGACGACGTCAACCGCGGCCGCCTCTACGCGCAAGAGCTGATGAAGTACACTCGCTTCGAGCAGGCCGAGAAGGTGCTCGGACGCCTCGTTGCGCTCGGGGGCAGCGGCGATGATTGGCTTGCGCTCGGTATCGCGCAGCTGCAGCAAGAGAAGTGGGAGAAGGCGGAAGCCACCTTGAAGGGCGCGCAAAATTTGCTGCCCAAGAACCCGTTCCCCACTCTGCACCTGGCCAAGGTCTACCAGGGGCAAAAGGATGGCCCGAAAGAGCGCGAGACCATCGAGGCCGCCATCAAGATCGAGCCGAACGCGGTCGACGCGTGGGCCTACTTGTACTCGCAGATTCGGAACGCCGAGAGCGAAGAGGCCGCCATCAAGGCCGTCGCGACGCTGGCCGACGCCGAGCCGAACAAGCGTAGCGCCGCGCCTTACATCGCGCTGCAGGGCCTGTACGCGAACGAAGAGAGTGGCCGCGACAAGGCGGTAGAGTTCGCGAAGAAAGCGGTCGAGCGCAACGAGAACGATCCGCTCGCGCTCATTTGCTTGTCGGCCCTCTACGGACAGACGGGCGATCTCGATTCGGTCATCGCCCTGCTCTCCAAGCACGAGTCGAAGATGACGAGCGACGTGCGCTTGGCGAACAACTACTTCGAGGCCCTGTTCCAGAAGCGCCAGATCGACCGCGTCACCAAGCTCCTGAACGCTCTGGCTGGCTCGCAGAACCGCGAGGTGAAGCAGTTCGCCATCGAGCGCTCGCGGGCCGTCGCTCAGTACCTGCAGCAGCAGCAGCAGCAGCTCGCGGGCGGCGCCGCGGGCGGCGCCGCGGGCGCACCTCGCCGGGCATGACGCTTTTGGAGAGCCGCGATCTCCTCTAGTTAGGCTCGATTTGGCGCGATAGCTTCTGACGCGCGGGGCGGCAGGCACGTGGTGCTAGCCTGCGGCCCCGGCGGCTTCGCGCCTGCTCATGCTGATCCCTCTCATCCTCACGTGTTTGTGGTCGCTGGTCGTCTCGTTCATGTGCTCCGTGAGCGAGGCGGTGGTGCTCAGCGTCACTCACGCGCAGGTGGAAGCTTTGGGGCGCACGCGCGGCGCCCAGATCTTGCGTGACTTCAAGCGCGAGATCGATCTGCCCATCGCCGCGATCGTCTCGTTTCACACCGTCGCGCATACGGTGGGCGCTTCCGTGTGCGGCGCGATGTACGTGAGCGTCTTTGGCGAGACAACGCTGTGGATCTTCTCGCTCGTCTTCACCATCGCGGTGCTCGTCTTCTCCGAGATCATCCCGAAGACGCTCGGCGTCACCTACGCTTCGCAGCTGGCGGTGCCGGTGGCGTACACCGTGCGCGTGCTGGTGGTGATGCTGAAGCCGCTCTTGTGGCTGACGAGCCTATTTGCTCGCTTGCTGCGCGGCGAGCACGCGAACCCGGTCACCTCCGTGGAGGAGATCAAGCTGCTCGTCGCGCTCGGCCGCAGCGAGGGAGCGGTGGCAGGGCGCGTCGCGGACATGATCGAGGGTGCCACGGCGCTGCGTGAGCTCACGGCCTACGACGTGATGGTGCCGCGCGCACGAGTCGTCTACTTGTCCGGCGCGCGTGACCTCGAAGAGAACTTGCAGGTCGTGCGCGAGTCCGGCCACAGCCGCTTCCCGTACACCGAAGACGGCAACGCCGATCGCTTCGAAGGCATGATCCTGGTCAAGGATTTGATGTTCAAGCTGCGAGAGTCGCCCGACGATCCGGATTGGAAGGCGCTCGCGACCCCGCTGCTCGTCATCCCCGCGTCCGCCCAGCTGGAGCGCGTGCTGCGCACCTTCCAGGAGCAGCGCCGTCACCTCGGTCTCGTCGTGGACGAGTACGGCGGCACCCAGGGCATCATCACGCTCGAAGACGTGCTCGAAGAGATCGTCGGCGAGATCGAGGACGAAACCGACCGCGTCGACCAATCGATCATCCGTCGCGCGGACGGAAAGCTGGTGTGCCGCGGTATGGCCGAGACGCGCAAGCTGTTCGAGATCCTGAATGTCGACGAGGACTCCGAGATGGTCACGGTGGCCGGGTTCGTGGCGGAGCTGGTCGGCCGCGTGCCGCGCATCGGCGACCGCGTGGAGTGGCACGGTTGGCGCTTCACGGTAACGCGCGCCACCGCGCGCCGCGCAGAACGTCTGGAGGTCGAGCCGCTGGCGCAGGTCGACGACAAACCGTCGACGTCCAGCAAACGCCCGCGCAGCGGGCCCGCCGACGGCTGAGCGCGCCGTCTCCGCGTGCTTTGCAGACCCCGCGAGCGCTGCAGAGCGGCCGGAGCGCGAGGCTCGCGTCATTTCGCTTTGCGACGCTGCTGCGCGGCGGCTAGCCTCGAAACGTGCTCAAGCAAGCTGCTGACACCGGGTGGCTGCTCGCTGCCTGCATCGTCGCCGCATGCGGAAGCGATGAGCCGTCGCTCGAGCGACGAGGGCCTGACCCGTTCCAGCCGGTAGCGGATCCCGCCGCGGGTCGCGAAGGGCGAGGAGATGGCGGCGAGGGGGTGACGGCAACCGGCGGCAGCGGCGACGGGGGAGCGGCGGGCGCGAGCGCGGGAGCCGCCACTGGCGAGCCGTGAAAATCACGGCTCCTGGGCTCAGCTGGGCCCGCCGCCGAGCAGCGTCGCCCATCGTCCGTGACCGAGCGTCGCCGCCGCGTAGTGCGCCGCGTGGTCGATGATGTTCGCGAGGGGGGAAAGCGAGAGAGCGCGCGCCTGCTCGAGGTCGCGCAGGAGCGCGGCAAGCTCCAACTTGATTCGAAGCAAGACGAGGGCGCTCTGCAGGTCCGATTCGCGGCAATAGGCGGTCAGCTCTTCGGCGGAGGGTTGGCAGCTCTCGAGCGTGCTCGCGAGCTTCTCGCCGACTTCGCGAAGCGTCCGTTCAGCGCGCATGAAGGTCTCGGACGAGCGAAGTGAAGTCAGCGCGAGGCCAACCGCTGCGGCTTCTCGCGCGTCCAAGCGCGCGGCCTCGGACAGCACGGCTTCGAAGGACTTGCCGACCAGCTCGCCGAGATAGCTTCGGAGGAAGCGGCTTTGTCCCTCGATGGCGCGGGCCAGCTCGTAGCGGGTGCGCGCGCCGCCCGCGTCCGAGCGAGCGAAGAAGCGTGCGTCGAGGCGCAGGGCGTTCTCCATCTCTGCAGTCAGGTAGGCGAGCTTGCGACACTGCTCGTGAAGGCCGACGCGTGACGCTTCTTCATCCGATTGTGCCGGTGACTCTTGCGGTGGGGCCGGTAGCTCGCCCTGGCTTCGGGCCAGCTCCGCGCACGTGCGCAGGCGGCCCACCGTCAATGTCTTGCGCAGCGAGTGGGGTAAGGCATCGTGCTTGTGGGCGCGACGGAAAGCATTGGTGGCGTCGGTGCCGGCGTGACCTTCCAGGGTGTGGGCGCCGCCCGGGTGTCGTTCGATGAAGCTGGTGACGTCGAGCACGTCGCCCTCGACCGCCAGCCAGTAGCCATGCTCGCGGTCGTTGTGCAGGATGAGCTCAGAGGCGTCGACCTCGGGGCACGGAGCCGCCGCGCGCGCGACTTGGCTCGGTCGCGGGCTGGGCTGCGAGGAGGGGCGCTCGTTGCGGGACTTGTCGAGCTCGGTGTCGACGCGATCCCAAGTGCGCTCGGCGAAGACGCCGCCGAAGCCGCCGATGGTCAGCTCGCGGCCGACCTTGAAGGCGAGCTCGAGGTAGCCGTACACCTTGCGCCGATGCTGCCCCAGAAATCCGCTCGGCCCCGAGTAGGCGTCGAGCAGCGCGGCGAATGCGGCCCGAACCGAGTGCGAGCATCCGTCCACGTAGTCGAGGACGGGAGCTTGCTCGATGGCTAGCAAGAACTCGCGCCACTGCGGCGGGTACATCGAGCGCAGGCCTCGGATCTCGACGCCGAGCAGGGAGTCGTGCCGTGACCGCCCGACGAAGGCGTCGAGCAGGCCGAACAGGGGCGACGAAGTGCCGCTCGGCCCCTGCGTTCCCGGCTGAATGGGCACGCCGAACGGCGCGACGGTCTTGGCCCAGATCACCGGATCGACGTGCGTGGGGCGGCCGCGCACGGGATCGATCTTGACCAAGGAGCGCTGCGCCAAGCTTCGAAGACACGCTTCGATCGTCCCCAGCTCCAGCTCGAGCGCGCCGTCGTCGCGCGCGAACATCGCTTCCTGGGCCCGGACTGCCGCGCCGACGATGGGCGCGCTCTGGGCGAGGATTTCCACCTGAGTCAGGTAAAAGACGTGCTCTTCGCGGGTATCGAACGCGGGCGTGAGTAGCCGCAGGTTGTCGACGCGGAAAGGGTCGGCGCGCTCGGCGTCGACGAAGCGAAAATTATAGACGATGAGATCGATGTAGCTCATCGCCATCGCGGGCCGCCCTAGGCGCCGGCAGACGAGCGCCCACGGCGCCGTGAGCGTCACCGGCGGCTGGGCCGGCGCGCCGGGCTCGGCGTACACGTAGGCATGCGACAACATGGCGAGCACGTGCGCCGCCCGCACGAGGTGCGCGTCCGGTAGGCTCGAGCTGCCGGCGTCGAGCAGCGGCAGCTGGGCGACTTCCGAGCGAAGCCCCAGGGACGCCATCAGCTGCGGCAGGCGCCGAGCAACGTCATCCCACGGGGTGAAGGGCGGTGGCAGCGCTGGCTCGGGCGGGCGCGACGGCATGAACCCCAGCCGCTCGGAAAGGAAGCCCGCGTTCTCGTGGCCGCGCTCTCGGTTGGTCTGCTCCGCCAACTCCAAGGCACGCCGCCCCTCGCTCACCCAATCCGAGCTCGCCATCCGTCCTCCCTAGGTTGCGGCGCTCCGTCTCAGTCGTCTGGACCGCCGCTGTGTCGCCGTACCGCCCGCCTGTCGCTTATACGCTTCACGCGCGCCCGGCATTCCTCGGTGGTGAGGGGCTCGTCCGGTACTGAACGAGCCGTTGCCCGCGCCTCGCGCCTCGTCTGCCCAAGCGCGATTGGTAAGTAATATCAGATATTTAACAGCCGTGACAGCCAATGTCCGTCGTTCAGTTGACAACTGAACAGTCGAGCAGTACTTAGTGGGTCCAACGACGCCGAGAGACGTCGGTCGGATTATTCGGGGCCCCTCACCGGGCTCTGCACTAGGAGCTGCACCATGGACGATAAGCCGAAGACGAAAGCGCTCGAGCTAGCGATTGCCAGCGTTCAGAAGGAGTTCGGGGAGGGCGCGATCATGCGCCTCAAAGACGGCGAGAAGATCGGGGGTGACGTTCAGGTCATTCCGACCGGCTCGCTCGGGCTCGACATCGCGCTCGGCATCGGCGGCTATCCGCGTGGCCGCATCGTCGAAATCTACGGTCCTGAGTCCAGCGGTAAGACGACGCTCACGCTTCACGCCATCGCCAGCGTGCAGCGCCAAGGCGGCGTGGCTGCCTTCATCGACGCTGAGCACGCGCTCGACGTCGGCTACGCCAAGAAGCTCGGGGTGAAGACGGACGAGCTGCTCATCAGCCAGCCGGACTACGGCGAGCAAGCCCTGGAGATCGCGGACATGTTGGTGCGCTCCGGCGCGGTCGATCTCGTCGTGGTCGACTCGGTGGCGGCGCTCGTACCCAAGGCCGAAATCGAAGGCGACATGGGTGATTCGCACGTCGGCTTGCAGGCGCGCTTGATGAGCCAGGCGCTGCGCAAGGTCACGGGCTCCGTGAACCGCTCGCAGTGCATGATCTTCTTCACCAACCAGATCCGCATGAAAATCGGGGTAATGTTCGGTAGCCCCGAGACCACGACCGGTGGCAACGCGCTCAAGTTCTACGCTTCGGTGCGGCTCGACGTGCGTCGCATCGGCGCCATCAAAGAGGCGGGCCCGCCCGGCAAAGACATGGTGGTCGTCGGCAACCGCACCCGCGTGAAGGTCGTGAAGAACAAGATGGCGCCGCCCTTCCGGGAGGTGGAGTTCGACATCCTCTACGGACAGGGCGTGAGCCGCTCTGGCGAGGTGATCGACATGGCTGCGGATGCCAACATCATCCAAAAGAGCGGCGCCTGGTTCTCGATGGACGGCGAGCGAATCGGCCAAGGCCGCGACAACGCCCGCAATTACCTCGAGCAGCACCCCGCCCTGATGGAGAAGGTCGTCGCCAAGGTGATGGAGCACAACGGCTTGAAGCGCGGTGGTCCAGCGGGTGACGTTGCAGCCAAGCCCGCGGCAGACGGCAAGGCCGAAGGGGCGAAGGCCGAGGGCGCCAAACCGGGAAAAGGTGAAGCCGGCGCGGGGCCGGCCGACACCAAAGCACCGAACGGCGCCCCGCAGAACGGCGCCAAGCGGCCGCCCAACGCTCGCCCGAGCTGAGCCGCAATCGATTCAGCGGCGCACCCGCGCGCCGCAGCAGGTCCCAGGCATTCGGCCGGCGCCGTCCATTGCAGCTGGACGGCGTCGGCCGGTGGTTTTTTTGGGGCCCAGGTACCCCAGCGGCTGGCTCGGCGGCCCCATCCCCATGGGTGATGCCGGCGGCGGCCGTTGGGCCGGTTTTAGCCAATTCTCGCAGGGGCCAGGTGGCCGAAGTATGGGAATTGGAATCGGGTCGCGCACTTACGAATCCCTCAGCCGCGGGAGTCATGGGTTTGCTTCAAGTTCTTGAAATTATTGGGAGTTACTTCGTTCCTTGACGGGCCACACAGCGACCCCTAGGGAAGCCAGAAGGGTCTGTTTTCACATGGTTCCCGAGCTCCGATTCCCCTGGCACGCACCATCTCCGGTTGGACGCTTCGGTCGCACGCATGCGACGGCCTCCGCGCCGAGAATGGCGACGGCCGCGGTGCGCATCCCGCTCGAGTCGATCCAACCTCCCATCAAGGGCTTGGCGAAGGGCCCGCAGATCTTCATCCACGAGGGCGCCCGGCAAGCGCTGGAGCGCCGGCTCGAGCTGGCCTTCGGCGGGCCCGTGCAGCTCGGGGTGACCGACAATCGCCGCCGCATGATCACGCAGACTCGCTCGCGAGGGCGTCTGCGGGTGCGGCTGCACATGATGTTTTTGGGAGCCGACGACCGCGTGAAGGCGGCGCTCGTAGCCTACGTGGTCCACGGCGACCGTGACGGCTCGCAGATCGTCGGCGAGTTCATCGACCAGAACCTGCACCGCATCCGCGCCTCGCGGAAGGCGCCCGGCCCGCTGCGCAGCGCTGGCCAAGTGCACGACCTCGCCGCCATCTACCACGATGTGAACCAGCACTACTTCTCGGGGATGGTGGGCGACGTGCTCATCACCTGGGGTCGCGCCACCGCGCCTCGCTCTGGCAGGCGGACTAGCATCAAGCTCGGGAGCTACAGCGCGACGGAGCGGCTCATTCGCATCCATCCCGCGCTCGATCAGCGCTGGGTGCCTCGCTACTTCGTGAGCTACGTCGTGTACCACGAGCTCTTGCACCACCTGGTGCCGGAGGCGCGCGTCGCGGGTCGCACGCTCCTTCACCCGCCTGAGTTCTTGCGGCGTGAACGCGAGTTCGAGCACTTCAACCGGGCGCTCGCCTGGGAACAAAAGCATATCGACCGCCTGCTCAAGTCCGGCTGACGCGAGACAAACAGGGCCGAAGAGCGCTGTTTGGGCCCAGATTTTCCTACAGGAAGCTCAATACGGCAGAAGCGCGAGAGCGCGCGCTCTGCCGTGGCCGCCTACATCTCTACCGCGATCCCGAGCGTCCATGAGCTCGAGCCGATGTCGAGCACGTCGCTCGCGCCGAAGCCGTCGAGCTGCGTGCGCGTCCATTCGAGGAAGAGGTACGAGTTGTTGATGCCGGTGAGGCCGTCGGCGCTCTTGGCGTCGTCTTGGTCGAGCACGTCGAGGAGGAACATGCCGCCCAGAGCATAGACCGGGCCATAAGAGGCGCCCTTGCCGGAGACGCCGCCCGCCTTCGCCGACTTTTGACCGTCGGAAGACCACCAGAAGCCGTAGCCGAGGCCGAGCTTGGCGTAAGGCACGAGCGGCACGCGAAGCTCGCGCGGAAAGACGTCGGCGCGCAGCACGCCCACGAGGTGCATCGGCAGGATCCACAGCCGCGTATCGGAGTTCGACACCCCTCCGCCCACCGTGAAGCGGGCCTTGGCCGTGAACCGGGTGAGGCCGAAGCCGAAGCCGGGGGCGAGCGTGCCCAAGTGCGGAATGCGAATCAGCTGCCAGTCAGCCTCGGCGCCGATGATGAAGCGGGTGCCGTTACCGAACGTGTCTTGGAACGGTGTGCCGTTCGGAACGCCGTCATCGGCTTCGGGCTCATAGCGACCGAAGCGGAATTCGTAGGCGCTGTCCTGCTTCGACTCGCTTTGCCCTTCGCGCTCGATCCCATAAGCCCCGAACTCGTCGACGCCTTGAGCGCGCGCGGGCACGGCCGGCAGGGTGAGCGCGAGTGTCGCCGCTCCGGCCACGAGCAGGCGCGAAAACAGCGAGCTCATCGGCGCCTCCGCGCGAGCGCCACGAGTCCCAAGGCGAGCGCCACCGACAGCGGGAGCGCGCCGCGTCGCGCCGGGGCGAAGCTGCAGAACCCGCCGCCGGCTTGACCGCCCGCGGCCCGGTAGGCCTCGAAATAGCCCGTGACTTCTTGGGGCTGCGCGCAGGCGATGTTGGAGAGCGCTCCCACGTTGCCGAGCTTGTCTTCTGCCGCGACCGCGACTGCGTAGTTGAGCCCATTGCTGAGCGTGTCGTTGGTTTGACCCGACGTCTTCGCCGTGGCGCTCGTCGACCCGCAGTCTTTGAGACCCGCGGGGGCGCTTTCACCTGCGACCAGCACCGTCGAGGAGCAGGCTTCCGCAGTCGCGCTCTCCTCTTGGCTGCAGTAGAGACGATAGCGATCCAGATCGTCAGCCTCGGACGCGGTGAACTTGAGCGTGAGCGAGTTTTCCCCGGGGCCGGCGGTCACGCTCGTCGGGGGCGCGGGCGGCACCAGATCGTACGTGAAGTCCCACTGGCCGGAGGTTCCTTGCGTGGCGAGGGAGCCGGGGTCGAGCACCAGGAAGAACAACGAGCGCGTCACGGTGCCGCTGCCGCCCATGGTCGGCGAGCACGTGGCGTCCGTGCCCGTTTCTTCACCGAGGCCTTCGTCGGCGGGCTGCAAGATGTCTTTGACGCGCACCGAGATGGTTCCGGTCTTCGGGTCGCCATGAGCGACCCTGAGGCAGTCTCGGTTCTCGTCGCGCGCGGCTTTGTCGCTGCAGCCCGTACCGGCCCAGACCTCGAAGAGGTGATTCGGATCACCGTCGACGATGCTCACGTCGAAGGTGATGGTGACGTCGGGAGCGAGACAGTCCGCGCGATTGATCTGATTGAGCAACAGCGCGCTGTTGCTCCGTTGCGCGCTCCACACCGGGTTGCCGGGGGTGACCGAAACGGCGTGCGCGGGCAGCGCGAGAAGCGCCGGCGCCGAAGCGGCCAGGGCGGCGACGAGAAAACGAAGAAAACGCATGCGGACCGGGCTTTATGAGCACACGGCGTGCCACGCCGCAATGACCACGAGGACTTGGCAGAAAGGCGGCTTCGAGGCCATCGGCGGCCGCGCTCAGCTCGGCCCCCGCGTCAGCTTGGCGATCGGCCCTTCGGCTCTGACAAACTGTCAGAGCCGAACTTCGACGTGGTGCTGCCGGCGCAGGTTGTCGAGCCAGCTACGGCGCGCCTGCGCCATCTTGTCCATGTAGACGCGCTCGCCGAGCTCGCGCTTCGCGCTCTCGAAGTCGGGCAGGTTCGAAGGGTCGCGCTCCAGCACCTTGAGGACGACGAAGTCAGGCCCGCTCTTGAAGGTCGACGAAACCTGACCGACGGCCAAATTGACCGAGGCGCGAGCGATGTCGGGCGGGAGCTCGGCGGGCTGGGCCTTGGCCAGCTCGCCGCCATTGGCCCGGGTGGCGGCGTCTTCGGAGACGGCGCGCGCCACGCTCGCGAAGTCTTCGGTTCGCGCGCGAGCGGCAGCCGCGTCGGCGAGCTTGCGAGCTTCGGTCGGGCCGCGGCCGGCGCCGCGAATCACGATCCAAGCCAGTCGAACGCTGAGCTGGCCGCGCTCTTCGACCTCGATCTTTCGGTAGGCGGCGCGCAGATCTTCATCGGTGATGCGGACGCGACCCTGCAGCCTCACGTTGAGCAGCTTCGCCTCGAGCAGCTGGCGGCGCAGCTCTTCACGGTACTTCGACTCGCTCATGCCGGCGCGCTCTGCCTCGGCCAGCACCTGGTCGATCGGGAGCTTGTTTTGAGCGGCGACGCGGCCGAGGGCTTCGTCGATCTCGGTCGAGTTGACGGTGACCTTGGCCTGGGTGGCCGCCTTTTCCATCAGCTCTTCATCGACGATCTTTTGCAGCACGGCCTTGTAGACCTGCGAGATGGCGGCGTTTCGCTGCGCTCCCGCCGGCACCCCCTGATGCACCTGAAGCAGGAACGGCTCGGCCCGACGCCGCAGATCGCTCAGCAAGATCGCGCGCTCTCCGACCGTGGCGACGATGCGCTCGATCACCGTTGCTTCCGCCAGCGGAGCAAAGCCGAGCACTCCGAGCAGCAGCGCGGAGCCAAACAGGCGCAAAGTCGGTCGGCGAAGGGTCAAAGCGCGCCCGTCATACCACTCCCGGCTTGACTGCGCAGCGCGATTGGCGATGCTGTCGGGACGATGGGGAGCCTGGTTCTGGGTCGAGCGCCGTCGCCTTGGCGCCTAGGCGCTGTGGCGTTTTTCTGGGCGCTGTCAGCGGCCAGCCAGGTTCCACAGCCGCAGCTACCGTCGCCCGGCGCGCCGGCCGAAATGGCGCCCGTTGAGCCAGCTCGGGTCGCGGAGCCGGTTGCCGTACCGGAGACGACTGCACCGCCCACGGCCGCGCCCCCTGCCGCCGCTGTCCAGGCTCCCCCGCCGCAGTCCGCGAGCCAGGCGCCGCTCGAGCCTCCCCCTCCCACGGAGCTGCCGCAGCGTCCGAGCTCACTGCACACGGAAGAAGCGGTGCGTGCGGCGGAAGCCGAACGCGGGGAACGTGAGTGGGCCCGCTGGCGGCCCATTGACGCCGAGATCGAGCGCGCCGCGGCCAAAGCCGTCCCGGAAGACTTCGCGGTGACTTCATCGCCGTGGATCGATTTCACGCTGACGAGCTTCTGGATGAACGAGCGCGTCGGCAGTTTCTTGAATCTCGGCGCGCAGTTCGGCGGTTACTTCTTCAATCGCTTGCGACTTTCGGCGCGCCTCGTGGTGCCGCTCGAAGAGGTCCACGACGACTTCGATACGTATGATTCGTTTGCGAGCTCGCCGAACGGCGACGGCGGCTTCAGTCCCGTCGATTCCGCGAACGTGTCCGCGCTCTATTCGGCTTCGGCGGGCCTGATCCTCGGCGCCACGAGGTCTTTCGTGTTCGCGCCGGGCGTGTTGGTCCAGCGCACCGACGTGAGCGATTACGGCACGAGCGTCGCTTTGCAGCTGCCCTTCGAATGGACGACGCGGCGCAACCTGCGCGTCGGCTTCGAGCTCGCGCTCGGTCACGCTTTCGGGGGCAAGGTGGTGCGCCCCTGCTACGCCCCGTCGGGCTCGTGCGGGCAAGACGAGCTCGAGCGTCCCGGCAAAAGCTCGTTCCTGCTGCAGTTCCACATGGGCTGGGCCCTCGGCCGGCTGTAGCGCGGCTGGGTCTGCGCCGTTACAACGGCATGTCGGGGCGGCTGGCGGTGGTGACGAAGAAATTGCGCGGCCAGTGCCGGTAGTACTCGGCTTTCACGACGGGCGTGCCGTCTTCGGGGTCGACCTCGTCCGTCAGCTTGCCGACCACGCGCACGAGCGAGCCGCGGTTCAGGCTCTTGCTGCCGATGTCGTCGCTCGGCGCGAGCTTCAAGAGCGCGTGCACGACGGCAAACTCACGCTCTCCGACCGTGACGCGGCAGGTTTGCTCGTCGAGCTCTTCGCACAGGTTGCGAGCCTCGAGCGTGCGCACGCTGAGCGTGACGTAGGCCATGCCGCCGGGTCCTTCGGTGCGCTTGCCCACGATGCCGAACAGGCTGAGCTTGCCCTTCTTCCACTCGGCCTTGTCGCGCTCCGCCATCACGGGATCGTATTCCCGGGCACCCTCTGCCGCGTCTTCTTCTGCGTCGAGCGGAGAGTAGGTGCGACTGTACCCGTATGGACCAGCCGAGCTGCAGCCAGACAAGAGCGTGAGCGCGAGGATCCAGAGACGCATGACCCAGCCACGTATCACGGCCTACCGCGCCGCGAAAGCGGGCGGCGGACCCAGGAATCCCACGCGCTACAAGGGCGCTCATGCGCTACCGAGAAAGAACGCGCAGGGAGGGGCTCACATGCGCTCGGGCGCTCGAATCCCGAGCAACGCGAGACCTTGGGCGAGGGTGCGCCCCGTCAGCTCGGACAGCGCCAGGCGCGAGGCGCGCGTTTCGGCGTTTTCTGCGGAAAGTACGGGGCAATCTACCCAGAACGCGCTGAACGCGCTCGCCAGCTCGTACAAGTAGCCGCACAGCTTGTGGGGCTCGAGCGAGCTCACGACCGCTTGCACGGCGCCCTCGAAGCCGACGAGCGACAGTGCGAGCGCACGTTCACGATCGTGCTGGATTCGAATGGCATCCGGCGCGGGGGCGCTGCCGCCGGCTTGCTCGAGCTTGCGGAAGATGGAGCGGATGCGTACCTGCGCGTACTGCAGGTACGGCCCGGTGTTGCCTTCGGCGGCGAGCATACGATCCCAGTCGAACACGTAGTCTTTGATGCGGTCGTTCGAGAGGTCGGCGTACTTGATGGCGCCGAGCGAAATGGCGCTCGCTAGCTCGCCCTTCTCGGCCTCCGACAGCTCGGAGCCGCGCTCCGTGATCGCGGCCAGCGCGCGCTCGCGTCCTTCGTCGAGCAGCTCGATCAGGCGAAGGGTGTCGCCGGAGCGCGTCTTCATGGGCTTGCGGTCCGCGCCGAGCACGGAGCCAAAGCCGACGTGCTCGGTGCGGGTGGCGGCGGTGACGTAACCCGCCAGGCGCGCGACCGCGAAGACCATGGCGAAGTGCTGTGCTTGACGCGAGTCGACCACGTACAAGATGCGACCACCGCCCAGCGTTTGCGCGCGGTAGCGCAGGGCAGCCACGTCGGTGGCGTCGTAGCCGAAGCCGCCGTCGGACTTGCGCAAGATGACGGGAAGCGGCGCGCCCTCGCGGTTCTTGAAGCCGTCCGGGAACACGCAGAGCGCGCCGCCTTCGACGCGAGCTACGCCGCGCTGCTCCAAATCTGCGGCAATTTCAGGCAAGAAGGCGTTGTAAAAGCTCTCTCCGCGCGTGTCTGCCGGCGTCATGGTCACGCCCAATCGCTCGAACACCTTCTCGAAGTGCTTCTTCGAGGCGTCGACCAGCGCTTGCCACAGCTGGAGCGTGGTCGCGTCGCCTCCTTGCATCGCAACCACGCGCAGGCGCGAGCGATCGGCGAACGTCGCGTCTTCATCGAACTTCTTGCGCGCTGCCTTGTAGAAGGTATCGAGCTCGCCCACAGAGAGCTCGGCTGCTTTGTCGATGCCGCCCAGATCCAGCAGATGCTCGATCAGCATGCCGAACGGCGTGCCCCAGTCACCGATGTGATTCTGACGAATGACGCGGTGGCCGGCGAAATCGAGGACGCGCACCAGGCAGTCACCGATCACGCACGGCCGCAAATGGCCGACGTGCATCTCCTTGGCCACGTTGGGGCCGCCGTAGTCGACGATCACGGTGTCGGGGCTCGCCGTCTGGCCGACGCCGAGGCGAGGATCGGTCGCGACGGCGGCGAGCAGGCGATCGAGGTAATCGTTCTTCAGCGTGAGGTTGATGAAGCCCGGCCCCGCGATCTCGACCTTGTCGCAGATGTCCTCGAGCGCGAGCGCGGCCAGCAGCGCTTGCGCGACCTCGCGCGGCGGCTTCTTCAGCGCTTTGCCCAGGCTCATCGCCAGGTTTGCCTGAAAATCGGCGCGGTCGGAGCGGCGGACGAGCGGATCGAGCTCGGCGTGCTCGGGGCCGAAGGCGGCAGTCGTAGCTTGGCGAAAGCGCTCTGCCAGCTCCAGGAGCGGCAGCTTGAGGGCGGCGGTCATGGCGAAGTCGGCTGTATAGCACCTTGCGCGCGGCGCTCACGCACCAGTCGCTGGATGCGCAGCGCCACCTCGAGACCGATCAGGCCGAGCAAGAACCAGCCGAGCTCGGGCGAAGCGTCGACCTCGGGGGCGGAAGCGGCCCGGCTCTCGCGCCACGTGCTCGGCAGGTCTTGCGTGGGCGCCGTCAAGATCTCGTCGGCCGAGAGCGTGATGACGCGCGTTTCGGTCTTGCCGTTCAGGCTGATCTGGTAGCGCCCCGCCGTTTCGGGCGTGGTGACGCGTTGGCCGTCCGCGTCGCGCAAGGCGAGGGGGCCGGCGCTGCCCGTGACTTGCAGTGCGCCGCTCGCGGGAAACCACCAATCGGTGCCGGCGGCGCTGGCGCGCGGGCCGCGCCGCCGTCGCGCTTCGTCGAGCAAATGATCGAGCAGAGCCAGGAAGCCGGGACGAAGCGAGAGGTCGCTGATCTCCGCCGAGACGGGCAGGCCCACGCTGAAGAGCAGCCCGCGACCGCGCGTCTGGCGAGTGATCAGCGCTTTGCCGTCGCTCCAGCGCCCGACGACCTCCGCGCCGGGCAAGAGCGCGCTGTCGAGCCGCGCGCGCCCCCGGGGCTCGAGATCTTTCATGCTCTCCGCTTCGGCGCCGAGCCAGTCGAGCGACGTCACGTCGACGGTGCTAGGGACGCTGAGCGTTTCCCACTCGATGGCGCCGCGCAAGAACGGCTCGAGGGTCGCGCCGAGCTGCTGATCTAGCGCGCGCTCGCCGACGAACAGCGCCGCCACGGCTCCCTCCTCCAGCCAGGCGTCGATGGCGCCGCGCGTTTCGGGCGTGAGCCCGGGCGGATCGTCGATCAACAGCGCCGCGACGTCACGGAGCTCAGCCGCCTCGCGCGGCAGCTCCGCGAGCGGCCGGACGGGGGCGCCGTGCGGCAGGGCGTGCAGCGCTTGCTCGAGCAGCGGAGCTCCGCCCGTGGCGACCGCTTCGCGCTGGGCGTCGAGGTGCACCGCCACGCTCAGCTCCCGCGTCTCCGGCGCGACTTCGGCGCGGTCGTCGTCGGGGTTCTGATCTTGCCCCGTGAGCTCCACCGCGGCCGGGCCCTCGAGCTTGGCGTCGAGGGTCAGCGTCTGCTCGCCTTTCTGCACGACGAGCTTGGCCTCCGCCTTCTGGCTCTTGCTGACGAGCCGGACGCTGCGCCCTCGCGCGGCCGCTTCGCTCGAGCAGGCCACCGCTACGGTGATGCGCGTTCCCGCTTGCTGTGCGCGCAGCACGCCGCAGTCGTCGAGCTGGTTCGCGAGCTCCGGCAGCGCCACCCACACGTCGCCCGTCGGCTCCGCCGGCAGCTCGCCGGCCATGTCGCTCAAGAAGACGATGCGCTTGTCACTGTGGGGTAAGCCGTCGAGCGCCGCTCGCGCGAGCGTGATGGCGGCGCTCAGATCGGTGGCGCGATCGGTCGGCCGCAGGTCCCCCACGGCGCGCGACGCCGCGACCAGGTCGGTGCTCGCGGCTAGCGAAAGGCGCGCCGGCTTGCCCGCCAGGACCAGGGCCACGGCGTCACCCTCTCGCGCCGAAGCGAGTAGCTCCTGCGCGCCGGAGACCGCGCGCTGAAAGCGTGACTGCCCGCTCGGCAAGCGGCCCCGCATGCTCGCCGAGTCGTCGACCACGATGGCCAGCGCTACCGAGGCGCCGCCGGTGCGGCCCAGCGCGACGCGCGAGCAGCGCACGAGCGGGCCCGCGCCGAGCGCGGCCAAGCAAATCACCATGAGCGCGCGCAGCAGCAGCAGGCTGCGATCTTCGAGGCGGCTGCGCTCGCGCGTGGTCGCCCGCGTCGTGGGCACGAGCCCGGCGGGAGGGAAAGCCTGCTCGCTGGCTTTGCCACGGCGAAGCAGGTGCGCCAGCGTGGGCGCGGCGACGAGCGCGGCCAGGCCGAGGGCCAAAATAGTGACGAAGCTCACGCTTCCGGCTCCCGCGTGCGGGTGAGGATGCGCCGCACCAGCTCTTCGGGCGCGTCGCTGGTGGCGCACGTCGAGAGTCGGCCGCCGCGCGGCAACAGCTCGGCCTCCGCCTTGCGCTGCGCCGCCGACAGCGCCGCGAGGTAGTTTTGCCGCGACAGCGTCGCGTCCGTCTCGACGCGCGTATCGCCCTCGAGCGCGCGCAGCAGCACCGCGCCTTCGAACGGGAAATCGCGCTCAGCGGGCGACAGCACCTGCACGACGTGCAGCGAACGACCGCGCGTCGTCAACGTGGTGAGCGTTTCCAGCGCTCCCCGCGCGAGATCCAGCAGGTCCGTGAACACGACCTGGATCGCGCCGCGGCGGGCGCTGCGCTGGGCTTGCCCGATGGCGCGCTCTATGGAGGCGTCGTCACGGCTCAGGTCGCCGTCGGGCTCCGCGTCTTCCAGCGCGGCGACGATGCGCTCGAACGCTTCGCGCCCCGAGCGCGGCGGGATCGAGCGCGCGCCCTTGCCCCCCAAGAAATCGAGCCCGACGCGATCACCGGTACGCACCGCGATGTAGGCGAGCGCGGCGGCGAGCAGCGCCGCAAACGCGTATTTCGGCCCCGGCGCGCCCGGCCCCGCGTAGCTCATCGAGCGCGTCGCGTCGACGAACAGCCACAGGTCGCGATCCGTCTCCGTCTCGAACTCGCGGATCAGCAGATCGCCGTGGCGCATCAGCGCGTGACGGTCGATGTAGCGGAGATCATCGCCGGGGACGTAGTCGCGGTGACCTCCGAACTCGACGCCGGCGCCCTTGCGCGGGCTCTTGTGGCTGCCCGCGTAGACGCCGTCGGCGACGCTGCGGGCTTTCAGCCGCAGCGGCGCGAACGCGCCCCAGTCGAGCTTCGAGCGGACGTCCGTCACCGCGCTCGCCCGCAAGCTGCCAAGATTTTGGGCGAGAGCTCCACCGGTGAGAGAGCCACGCCAGGGCTTCTTTTCAGCCACTCCGTGCACGCGGCGGTGGCGAGGCCAGGCGCCTCGAGCGCGACGTAAGCCTCGAGTAGCTGGCGATGCACGAGCGCGACTTGGGGCTCGCTCAGGTCCGCGGACGCCAAGAAGCGGGTGCCGCGCGCCACCGCGTCGACGTAGCGGCCGCTGCGGATGTCGGAGAGCAGCGCCGGCAGCTCTTGGGCCACTTTCTTCTGCACCGAGCGCGTTTGCCCCTGCGCTTCGGAGCAGGCAGCGCCGGCCGAAGCGCGCGCGGCCTGCTTGCCGGCGTCACTGAGCGGGAGCTCGGTGAGGGGCACGAGCACCACGTCTCCCGGCTGTAGCTTACGGCCGTTGAGCCCGTTGTAGCGATCCAGCACCCAGGCGCGGTTCATGTCCCCGTAGAATCGGTAGGCGATCGTGATCAGCGTGTCGCCGTTGTCGGGCCGGACGCGCAAGTTGAAGGGCACGATGATCTCGGCGCCCTCTTCGGGGATGAGCCACGGGCTCGAGTCGTTGGCGAGCGCGAGCACGTCGGAGCGCTTCGGGGAGCCGAGCAGCTCCGAGGCTAGGCTGTCCCAGGTTTCGCCCTGTCGCACCACGCGGTGCCCCAGCGCTGGCACCTCGAGCCGCATGCCGCGCACGATCGGCGAGCCGCCGCGCGCGTCGAGCTCGTTGGCAGCGACGAGCAGCTTCTCGAATTGAATGCGGCCGTAGTAGCGCTCGGCGATGGACGCGAGGGTGTCTTTGTCGGTCACGACGTGCGTGAACGCTTGCGCGTCGCCGAGCAGCGCCGTCAGCGCGCTGAAGGCCGAGAGGCCGAAGAGCCAGGACCGCCGCTTCATCGGCGCGAAGCATAGTGGCCGGCCGACAGCGGGTCCAACTCCTCGATTTTCCGGCGAAATCGCCGTGCGGCGCTCACCGGTCAGCAGTCGCAGTCCCAGAAGGAGGTCGCGTGAAGGACACGTCGCGACGGCTTCGGCCCGAGGCGCACGACCGCGACCTCGTCGTCGTACGAGTCGGGGCCCGTCAGCAGCGCGAGGCCCGCTGGACCTTGGTCCAGGGCGCCTCGCAGGCTGAGAAACTGGTTGAAGCTCGGGCCGGGGGAGAGCTTCGGCGCCTCGGCGCTGCCGCCCAGCTCGAAGAGCGCGCTCAAGCTACCGTTGAAGCTCGCGCAGCCGGCGCCGCCATGCGCCGAAACCAAGAGCCAGGTCGCGTGGCTCTTCACGCGCAGCTCGACGACGCTCGACCTTCCGTCGACGGTCTCCCAGCCGCGCGAAGCATCACCGCCCTCCTTGACGAAGCGCTGCTGCAGCGCGCCGTACGCGGGGAGCTTCTTCAGCCCCGACAGCGCCGCCTCCCGTAGCTTGGCGGCGGCGGGCACGGCGGCCGTGAACGGCAGCGCTGCCGCGGTCGCCCAGCTGCCGGCGCAGGCGTGATCGAGGACGCCCACGACGAAATGCTCTTCGGGCTGGGCCATGCCCGCGATGGTCTCGGCGATCTGCTGCGCTGCCGCTGGCGTTCCCGGCCCGCCCTGCCACTGCTGCAGCATGCCAAAGTGCGGGACTGCCTGCACCCGCACCTGAAAGCGCGCGACTCGGCCGGAGCAGGTCTGGCCCTCGGCGGTGTAGGTGGTCACCTCGCGGCCGAGCCAGCCGCGCGCTGCTTCGGGCAGCTCGTCTCGCGCGACGTCGAACGCGACGTCGACCGGGCTCGCGCCGACGACCGACGAGAGCCGCGGCCTGCTCTTGAGCCGCTGCTTGTCGAAGCGCCGTTGCAGCACGACTCCGTCGCGGTGGTAGGCCATCACGCTCTCGTCCGTCGCGCTGGTCTCGCTCACCTCGGAGCTCAGCATCTCTTCGCGGCCGATGGCGATGCCTCCCGGCGCCGCGATCAAGAACAGCTCCTTCTTCCCGACGTCACGGAAACTGCCAGACTCGAAGTGCTGCGTGAAAATGGCGCGCGTCGCGCCTGCGGCCGGCGAAAGCGACAGCTCCGTGACCTTCACCTTCGCGCCCGCGTCGAACATGGG
The DNA here is from genome assembly GCA_023431345.1 of Pseudomonadota bacterium. Classification (GTDB taxonomy): domain Bacteria; phylum Myxococcota_A; class Polyangia; order Polyangiales; family Polyangiaceae; genus PMG-095. The sequence goes on from JAEYWK010000049.1 coordinate 28,773, forward strand.
CTTTCGATCCGCGAGCCAGCCGCGCCGGTCGAAGCGCTTGCTGTACGTGCCGACGCGCTTCACGCCCATGAAGCGCTCGGCGTAGGCGCGGCTGTAGGCGTCGAAGTCGCCTTGGTTTTGCGCTGCTTCCCAGCGCGCCACGAAGCTCCTGACGTCGCCCTCCGGCAGCGCGCCTGGCGCGGGCGCCGTCGCGGGGGGCCTCGCCGTCGCCGACGTCGCCGCGGGCGCGGCGCTCGCGCTGGGCGCCGGCTTCGGCGCTTCCGACTTGGACTGACAGCCGCTCGCGCCGACGAGGAGCAGAGCGAGCGCGACGAATGGGGTGGAGCAGCTCACGCGCGCAGTCTGCCACCTCTGGGGTAAGCAGGCTCGCGAGCCCGTCCGCTATCGTCAGCGTCGGCTCCGCGGACGCGCACGCTTCGGCTTGGCGGGCGGCGGCGCGGGGGGGCGCCACCAAGGACCTCGCAGCTGGTTCTGCACCGCCGTCACGCTCACCGTGCTCCTCGCGAGCGCTTCGAACGCGCGGCTCTCGGCGAGGGTGGGGACCGAGCCGCGTAGCGTGACGACGCCTTGTAAGACGCTCATCTCGACTCGAGCCGCGGCGAGACTTGGCCAATATCCCCGCAGCTCGAGGAGGGTGGCTCGTATCTCCTGATCCGTGAGGCCACGGATGCGCACGTTCGGGTTCGGGCGGTCGAGCTCGTCCACGACCAGGCGCGAGCCGTCGACCCGGCTGACGCCTTTGACCCACGACAGCGCGTTCGCGCGGCGGGATTCGGCGGCGCTGCCGACGCGGCCCGAGAGCCACACCGTCGTCCCATGCACCTGAACCTCGATCGGAGCGCGGCGCACCAGCGGATCCAGCTCGAGGCGCGTGCGGATGTCCCCCGCGACGATCGCGCTCGTGCGCACGACGTCCGCGCTCGCGGAGAGCTGATTTTGACAGAAGCGAACGCCGGGTACGCTGCTCGCGACCAGCTCCGCCAGCTGTTGCTCTTCCCACGAGCTGATGCGGCCTCGGAGCTCGACGACGCCATCGGTGACCGTGACCGAAATCGGGAGCGCGCGGAGGGCGTTCGTCGCTCGCACGGCGCGTCGTACGTCGCGCGCCAGCAGCGCGTCGCTGCGCGTGACGGGAACGAGCGACGTGCGATCCACCACCGCTCGCACGTCGCGGACGGCCCGGGCGATGCGCTGGGCTCGGCGTCGCCACGCAGGCACCGCCACCGTCCCCGTCAAGACCACGATGCCGGAGCTCACGCTGACCCTGAGCGCAGCCGTGTTCACGTGCCGGTCGTGCGCGAGCTCCGTTTCGACCGCGCGCGCGATGCTGGCATCGGACAGGCTCGACGTCAGCGCGGGGTTAGGCTCCGCCGACGGCGGCGCGGCCAGCGCTGGTCGTGCCGCGATGCTCGCCCCGAGCGCGGAGAAAGACGCCCCGAGCGCGAGCGCGTAAGCTCGGGCCAGCCTGCGCCCGTTAATACTGGCCCCCGGTCGCCGCGATCGGAGCGACGAGCACCGAGCAGGGCGCGCGCTCGACGACTTGCGCCGCGACGCTGCCGTGAATCAGCCGCTCGAGTCGAGAGCGTTGCTTCACGCCCACGACGATCAGATCGGCCTGGCTCTCTTGCGCTTCCGCGACGATCGCGGCCGCGTGGTCGACACCGGTTCGAACCGCGGCCGTGCCGCTCATGGACAACGACTCACGCGCTCGCTCCATGCGCTCGGGCAGGCTCCGGCGCCGGGCCGGTTCCGGGCCTGTCTCCGCGTCCGGATCGGACAACGGGTCGACGTTGTGGAACGACACCAGCTCCATACGCAGCGGGCTCGCGAGGCGCGTCGCCTCGCGAATCACGGGTAGGCCGCGCGTGGCGAGATCGCTGGCGGCGAGGATGGTTCGACGTCGGGACGCAGCCCGCGGCACCAAAATCCGGCGCATCGACGCCAGCGCGAGCTCGGTCGCCAGCGCGCCCAGGCGCCGTTGATCTGCCGACACCACGATCAGCGCCGGATCGCGGCGGCTAGCGTGCGCGGCCACCTCCGCGATGAAGGACCCGCTCCGCACCACCACTTGCCCTGGGCGCGGCTCATCCTCGTACACCGGGGCGAGCTGGTAGCGGGTCGCGCGCACCGTCTCACGTGAACGCTGCAGCTGCCGCTTGACCAGCGCCTGCAGCATCGACTTCGGCAGCCAACGCAGCCAGCGCAGCGGATTGGGCAGCACCCGCAGCACGTCGATCGCGGCGCCCAGGCTGCGCGCCAGCTGGAAGGTGCGCACGAGCGATGGCCGGGAGCAATCGCCCTGCCCGAACGTGAGCAAGATCCGCGGCGCGGAGGGGCTAGGGGCGTCGCGCTCGATTCCGCTGAGCATGGGCGCACGGCGCGAGCAAACCGCGTGCCGTTCGAACCGTGCTCGACTAAGCCGGGGCGCCGCCGCTAGGTAGCGCTCGCCCACGTATCCTTTCTGATCACTGTGCCGAAACGAGCCAGCACGCGGGTCTGGCGTGCCTCAGCGCTTGGGGTCGTGCCACGAGGTGCCGGGCGCCAAGATGCGGTTGGCTTCGGCGGGGCCCCAGGTGCCCTTCTCGTACTCGTAGATGGGGGTGGCGTCGCCCAAGATGGGCTCGACGATCCGCCAGGCGGCCTCGACGCTGTCGACACGCGCGAACAGGTTGGAGTCGCCGCGCAGCGCGTCGCCGATCAGCCGCTCGTAGGCGCCCATCTCGGCCGGGTTCTGCTGCGTGACGAACAGCTCGGTGTTGTCACCCGCCATCGCCTCCCCGGGGCGCTTGACGCGCGTGCCGATCGCGATGGCGAAATCCGGGCCGAGCCGGAAACGCAGGTAATTGCCGCGCTGAGAGACGGTCTCTTTGAACACCATGTGCGGGGGACGATGTAGCTCGACCAGCACCTCTGTCACGGTGACGGGCAAGTTCTTCCCCGTGCGCACGTAGAACGGCACCCCTTCCCAGCGCCAAGAGTCGACGAAGAACGACATGGCCGCGTAGGTCTCCACCGTCGAGTTCTTGTTGACGCCGTCTTCGTCGCGATAGCCTTGAAATTGGCCGCGAACGCAGTACTCCGGCGATACGGTGCGGATGGCTTTGAGCAGCTGCGTCTTCTCGTCACGCAGCGCTTCACGGTCGCCCGCGGGCGGCGGCTCCATGGCCAGGAACGCGATCACCTCCAGCAGATGGTTCTGCACCACGTCGCGGATGGCGCCCGCCTCTTCGTAGAAGCGCCCGCGGCCGGCGACGCCGAACTTCTCGGCCATCGTGATCTGGAAGCTCTTGACGTAGTTCCGGTTCCAGATCGGCTCGAGGAACGAGTTCGCGAAGCGGAAGTACAACAAGTTCTGCACCGGCTCCTTCCCCAAGAAGTGATCGATGCGGAAGATCGACGACTCGGGGAAGACCTTGTGCAGCGTCGTGTTCAAGACGTGGGCGGAAGCGGAGTCACGCCCGAACGGCTTCTCGACCACCACGCGGGCGCCCTGCGAGCAGCCGCTGGAGCCGAGCGTCTCCACCACGTTGGGAAACACGCTCGGGGGGATCGACAAGAAGTACACGGGGCTCTGCGCGCTCGCCTCGCTCACCGTCTGCTTGATTTTGTGAAACAGCTCGGGCTTGGTGTAGTCGCCGTCGACGTAGCGTAGGTTCTGGGCGAGGGTCGCGAACGCCTTTTCGTCCACGCCGCCGCCGAACTCCTGAACGCTGGCCTTCACCCGCTCGCGCAGGGCGTCGAGGCTGGAGCCGCCGCGAGAGACGCCGACGATGGGGAACGGTCGATGCCCACGCTTGAGCATCGAATGCAGCGCGGGGAAGATCTTTTTGTACGCTAGGTCGCCCGTGGCGCCAAAGAGAACGAAAGCATCGGAGACGGGCTCGGCCATTTTGGGGGGGGCAGGTTACCACTCTCGCCGGCCCGGCGCCGAGCTGATATGCTGGGGGTTCGGCGCGGGCTAAGCCTAGGGAGGTCCGAGCCGTTTGTCTGGAATACGGGCGCCATCGCTCGAGGGTCCACGAAGGAAAACCGTGTCCGTACCGACAGAGCGCGAACGTCGTGATGGGAACAAGAAGAGCCCGCCCCGCTCGGGTACGGGTCGTGAGGAGCTGCGCAGCACCTGGTTCCGGCCGTACTTGCTCCGCCTGCGGGCCGAGCGCGGTGAGGCGGCGCTGCGTGCCCTGCTATCGACGGCCGGCATCCCGATCGGCCTGATGAACGACGACGCGGGCTGGCTGTCGGTCAACGCCGGCAAGCGCTTGCTGCGCGCGCTGGCGTCGGCCCTCGGTCCCGACGCGGTCGGTGATCGCGGCGCGTGGATGACTCACCCGGAATCGCTCGGGGCGTACGTGCGCATGCTGCGCGTCGCCTCCGCCCCTGAAGACGCCTACCGCTACCTCGCCGCCAACGCCTCCGAGACCACGCGCGTCGGCACCTGTGAGCTGAAGGCGGCGGGGCCGAGCTCGGCCGAGATCGTGTACCGCCCGCGCCAAGAGAGCGAAGAGGGCCAAGCCGATGAGCTGCTGTGCGCCGCCCGCCGCGCCGAGCTCGCGGCCATCCCGCTGATCTGGGGCTTGCCCGCGGCCGTCATCGAGCATCCGCGCTGCCTCGCGCGAGGAGACGCCGAGTGTGACTACTTGGTGCGCTGGAAATTCGGGCAGAAGCGCTCGATAGCGGTGGGCGCGCTGCTGGGCGCCGCAGCCAGCGGCGGCGCGGTGATGATATCGGGCAGCCTCGTCGCGGCCGGCATCGGCGCGGGGGTGGGCGGCGCCCTCGGCGCGGCGCTCGGTATCGCCAGCCAGCGCGTCGCCGAAGAGCGCTCCTTGCGCGTCTTCGAGAAGCACCGCATCGCGGCGCTCGAGCGCGGGCTCGAGGTGCGCGGCCACTTCCGCGAAGCCGCCGGCGACATGATCGGCAGCGTGCTCGGCGGTAAATACCGCATCCTGCGCAAAATCGGCTCGGGTGGGATCGGGGTCGTGTACGCGGCCGAGCACGTCGCGCTCGGCACCGAGGTCGCGGTCAAGGTGCTGCGCGGCGCCGCCGCCATGGACGCGTCCGAGATCGCGCGCCTGCGCCGCGAAGCGCGCGTGCAGGGCTCGATCGAGCACCCGAACGTGGTGCGTACGCTCGACCTCGACGAGCTGCCGGACGGCTCGATCTACGTCGTCATGGAGCTGCTGCGTGGCCACAGCTTGGCCTCGCTGCTCAAGCAGCACGGCCTGGTCGCGGCCGGCTTCGCGGTGCCGATGTTCACGCAGGTATGCCGCGCGCTGTGGGCGGCGCACCAGCTCGGCGTCGTGCACCGCGATTTGAAGCCCGGCAACATCTTCATTTGCGACGACAAGACGATCAAGGTGCTCGACTTCGGCATGAGCAAGTTCAACGAGGCCGAGTCACTCACCCAGGATGGTTATACGCTCGGCACGCCCGAGTACATGGCTCCCGAGCAGTGCATCGGCGCGCCCGTCGACGCCCGCACCGACTTGTACGCGCTCGGGGTGATGATGTTCGAGGCCGTGACCGGCGATTTGCCCATCCGCGGCCGCAACCGGCGCGAGCTGCTCGAGCTGCACCAGCGCGCGATCCCTCGCACCATCATCGAGGCGCGTCCGGATCTGCCGCTGCCGGAGGGGCTGAGCTCGGCGATCGCCCAGTGCTTGCGCAAGCGCGCCGCGGAGCGACCGACCAACTCGCGGGAGCTCGAGAAGGCGCTGTCGGCGATCCCCCTCGAGGGCTACCCCGAAGAGTATCCGAGCGACGTGCCTCGGCACTCGTCCGACGCGCCGTCGTCGCGTAGCGTGCCCGCTCCGCGCTGAGCCGCAGCTGTCGCCGCCCGGGCTCGCGTCACGGCCGCCGCCGAGCGACTGCGCGTGACAACGTTGTCGAAGCGCGTTGTGGCAGCGCCGCAATCTGTCACGTTGGGAAAGCCCCGTTCCACGGGGCGATAGCGCGATTTTATCAGCGCTTGCTGGGGGCCGCCCGCGACGGCGGCCGAGCGTCAGATCACGGCATGAGCTTTGCTCCGTCGCCCAATCCATGCGTGGAGCAACTCGCGTAATCACAGGCTTGTTTAGTTTTATCTTACCAGCGACGGCGGCCGCATACACCATCGAGACGGCCGCCACCCCAGGGTGTCACGAGGAGATTACGATCGCCGCTTGGCGGCAAGCCGCGGCCACGTTCCCGGAGCAGACGGCGGCGCTGCCGTCGCGCGGTGACGACGAGGCGCTGATCGACGATGTGCCGTTTACGGTCGACAAATCGCTGCGCAGTATCGGCCCTGTCACGCTCCTGCTCGGCGTGCGTGACAACGACATCAAGTCCTTCGGAGCGACGGATCTCAAGAACCTCACCCCGGCGGCGTCCGATCCGGGCGGGCAGAGCGAGCATTGTCTGCGCGCGCCGGAGCACGACGAGCCGGAAGGGACGCGCCAGGCCGTCGAAGCGTGCCGTGACTTCATCCGCGGCAAGCTGCTGCGGGCCCTCGATGGTCTCGACGAGCAGGGCAGGCCCGACGGCACGAAGCGGGAGAAGCTGCGCGTCGCGCTGGCCATTCGCGACGAGGTCGAGGTCAGCGTGCCGACGTTCTTCTTGAACGCGGGGCGGGCGCTGCACGCGATTCAGGACAGCTTCACCCACTCGTTTCGCAACCCGGACGACCCGGGAAAGATCCGCGTGGTGCTCAACTTCGTCGAGTATACCCAAGACACGCTGACCGAAGCGTCCGACGGGCCGCCCCATGCGTCCGAGCTGGACAGGTGCGACGACGCAGATGAGCTCCGCGCCGAGCGGAGGGCCCTAGCGGTGAAGGCGAGCAGCGCCGCGCTGATGGCGCTCCTCGATCCGTCGCGCGACCGTTCCGGGAGAGAGGCGGCCGTGGAAGAGATGTTGAACGACTACGTCGCCTTCGATGAAGGCACGGCTTGCAGCATCGACGACGGCTGGTGCGACGCCCCCGAGCGCGGCTATGAATCGCCGACGCTGCGTTGTCAGCTCGGCGGCGTACCGAGCAGCTCGGCCGGCTTCGCGAGCTTGCTCTTGGTCGGGGTGGCGCTACTCCGGCGCCGTAAAGGGCTCGCCAGCTGCGTGCTCGCGCTGGCGCTGTTCACGTTTGGCAAGCCAGCGCATGCCGCCGACGACAGCGGGCCGATTGATGGCCCCATGGCCGCGTTCTCGGGTGAGAGTGACGCCGCCGTGGTCGGCAAGGTCGACAAAGCGGGCCAGTTCTTCGGGCGCGCCGCGATCGGCGCCTCTTACGACAACTCCGCGCTCTCGGGTGGCGTCGGGCTTCGGTACCAGCTCTCGACGGGCTGGATGACCGGCATCGACGCCGAATGGAACCCCTACATCGCCAAGACTCCGAGTGAGATACGCTCGGGCTCGGCCAACGCTTACGTCAGCCTGATTCGTCGCTGGCAGCTTCGATACGAGCCCGTCAACATCCGGTCGGGCATCTCGCTCGGCGCGAGCATGCTGATGTTCGACTTGGTCGGCGCTGACAAGTACAGCATGGGTCCGTACTTCGGCCTCAGCTTTTTGGGCGTCGAGTGGAAGCTGGCGCGCGGCTTCTATCTGACCGTCGATCCCACCTACATCGCCATGCCCGTGCCGAGCATCGTCGGGGTCCCCTTCATGTACAAGCAGTATCGCTTCTTGGTGGGCGTCGAGTTTGGCGGATGAACCACCGCCGTCAGTGGCGAACGGCACGCGGCGGGCAGGGCTTGCGAGACTAGCCGCAGCCCGCCTCACTCGCCCTCGAGCGCCAACACCACGAAGCCGTTCGCAGGAATGACCATCCGCGCGGAGCTCGGTAGCCCGTGCAGCGGCGGCCCGTCTGCGAAGACGGTGCCGCCGTTGCCGGCAACCCCGGGGTTCACCCAGTTGTCGTAAACGTCACTGTTGAAGAGTTCGCGCCAGCGACCGGCGCGCGGCATGCCGACGCAGTAGTCGTAGTGGGTTTCGTCGCGCAGCGTGGCGACGACCACGACGTCCCTGCCGTAGCCTTCGAGCCAGCGATGGTAAGCGATGACGCGATTGTCGTTGTGCACGTGGTAGGTGTTGATGTGTCCCTCTTGCAGCGCGGGTTGGCTTTGGCGCAGGTGGAGTAGCTCGCTCGTGAAGCGATGGTGATCGATCATCGCTTGGTCCGCACCGAACAGCCCATCCCACCAGATCAAGAACTGGCTCCAATTTTTGACGTCGTCGCTCCACGGCTTGTCTTCGAGCAGCTCCTGACCCATGAACAAGAACGGGAGGCTAGCGGCGGTGGCCACGAAGCCGAGCGCGACTCGTGCTCGACTGCGGGCGTACCACGAGCGGGCGTTCGACGGGTCGGCCAGAGCCACGATCCGAGGCTCACGTGGGTGATGCTCGAAGGGATCCCACAGCACGCGATCGTGATCTTCGACACTTCCGACGTTGGACCAGCTAGGAAAGCCGAAGCGCGGCTGCAAGGCGGCCGCCACCGCATCTAAATCCACTCGCTCGCCGCCACCGCGCGAGGCCGCTGCGATGGCGCGCCGCACGGCGAGGCGCAGCCGATCGTCCGACGCGGAGTCGAAGCCCAAACCCTCGGGCGCGCCCGTGATCGGATAGTGTCGATCGCCTGCCCAGTACTCAGCGATCTGAAGCAGCGACGGATTCAAGAAGCGCAGGGTGCCGGTTATCGCTCGGCAGAATTCGTCGCCGCCGCGCTCGTGGATGATGGTTACCTCGTCGTAGCGGATGCCATCGATCCGGAAGTGCTGGACGAAGAAGCTCGCGTTGTCGATCAAGAACTGGCGAACGGGCGCCTTCCAGTAGGCGAACACCTTGCCGCCCGCGTGTCCCTGATCGGTGAAGTATTGGCTGCGGTTGTCGTCGCCGCGCGCCTGCCGATCGAAATAGTAGATGCTGCGATCGTCGAGGCCTCCCCCAGCGTGATTGTAGACGAGGTCGAACACCACCGACAGGCCGTGCAGGTGGCAGAGGTCGACCAGCGCCTTGAGTTGATTGGGCCCCGGCGCAATGTCGGAGCGCGTGAGCGGAGGGCGCGAGAAGCTCTGCAACAGGGCGTTGATGCCGACGAGGCGCCGGTCGAGCTCGGCTGGCTCTACGACTTGGTAGGCCATTTCTGGTGAGAAATAGTCGAGGCCCGCGTAGCCCAAGCCAATGTCGGTGTCGAACTCTTGAACTGGTAGGAGCTGGATGGCGGTGACGCCGAGCGCGCGCAAGTACGGCAGGCGTTCGATGACGTCGAGGAACTTGCCGTAGTCGTGGCGGCGATCGTCGCCGTTCTGGTCGACGGCCCAGAACGCCCCCACGTGCAGCTGATAAACAATCCACTCGTGGTAGGGGCGAGGCCGCCAGTCAGTGCAGCGCCACGGGTAGCTGGAGTCACGACGAACGAGGCACGGGCCATGGGGAAACTCCGGCTTGCTCGCGAGCTCGCGCGCGTAAGGATCGCGCTTGAAGCCGGCCGAGCTGCCGTCGCCCAGGCCAACGACCCAGAACAGGTAGGCCGCGCCTTCCTTCAGGCCGTCGACGCCCAGCGCAAAAGTGCCGTCCCCCAGGCTCAGCATGCGATCCGCTGGGTTTGGGACGTAGTCTTGCCAGCCGCTGGTGGCTGCGGCTTCGGTCACCACGTACACGGCGCTCGCTCGCTCCGCCCACGTCCGAAAAGTGACGCCGCCTTCGACGAGGGTGGCGCCCATCGGTGTGCTCGTATCCACGCGCGGCGCGCCGCGCGGCACCACGTCACTATCGCTCACCACCGCTGTCGCCTCCGCGACCGATCTCAATGATTGAGTCATGGATCCTCCTGCGCGTTGACCGGCCCTGGCGCCTCAGGCCCGCCAATGACCCACTGACGCGCGTCCTCCGCTCCGGCGCGCGTCGTGCGGGCACTTTATCACCGGTTCGCGCTCCAAGGTCCTCGCCCAAACATCTTACTAGGACGGAGGGGCCTGGCCCGAGTGACGAGCGCCGTTACATCGACTCTTCCGACTGACGGAGCGCCGTTACATCAACTCTTCTGACGTGACGTGAGCGCGTACCATGCGGCGCGCGGTAGCGGCGAGGTCGGCGGGGTCGCCCAACAGTGATAAAGGCGCGAGCGGGTTGAGCGGGTTCAAGATGTCGACGCGCGTCGAGCGCGGGCCCGCGCCGCGCGCGAGGGGGATGCCGAGCGCGCGCACCTCGAGCCCGGGGTCGGCGCCGCTCGGGAGCTCGATGCGCGAGCTGACGTGCACGGTGAGCTTCACGCCCTTGCCCTGGGGGACGCGCAGCTCGTGACTGACCAAATCGTGGAGGGCCTTTCGGAGCACACGCTCCCAGGTTTCGCGCGCGGAGCTCGTGGCGCCGAGCGAGCCGCTGACGACCTTGCCGTCGCTGTCGATGATGAAGGTGAACGAGGCGTTGCCGTTGCCGGGCGTCGCCGAGGCGTAGGTGGCGGCCTCGAGCAGGCGCATCACGGGGCTGCCCGCGCCGTGGCCGCGCGCGCTGTCTCGATCGAGCAAGCCCTGGGCGAGCGCGCGATCGAGGCGACGCTTCACGGCCCGCGTCTTGTCGGCCTTCTTTCGCGCCGCGCTTCGCGCCGCGCTGTCGCGATCGACGAACGGGTTGCCTTCACCGACGCCGAGCTCGGCCAGGCTCAGGCGCGGGCCGGTGACGCTCGCGTCGGCGCCGGCTGCGGCCTCGTCGGAGGTGGCGAGGCCGCCTGCTTCCGCGTCCGCGTCTGCCTCAGAAGAGAGGTCGGGCGACGAAGCGCTGGTAGCAGAGCCGCCCGCGATGGCGCCTCGCTCACGAGGACGGGGCCGCGCGCCGAGCTGGCTTGCAGCCGCGAGCTCCGCGGACGGGGCGTCGGGCTCGGGAGGGAGCGCGACGCCCGGAGACTCGAGGACGACGTCGAGCTCCAGCTGGGGTTCGGGAGCGCTGCGGTGCGCGAGGACTCGCGGCGAGGCTGAGCGCGGGTAGTAGCTCAGGCCAAATAGGGCCACGTGCAAGAGGAGCGAGCCCGCCATCCAGCGCGCGGCACCGCGCTCACTACCCGTACGGCTCGCCACCGCTGGCCCTTAGCTCGCCGCAGCAGAGCCCGCAACGCGCGCGTTCGAGCGCAGCGCGGCCGCAGCCAGCAAGCAGAACAAAGGCGACAAAAACAGGTGATAGCGGTCTTCGCCGAAGAAGACGACGTGCGTCAGCGCCGTCACGAGCACCACCGCCCACGCCATGCGGCCCCCGGCACCCAGCTGGGGTCGCCCTGGCAGCGGCGCGAAGGCGAGCAGCGGCGCCGCTACCACGAGCCAATGAAACGGATGCTGCTGGTCGGTGATGCCGTAGAAGATGAGGCCCGAGAGCAGCACGAACACGCCGACCTGCCAGTACTGCTCGCGCTTCGTCAGCCTGCCGAGCGGCGACGCGACCACGGACAAGGCGCTCGCCGCCAGCAGCAGCAGGTGCACCGTCGTGAGCAGCGAGCGCGCCGCTGCTTGGCGAGCCTCTGGCCACGCCGCCGGATCGGCTTCGCGCAGGTAGCCGACCGCGAACGACTCGTGGTTGAAAGTTTGCGCCAGCTTCTTGGGCGCCTTGCCGAGCCAGCTCAGCGGATCCGCCTTGATCGTGCGCCAGCCGACCTCCGCCCAGCAGTCGTCTTGTTGGACCTGCCCCGTCACGTTCGGACAGCCGTCTTTCCCGCGCAACGTTTGAAATCGGCCGCTTTCGGTGATGGCGCCGATGGCGAGGTTCCAACCGCCGTTGGTCGAAACCAGCGCGCAGCCGTCCATGCGCAGGCAGTTGCGCACCGTCCAGGGCAAGACGACCACGAACGTGAGGGCGAGCAGCGCCGCGCCGCGCACCAGAGCTCGCGAAAATGGACGAGGCTCGCTCAGCACGATGAGCGGAACGAGCAGCAGGCTCGCCGGGCGCATCAACGTGAGCACACCCAAGATCAGGCCGCCGATGACGACGGCGTGCCAGCGGCCACGAAAATGCAGGAGCGTCCAGAGCAGCAGCGTGAGCAAGAACGCAGACGGAATCTCGGTCATCACCAGCGGGCAGTAGGCGATGAGGCCCGGGTGCAGCGCCGCGACGCCGCCGGCGATGCGGGCGCGCGTGGCACCTAAGTAGGGCAGCGCGATGCGGTGAACCAAGATCGCGGTCGCGGCCCCGAGCAGCGCGTTCAAGACCGGCGCCACCAGCAGGTGATCGTCGAAGGCCCGGTAGAAGATGCTCAGTAAACCGCTGTAGCCTACCGGGTAGTGCGTCCACGGCTTCCACGTCGACACGCCGCGGATCAGCACGTCTTCCGAGTAGCCGAGGCCGGCGGCGATGCGGCTCGCGCCCAAGTGATAGTAATGGCCGTCCCAGACCGGCTCGCGCGCCCAAGCGATGGCCACGAACAGCCGTGGCAAGACCGCCACCACGCCGAGCGCCCACGAGAAGGCGACGTCGACGGTCTTGCGCGTCGCCGGAGCGGCCTGCATCAATGTGGCGCTTCTCCCTCGGTCTCCGCGCGCCACTCGCGCAGCCGGCGCAGGTAGGTCTTGGTCACCTGCGTCGGATCGAGCTTCAGAAATTTGGCGATCTGCTGCACGAATCCGCGGGTGTAGACGAGCGCGGGGAGCTCGTCGAAGGCTTCGTTCTCGATCGCGGTCAGGTGCGAGACCGAGATCTTGGTGGCGCGCGCGATCTCGAGCAACTCGATGCCCATCGACTCGCGCACTTTGGTCAGCAGGCGACCCGTGAACTCCGTCTCGGCGTTGATCTCGCGCGACAGCTCCTGACGGAGCACGGCACGCTCGGCGAGCAGCGCGCTGTCCGTCGCGGGAGAGCGCGGCGCCTCCGCCTCGGTCTCGGGGAAGATCGAGGCGTCGTAAGCTTTGCGGCGCAACGGATCGAGCAGGGTGTCGTGGGCCTCCTCGATGCGAGCGGCCTCGCGCTTCTGCTGCGCCTCGCTGAGCAGTGAGGTCAGAGGCAGGCTGCCCACCTGGTACAGCTCGCGCTGGCGTTTGTAGGCGCGGCGCAGCTCTTCGTCGGTCGCGCCGCGGTGCGCGAGCAGCACCTCGTACAGGTTGAGGTGGGTCGGAGAGACGGGCACGAGCTCCGCTGAGCGCTCCTGATCCCGGCTCGCGGCCAGCGCCAAGATGCGCCGCGCGATGCGCTCCAAATTGCGCGCGCTCTTGCTGGTCGGGCTATCGATGAGCAGCGGCCTTCGATGCGTGACGCTGAGCCAGACCGCGTCGTCCTGCTCGATGTGGCCGACGTAGTCGAAATTGACGCCGAGGTGCCGGCGCGCCAAATCGCAGACGGAGTGGCCCAAGTCGGTGTCGGGGCGCAGGCGCGCGCCGTTGACGACCAGCCGCGGGCGAATGCGCGACAGCTCGCTGGCGGCCAGCATGCCGAGGTTCGTGTCGTAGCGAGCGATGGCGTGCACCAAATCTTGCGGAGACGGCAGCGGCGACAGGTCCGCTTCGGCGCGCTCCACGAGCCGCAGCTTGAAGCGATCTTTGACGAGGGCACGCCGCAGCGCGCGCACGAACGCCGCCCGCACGAAGCGGTACGATGCCTCGATGCTGGGCGGCTCCGGCGTCGCCACGCAGATCCCGAAGTCGGCCGTGAGGAAGAGGTCGAGCGTGGCTGGTTGCGTTCCGGCTCCGAGGTCGAGCAGCACGTAGTCGGCTTCGAGGTGCTTGAGCTCACGCGCCCAGCGCGCCTTGCGACCGGGTCTGATTGGCACGGTCGAGCCGGCGCGGTACTTTTGCGGCACGAGCGAGAGCCCGGGGACCTGCGTCGGGACGGGGGTGAGGTCTTCGTCGTCGACGTCGTCGGTCGCGGGGGGCGCGCCAGCCGGAGTCGCGCCGAGGGCCGTGACCTCCGGACCGAGGCCCAGGGCCGTGTGCAGCTCCGCGCCGGCCGGGTCGGCGTCGATCAGCAGCACCTTCCGGCCGAGCTGCGCCAAGTAAACCGCGAGATTGACCGCGACCACGCTCTTGCCGACGCCGCCCCGCCCGCCGCCGACCGCGATCACGTGCTTGACCCCTAGAGGAGGAGCCACGTTCGCCGAGGGCGGCGGGACGCTGGGTGGCGGGGAGGACGGTATCGTCATCGGCCGGGGAACGTACTACGCTCCGCCCCGCAATGTTGAGCTTCCGCGCGGCGTCTGCCCTGGCCCTCATGGCCGTTCTCAATACGAAGCTCGTGACGTGTCGTTCCCCGGGGGAGAGCAGCGCCGATGCCTCCCCGACTCGTTCCGAGACGAAGGATGTCAACCTGCCGGGTGTCGAGACCTCGAGCCTGACTGCGCGCGAGAAATCGGAGTGGTCACGCTTCGTTTCGGAGCTCCGCTCTCCGTGTGCAGACCAGCCGGTCAGCGTGGCAAAGTGTGTCTCGGAGGCGCGTGCGTGTCGGGCGTGCGTCCCGGCGGCCAAGGCGCTGATGAAACAGGTGCAGCGCGGCCGGACCCGCCCCCAGGTGGAGGCTTTCTACAAAGCCCGGTTCTCACCCGATCAGGTGAAAGAAATCGCCCTCGAGGATTCGCCTTCGAAAGGCAACCCCGGGGCGGCCGTGGTGCTGGTCGAGTTCGCGGATTTCCAATGCCCGGCGTGTCGCGGCGCGCGCCCGCTCCTCGAAGACGCGCTCAAGAAGCACGACGGCAAAGCCCGGCTCGTCTTCAAGCATTTTCCGCTGAGCATGCACCAATACGGCGAGAAGTCGGCCCGCGCCGCGCGCGCCGCCCAGCAGCAGGGCAAATTCTGGGAAATGTACGCGGCTTTGTTCGACAACCAAGAGCGGCTGAGCCCCGCCGTGATCGACGAGCTGGCGAAGGGCATCGGCCTGGACATCGCCAAGTTCCAGAAGGACGTCGAGAGCGAAGCGGTGGCCGACTCCGTGTCGCGCGATCGCAAGCAGGGTGAGCGGCTCGACCTCCAGAGCACGCCGACCATCTTCATCAATGGCCGCCAGTTCCCGCCGACTCCCGACTTCGCGGAAGATCTCAGCGATTGGATCGAGCTCGAGGTCGAGCTCACGGGGGGCGCGCCTGCCCCCACGGCCAAGCCGGCGCCGTCCGGCTCCGCTGCTGCGCCTGCGCCCTCCGCTGCTGCGCCTGCGCCCTCCGCTACGCCTTCGGCGGCACCGACGGGTAGCGCGACCGCCAAACCATGAGAGTCGTCGTCGACCTCGGGTGTTTCCCGACCGGCCGACACTATCCTGGCATCGCGCACCTGCTGCGCGTGGCCGCGATGGGTTTGGCCGATGGCTTCGCGGGTGACCACAACGTCCGTGAGCTCCCGATCGTCGCCATCGACACGGAGACGACCGGCCGTGATCACGCCGTCGATCGCGTGGTCGAAGTCGCGTGTGTGCGCTGGGAGCGGGGTGAGGTCACGCTGCGCAAGAGCTGGCTCGTCAACCCGGGTCGGCCAATCCCCAAAGAGGCGTCCGACGTGCACGGCATCTCCGACGATGACGTGAAGGACGCGCCCCCGTTCGCGGCCATCGTGCCCGAGCTGCTCGAGGCGCTGAGCGGCGCGATTCCGCTCGCGTACAACGCCGAGTTCGATCGCAAGCAGCTCATGGCGGAGCTGGGCCGCATCGCCGCGCTGCAGGCACCGCCGCCAGCGTTCCAGAAGAACGTCGAGTGGATCGACCCGCTGGTGTGGGCGCGCGAGCTGCAAAAGCTGGAGAAGAGCCGCGCCCTCGGCGACGTGGCGGCGCGCCTGGGCGTGGAGCTCACTCAAGCGCACCGCGCCACCGCGGACGCCGAGGCCGCCCTCCACGTCTTCGTGCGCTTCCAGGAAGACTCGCGCTTGCCCAAGGCTTACGGTGCCTTCCTCCAAGAGCAGCGCCGGCTGGCGCGCGCTTTCGAGCAAGAACGGGTGCGCTGGCGCGGCTGAGGGGCTCCCCCGACCTCGCGGTGGGAACACCTGGATCAACGCCGTCAGCAGGCTTCCCTCGCCGCGATGGGCGGACGGCCGCCGTGATAGCGCCGTCCGGGTGCTGGCACAGGATGGCGCAGGTGGTCGCTGGGCCAGATTCATAGGCTTAATAAATACAGTCAGTTGCAGAGCTGGTTTGATTGGCTCGAAGATTGCGGTGTGCCGCGTAGAGGTTGGCATGCGTCCATTTGGCTATCCCCCTATCGCGAGGTTCCTTTTTACCGCCGGTCTGGCTGCACTCGTCGCTGGCTGCAGCGGCAGCGACGGCCCGAGCTCCGCAGGGCCCACGAGTGAGCCAGAGGCGGGCTACTTCGAGTCGGCCGTCCCCGGAGCGACTCGCAACGGCAACGCAGGGGGGACGTCCGCTGGGAACCCAGCGGGGGGACCGGTCGATCTCGCGGATGGCGCTGGGGACGACGTGGCGCGCGAGATCGCCGAGGCCGACATCATTCAGCTCCAAGGCAGCACGTTGTACGCGCTGTCGCGGACCGGGGGCCTCAGCATCATCGACGTGAGCCGGCCGAGCGCGCTCAAGCTCCTCGGGCGCTACCGCACGAGCTTCACGCCGTTCGAGATGTACGTGAAAGACGGCGTCGTCTTCGCCATGTACACCGACTGGGGGCAGTTCGAGCTGCAAGCGGGTACGGGCGATCAGTGGGTGTGGAAGCAAACCAGCGCGCTCTTGGCGCTCGACGCGACGGACCCCGCTCACATCACCAAGATCGGCGCGTTCGATCTGCCGGGCGAGATCAGCGACAGCCGACTGGTAGGTGACGTGCTCTACGCCGTCAGCTACCAGAACGGCAGCTGCTGGCGCTGCGACACCACGCCGAACACGAGCGTGGTCTCGATCGACGTGAGCAAGCCGGCGGAGCCCGTTCAAGTCGACGCCCTGTCGTTCGAGGACGAGAGCCCCGAATATGGTTGGGGCAAGCGCAGCATCACGGTCACGACCGACCGCATCTACGTGGCGGGCCCCGAGTATGGCGCCGCGCAGCCGGAGAACTCCACGATTCAGGTCGTCGACATTTCGGACCCCGGCGGCGCCCTCGTCGAAGGTGCGCAGGTCAGCGTCCGCGGCCAAATCACCAGCCGCTGGCAGATGGACGAGTACGAGGGCACGCTGCGCGTCATCAGTCAGCCCTGGCAATGGTGGGGTGACTCGACTCCGCCCGTCGTGGAGACGTTCAGCGTCACGTCGTCGCAAAAGATCACTCCCCTCGCGAAGCTACCGATGGTGCTGCCGATGCGCGAGCAGCTGCGCTCGGTGCGCTTCGACGGCCCGCGCGGCTACGCGGTCACGGCCGTGCAAACCGATCCCCTGTTCACCATCGACCTCTCGAACCCCGCCGCGCCGAAGCAGCTGGGAGAGCTCGAGATGCCTGGCTTTCTCTATCACATGGAGCCGCGCGGTGATCGCCTGCTCGCCCTCGGCTACGACCAGGGTAACGCCGCCGGCGCCATCACGGTGAGCCTGTTCGACGTCTCGGACTTCGCCAAGCCGACGATGATCGAACGCGTCAACTTCGGCGGCACGTGGGGACAGCTGCCCGAGGACCAAGATCGCATCCACAAGGTCTTCAAAATCGACCCGGAAAATCAGCTGATTTTGGTGCCGTTTGCCGGCTATCAGTCCACCGACGACGCGAGCTGGTGCGGCAGGCCGCTCAACGGCGTCCAGCTCATCGACTTCGCCGGCGACGACCTCACGCTGCGCGGCATGACGAGCAGCCTCGGTCAGGCGCGGCGCGCGTTCATCGCCAGCGACAAGCTGTTCACGGTCGCCGATCAGGAAGTGGTTGCTTTCGACATCGCCGACCGCGACGCGCCGGTGCAGCTCTCGGGCGTGCCGCTCGCGCTGAACGTCTCGCTCACCTTGCCCACGGGAGACAATCTCGTTCGCCTGCGGCAAGACTGGTACTCGATGGACATGCGGCTCGAGGTCGTGGCGGCCAGCACGCCCGATGCCATGATCCCGAGCACTACCTTCAACCTGACCGACTACCTGCGGGCGGAGCATGGGCTCAGTAGCTGCAGCTATTGGTACCCCAACAACGAGCCGCTGATGGCCGTCGGCGACGACGTTTGGGCCATCATCAACGACTACGGGGAGTGGTCAGGTGGCAGCGCCAAGACGCGCACGCTGCTCGTCGGCTTCTCGCCCTCGACGGGGGAGGTGACCGGCTCGCTTGCGCTGCCGTTCGTGGCCGGATACTGGGGCTGGGGTAACACCTCGCGCGTCGTGAAGGGTGACGTCGTGATGTTGATGCAAGAAGGCTGGGATCAAAGCGGAAGCAAGCGCAGCTTGGCCGCCGTCGATCTCGCGAACCCGAAGCAACCGCGCCTTGCCTACTCCGTCGACCTGCCCGCGAACGACTACTACGGCGCGACGGGCCTGCTCGAGAGCGGCGACGAAGTCATCACGAGCTACGCGGAGACGGTCGCGGGCAAGGAAGGCGTGGTGCGACACTATGCGCTTCGGCTCGACGTCTCCGAGCCGCTCCGGCCGCGCATCGTCGGTAGCTACAACGTCCCCGGTTACGTGGTCGATTTCGACGCCGCGACGCAGACCGCGGTCACGCTGGATCATCAGCCCGTCGACGTGGCGGGCTCGAGCTGGGACGACTGCAACGTCAAGCTGCCGCGGTCGTGGTTCGACGACGCGGCGAAGCTCTGCCGAGGCTACTCCGCGAGGCTCCATCGCATGAGCTTGGCCAAGGCGCAGGCGCGAGTGCTGCAGACGCTGCGTAACGACGAGCTGGCTTGGTCGACGCCACGTCGCGGCGACGGCCGCCTCTTCTTCACCCACGGCGGCTATTACTACGGTGGCGGCTACGTCTCGGACGCGGGCGTCGGTCCCGGCGGCTACTACGGCTACTGGACGTGGGCGACTCAGGAGCTGACCGTCGTCGACAGCTCGACGCTGGCCCAGGGCGAGGTCACGTCGCCCGGCGTTTGGAACGTGCTACCGAGCGGGAAGTCGTTGATCTTGGCGCCTTCCGCGGGGCAGCCGCTCAGCGTGATCGACGCTACCAACGCGGCCGAGCCAATCCTTCGCACCGGGGATGAAGAGGCGCTCGGTTACACGCACCACATGTCGGTGAGCGGGGACTTCGTGTTCTTGGCGCAGGGCGACGGCGGCGTGCAGCGCATGACTCTGCCTTGACTCGGAGGTCAGGCCCGCCGGTTTCCTCGAATCGGCGGGCCGCTACTGCCTGGCTCAGTTGGCGATACGGAACGACTTGCTCAGCGTGACTGCGCTACCGCTGAAAGCGGGAACGTGAGCGCCGCGGAACACGGTTTGAATGCACGTTCCGACCGGCGTCCCGCTGAAGGGCGCCGAGACGCTCACCGCGGAGACCGTGCCTTCTGGTGAGAGCGTCACGCTCGCGCTGCCGGCGCCGGTCGGGCCACCTTCGCGCTTGCAGGCCCCCGCCGCGCTCGCGGCTTGGCTCAGCGCCGTGAGGGCCGAGGCGCGGTTCAGGGGAGCGCGCTGATCCGGAGGCGGCGGCTTCTCGGTGGGCGCAGGCGCTAGCTCGGGCTCGGGCGGCGCTTCGGGCTCGGGCGGCGGCTGGGCGTCTTGCGCTTGCTTGGCGTCTTGCGCGTCCTTCGAGTCTTTGGAGTCTTTGGAGTCTTTCGCGGTCTCGTCGGCCTTCTTGTCGGCGTGCGCGGTGGCTGCAGGATCGCTCGGGCGACTGCCGCGTCCAGCGCGCGCGGGAGGCACGGATGAGTTGGGGTCAGCGGGGGCCAACGGCAAGTTGGCGATGTTCACGCCCCAAGCGCCCTGATCGGGAGTGTAGTCGCTGTCGCGCGGTTTGGAGTGGTCGACCGTATCGACCGGAGCCGCCGCACCGAGCTGAGGGAGTGCGCTGGGCTGCTGGTTGTTGACGAACCAAACGGCGGCGATGGCGGCCGACAAGCCTGCCAGCGCGACGATGACGGGGAGCACGGAGGAGCCTGGCTTCCGAAGTAGCTCCAGGCTCTGCGGGTGCGGAGTACTCGACTTCGACGAGAGCGAGCTGGACGTCGACGGCTCGGACGGGTGCACCGGGAAGTGGCCACTCGACGAGAAGTGCGGGTGCGAAAATTCGGGCGCGGCAGGCTGCTCGGGTACGAGCCCGGCGGCGACGACGCCGTCGCTGACGGTGAGCGCTTCACGCAGCGCTTGGCGTTGTGTCTCGATGCGCGAGCCGAGCACGCGGCGAACGAGCTGACCAACGCTTCCGTGCGCGACCATCACTCGGTCGTCCACCAAGAACCGCTCGAGCGCTTCGCTCAGCTGCTGGGCCGTTTGGTAGCGCTCGTTCAGATCGCGCTCGAGCGACTTTTGCACGATGCCGGCGAGCTGCGGGGGCAGCTTCGGGTTGAGCTGCGTCGGGTTCGGGATCTTGCCGCGCTTGACGAGCTCGAGCGAGTGCGCGGCGTTCTCACCGCGGAACAAGCGCTCGCCGGTGACGAGCTCGAACAGCACGATGCCCAGCGCGAACACGTCGCTGCGGCGGTCGAGCGGCTCAGCCCGCGCCTGCTCCGGCGACATGTAGCCGAATTTTCCCTTGATCTTGTCCGCTGCGCCCAGATCGCTATGCGCGGTGGCGTTGGCGACGCCGAAATCGACCAGCTTGGCGCGTCCGTCGAGGCCGACCAAAATGTTGTGCGGCGACACGTCACAGTGGACGATGTTACGGAGCTCGCCGTCCCAACCGCGCAGCTCGTGCGCGGCGTGCAACCCGGTGGCGGCGTCGGCGATGATCTTGACGGCGATCTCGGCGGGGATGGCGCGGCGTCGGCGCGCTTCCTTGATGAGCGTGCGCAGCGAATCACCTTCGACCCACTCCATCGCCATGTAGAGGATGCCGTGATCCTCGGAGACCTCGTGCACCTTCACCACGTGGGGGTGGTCGATGCTGCGCACGATCTGCCCCTCTTCGAGGAACATGGCGCGGAAATCGGAGTGCTTGGCCAGCTCCGGCAACATCGCCTTGACCGCGACCAATCGCTGCTTGCCGCTCACGGGCGCGCGCTCGCGAGCGACCCAAACGCTCGCCATGCCGCCGCGGCCGAGCCTGGTCAAAAGCTCGTACCTGCCGAGCGCCGAGCCCGACTTCAGTTCCGCGGCCATACAATCACCCTGAGCATGCAAGCGTAGTAAGCACGCGAATACGCGGGCTTCGCTACTGACTGTATGCCACGGAAACTCGAGGCAAGCGAGCGAGATGGCCCGCGCTTCCGAAGGCTAGGCAGCAGAGCTCGCAGCCCGCCGCGTTTGCCGCGCCGGGCTTAGTCTCACGAGCGGGCTGCTCTCGTGATGAGCTCTGGATTAGTTGTTATCTTTTCTCGCCACGCGGGGGCGTGGGTGAATGTGCGCTTCAAGGCCCGTCGAGCTCGGCGGCGGCCGAAGAGCTCGGTGGAGGTGCCGACGAGGCGGGAGCCGACACCTTCATGTCGACTTCGAGCAGGGCTGTTTCCCCCGCCGCGACGCTCAGGGTGCGCCGTTCCGGCGGAGCGTTCGGGTGCTCCAGCCGCACGTAGTGCGTTCCAGGGCTGAGCCGGATTGGCCGCGCGAACGGTGTGGTTTCGCGCTGTTGGCCGTCGACGAACACGTGCGCCCACGGGTGGGCGACCACGCGCAGCTCACCCGCCTCCGCGGCGGGAGCAGAGAGCGGCGCCGCTGCGCGCCGCTTGGCCTCCATCGGCCCAAACGCGCGCCGCAGTAAAAATCCGCTGCTGATGACCCCGGCGCCGATGAGCGCAAAGCCGAACGCCAAACCCGCGACCGTGATGCGCGCCGCCTTCGCGGACGACTGACCGCTGAGCTGGGGGGCGGGGATGCCGCGCGCGACCGGCTTGCTTTCTACCAAGCCTGCGCTGGCGAGCGCGGACGAGATGGCTTGTTCGGGGGCGCCATCCCACGCTGCGGCGAATGCGTCACGCAAGCCAGCGGCGAGCTCGGCGGCGCTCCCGACGCGGTCGTTCGGGAGCTTCTCGAGGCAGCGAGTGATGAGGCGCTCGACGTTGCCGCTCACCTTCACGCCGCCCTGCGTGAGCGGCGGAGCGGGGTTCTGTCGGATGCGCAGCGACGTCGAGCGGTCATCGGGCCCCTCGAAGGGGCGCGCCCCGCTCAGCAGCTCGTAGAGCATGACGCCGACGGAGAACAGATCTGAACGAGGATCCGCGGGCTCGCCCAGGATCTGCTCGGGCGACATGTACACGGGCCCCAGGTAGCCGGTGCTGCCATCGAGCAGCTCGGGCGCGGTCGGCATGCGCTCGTCCACCGCGAGCGCGAAGTTCATCAGCTTGACCTCCCCGCGCTTGGAGATGAACACGTTCTTCGGCTGGAGGTCGCGGTGCACCACGCTGTGCTCGTGCGCGTGAGCGAGCGCCTCGCTCAGTCGCAAGCCGATGGCCACCGCCGCCGCCTCGCCGAGGCGCTTGCATTTAGCGAGTAGCTCCTCGAGCGTCACGCCGTCGATGTGCTCGAGCACCAGCCACATGCGCTCGCCGCGCTTCACGAAGTCGTGAACCTTGACGATACCCGGATGATCCAGGCCGCTGAGCAGGCGCGCCTCGCGCTCGAGGGTCGAGGCAAACGGCGACGAGGGCAGGATGTTCTGCCCCAGCGCCTTGATCAAGACCGCGCGGCCGAGCGGCTCTTGCACGGCCTTGTACAGGTCGCAGACCGGCCCGGAGGAAAGCTTGCGCTCGATTTCGCAGCCGTCGAAGGAAACCGCCTCGGGCATTGTTGCCCGCCCCTTATAGCGCTAGACGGGGCGGGCGTTGGCGTTTCTGGCTCGGATTGGTGCGACGGCTCGCGGGCTCTATTCGGCTGCCCGCCGCTATTTCGAGGAGCAAGATCCGCGTTTCTCCATCGCCTTCGCTCCGGCGCTGCTCGTCGCGATCGTCCTTTACGTCCGCTCGCCGCTCTCGAACTACATCTTCGACGAGCAAGAGGCGCTGCTCGCCAATCCCTACGTCAACGGCAAAGACCTGCCGTTCTGGAGCGCCTTCACCCGTGACTTCTGGGGCCTGCCGCCCGAGCGCAGCATCGGCTCCTATCGGCCCATTCCCAACCTGATTTGGCGGCTGCTTTGGAACATCAGCCACCAGCCCTTCATCCATCACTGGGTCAACGTCATCGGGCACGCCGTCAACGGTGCGCTGCTGGCGGGGCTGGTCTTCAGCGTGTCGGGACGACGCAAGTTGTCGTGGCTCGCGGGCGCGATCTTTCTCAGCGCCGCGGTGCTGACGGAGGCGGTGTCGGGCGTGGTCGGCATCGCCGATGTCTTGGGAGGCATGGGGGTGCTGCTGGCCCTGCACGCGCTGCGCTTGCCGATCTGGGCGATGCCGCTCGGCGTGCTGGCCGCGGCTTCCTTCGGGCTCTTCAGCAAGGAGAGCGCGATCGTGGCCGTGCCGCTAGTCGCCCTCGCCGCGTTCACGACCGCGCCGCTCTTGCACGAGCGCTGGCCGCTGCGCTGGCTGCGCACGGGGCTCGCGTTGATCGCGCTACTGGCGGCGCTGGTGGCTTACACGGAGCTGCGCCGTCGCTGGTTCCCGGTGGCGTTGCCGGAGGCCCTCGCCGCGCCGCTGCCGCCCGGTACCCCGCGGCCTCAGCAGCTGCTTCACCAGTTCTTGGTTTGGTTTCATCAGCCCAGCTTGCCGCGCGACCCGATCAACAATCCGCTGGTCGAAGCGCCGCTGCCGCTGCGCGTCGCGGCGGCGCTGCGTGTCTACGCGAGCGGCATCGGTCAGGTGCTCTTTCCGTGGACGCTGAGCGGCGATTACTCGTTTCGCGCCGAGCCCGTCCCCAAGCAGACGATCTTCTTCGGCAGCGTCATGGGCGGCCTGCTGACGGTGGGGCCGTTGCTGGTCGGGCTCGGCGCGCTGATTCATCACCTGTGGGCCAGCTTCAGGCTGCGGGGCGCGGCCTTGATCGTGAAGCAGGCGCGGCTCGCGCCCACGGCGCTGCTCGCGACGGGCTTGCTGTGGTTTCCGATCGCGTATTTCCCGCACTCGAACATCCCCGTGCTGCTGCCGACGGTGCGCGCAGAGCGCTTCTGGTACCTGCCCGTGGTGGGTACCTCGATCGTCTTGGCGCTGATCGCCGTGAAGCTGCTCGAGGCGCGGCGCGAGCGGGTGAGCGCGCTGATTCTGGGCGTATTCTTCGGCGTGCAGGCCTTCCAGGCCCGCGCGCACGCGCTCGATTACATGGACGACCTCACCTTCTGGAACGCCACGCGCAAGGCGGTTCCGAACAGCGCCAAGGCGCAGCTCAACTACTCGGTCATGCTCGGCGCGCGGGGTCAGCTTCAAGAGCGCCTGCGCTACAACGACCTAGCGCGGCAGCTGGCGCCGAATTGGGCGATGGCTCACATCTATTACGGTGACACTCTCTGCCGCCTCGCGGCCGCAGCCGATCCACCGAGCAACAAGCCCGACCCCGAGAAGCGACGTGCCCGCGCCGAAAAGGCGGTGCCGCACTACCTCGAGGGCTTCGAGAAAGCCCCTAACGACCCCAACCTGATCGCGCTCGCTCTTCAGTGCATGTGGGACGAAAAGATCACACTGCCTCATCGCGACGCGCTGACCGAGCTCGCCGATAAACATCCCGGCTCTTGGCTCTCGTTCCTCGTCGGCGACATCCTCGAAAACGGCGAGAAAAACGGGGGCGTAGACAAGAAGTATCGCCCGCGCAGCTATGACGAAGGCCCGAAGGGCGATTGACGAGATCGCGCTCCGGGCGAGCGTCGCGCTGCGGCAGAGGTGTTTTCGGGGGCGCCGCCCAGAATTGGTGGTGGCAAACAGGCGTCGTCACCACGGCGATGAGATCGATGATCAGTCGTAGTACTGAAGCCAGGGTTCTTTGCGGCGGATGGCCGTGTTAAGAGGGCGGCAGAGGAGAGTGACGCATGGCTTTGTCTCGTCGTCTGGGCGTAGTTGCGATCTTGAGTAGCTGCTTCTTCGTGGCCGTCGCGTGCGGCGACGACGACAGCAAGGACACCGGTGCGGATGCCGGGGCCGGCGGCGAAGGCGAGGGGGGTGACGACGGCAGCGGATCGGGCGGCACCAAGAACACCGCCGGCAAAGGCGGAACGGCGGGCACGGCCGGCAAGGCCACCGGCGGTAGCGCGGGGACGGGTGGTACGCCTCCGACCGACGCGGGCGCTGGCGGCGAAGCACCGCAGGGCGGCGTCGGCGGCGAAGGCGCAGCCACGAGCGGCGGCGCGGGCGCGGGTGGTGAAGGCGCGACGACGAACGGCGGCGCGGGCGCGGGCGGTGAGGGCGGGGCTCCGGTGGCGGAGGAGCTCAAGACCTGCTCCTGGGTCTGTCAGAGCGACGACGACTGTAAGGCCGGGGCAGACACTTCCAACAAGTGTGATCCGGTCGCGAAGGTCTGCGCCCGGCCGGCGGTGTGCGAAGACAATCTCGACTGCGTCACGAGCGCGTTCATGGGCGCTTGCGAGAGCGACGAGGGGTGCTTCGACGGTACGGCCTGCGTAGCTTGGGATGGCGACGGTCAGTGCGCGTGGCTGCCCTTCGACGGAGCTTGCGACCCGGGTAGTGAGCTGGAAGCGCTGCCGCGCATGGGTGCCGCAGGCACGATCGACGTGTGCGTCGATCGGTCGAGCGCCTGCATGGATGGCCAGTGCGTGCCAGGCTGTGCAGCCGTTGGCTGCGCGCCGGGCAACGGTGACACGTGCAACGAAGAGACGGGCTTGTGCGAATGCGAACAAGGGACGGAATGCAACAGCGGTATCTGCAACACCGACAAGACTTGCGCGCAGTGCTCGACCGACGAGCAGTGTGCCGCGTCGGCTGCACAGACCGGTCTGGACATCTGCGTGAACGGTAGCTGTGGCTGCTCAGCAGCCAGCGTGTGCCCGAACCCGTTCGCGAGCGCCACGAAGGCCTGCAACTAGCAAAAATCCCGAGCGGGACGGCGCTTGGCGCGGGCCGCGCCGTCCCGTGGTATTGCTAGGGACTCCATGATCCAGCAAGGCGACCTGCTTGCCGGGAAGTATCGCGTCGAGCAGGTGCTCGGCGCGGGGGGCATGGGGTACGTCGTCGCCGCGACGCACGAACAGCTCGGTCAGCGCGTGGCCGTCAAGCTGCTCGCGCCGGAGCTGTGTGAAAATGAAGACTCGGTGACGCGCTTCCTGCGTGAGGCGCGCGCGGCGGTGAAGATCAGGAGCGAGCACGTGGCGCGCGTCATCGACGTGGGGGAGCTGACCAACGGCTCGCCCTACATGGTGATGGAATTCTTGTCGGGGCACGACTTGGCGGACGTGCTCGATCTGCCGGGCGAGCCGCTCGAGATCCCGGACGCCATCGACTACGTGCTGCAGGCTTCGGAGGCGGTGGCCGAAGCGCACTCCATCGGCCTCATCCACCGTGACCTCAAGCCCGCCAACCTGTTCCTGACGAACCGAGCTGACGGTAGCCCGCTGGTGAAGGTGCTCGATTTCGGCATCTCGAAAGCGATCAACACCCAAGACAGCGCGCTCGAGCCCGCTCCGAGCTTGACGGCGACGCACTCGCTGCTCGGCTCCCCCGCTTACATGTCGCCGGAGCAAATCCGGCGCCCGAAGAGCGTGGACGCTCGCACCGACATCTGGTCGCTGGGCTCCATCTTGTTCGAGCTCTTGACGAGAGAAGCGCCTTTTACGGCCGAATCGCCGCTGGCTCTGCTCGCCGCCGTCGTTTCGGATCCGCTGCCCAGTATTCGCGCGAGGCGGCCCGACGTGCCCCCGGAGCTCGAGGCGGTGATCGCCAAGTGCCTCGAGAAGAACCCGGATCATCGCTATCAATCGGTGGCAGAGCTAGCCGACGCCCTCGCGCCGTTTGCGCCGCGCTCTCAGCCGTCCGTTTCGCGCATCTCCGGCATCTTGCGCTCGACCTCGCTGCGGCCGCCGCCTACCGACAAGTCGCCGTCGTCCGAGCGCACGCTGCAGAGCCCGGTGCGGAACAACACGCCGCAGCCGATCAGCGAGCAGCCCACCGAGGAGGTGAAGGTCAAGATCATCACGCCCGCCCCGCCTGCGCGCAGCGAGAAGAGCACGCGCACGGATTGGGAGGCGACGCCCTCCGCCGTGGGGCGCTCGCGCAAGCGCGTGCTGCTGATCGTAGCGGGTGCGGCGATCGTCGTCGCGGGCGCGGTGGCTTGGCAGCGCAGCGCCCCTGCCACGGCGGAGGTTGCTCCCGATCCTTCGACGCTGCGTGCGAGCGGCAGCGCGACGGTGAGCGACGCTTCGACCACGGCCGACGCTCCGACCACGGCCGACCCGACCACGAGCGGGTCGACCGCGAACGGCACCGAGCCGGTCATTTCCGCGCTGCCAGCGTCGCCCACCCCCTCCGCGGTTGAGCCAGCGCCGCCCATCGCGGTCAAGTCTCCGAAACGTAAGGCGAAATTGCCGGTTCTCGCGCCCGAAACGGCGCCGCCGGCGCCGCCCGCGGCTCCTCCACCGAAGTCTCAGGCGGATCCGCTCGACGGGCGACGCTGACGGCGCCTGCGGAGCAGCGTCGTGACGATGAGCAGCGCCGCGAGCCCGACGCCGTCCGGTCGCGGCGCGCCTCGCGCTACGCGACAGCTCGACTCCGGTGAGTCGTCATGGTGCTCGGACGGCTCGCGCTCACCCGCTCCGGCCGCGCCCGCGTCGCCAGTCGCGTCCGGGCTCCCCGCGTCGCCGCTGGCGCCGGTCATCGACGCCGCGCCTCCGGCGCCGGTGGACGCTCCCCCGGCAGAAGCCTCGTGCTCGAGCAGCGGCTCATGACCAACGGCCGTGAACGCTTGGTCGATCAGCCCGCGGAAGGCTGGCACGTGGACCAGCTGATGCGACACGTCCGGCTCGGTGCAGTCTTCGCCCTTGAGCAGTGAGTACACGCCGAGCACGGCGCCGCTCGGCTGGGCCAGGAGCGGGCCACCGCTGTCGCCCGTGCAGCCTGAAGGGCCCTCGAGGATCACGGCCCGCGGCGGCACGGAGGTCACGTCTTCGACCAAGTCAGGGCCAACACTGACGATCGCGATGTCGCGTCGCTGCTTCCGGGGAGCGAGCGTATAATCGAAATCATCTGTGAGGGCCGCGAGGCCATAGCCGACGAGCGCCGACGGCTCGCCCGCTCTGGCGGGGGTAGAGAGACGCAGCGGCGAGAGCGGCAGGGCGAGGTCCCGATCGAGGATCAGAAAAGCCAGGTCGTTCGTGCAGATGGTGCTCGACAGCGTCGAGAGGATTTCTCGGCCGCGAGCCAGGGGCTCTTTGCGCGGCGCGCGTCGACCGTAGACCTCGAAGTCTGCTGCAGGCAGGTGCCGCCCTAGCTGGCCCGCTCCCGGGTCCCTCTCCAAGACCTCGCCCCGCACCGAGCAGCTAAACAGACCCTCCGAGAGGTGTGAGACGCAGTGACGTGCGGTCAGCACCAGGTTGGGGGCGACCAAGGTCCCACTGCACAGCACGTCGACGTCGTCGACGACCGTGCGCAGCATCACGACGCTGTCTTGATCGGGGCCGGACTCTTCGCCGTCGACTATCGGGAGCGCACGCTGCTCGAGCGGTTCAGGGCCAGACCCGCAGCCTAGCGCGAGCAGCGCGGCCGGTAGCAGCCAGCGCCCGGGTCTCATTCGAGGAATCCGGAGAAGCAGTCGAACTTGTCGCCGACGAGCTGCTGAGTCTGGGCGTCGTAGCGCAGCACGTCGGTCCTGAGCGTCACGTCGCCTCCGCTCGGCTCGAAGCAGAACACGCTACCGGAGACGGCTCGCACGCCCGTTTTCGGGTCGAACGACGCGGGGCCGAGCGTGCTGTTCAGCTTGATTGTCGCGTCGGCGTCGCTGAGCGCGTCGAAGACAGAGCTGATCGTCAGGGGACCGATGTTGAAGGCTTTGCCTTCGAGCAAGCGCCCGAGGCCGCGCGCGATACCTGGACCATCGAGCGGCGCCTTCGCGGGGGCGGCGTACATGCCGTAGGCCAAGAAGTAGAGCGCGTCGTAGTAGTTGGCGCTGTCGAGGTAGGCCTTGGGAAATTTCGTGCGCAGCCGCGACGCGTAGGAGTTTTGCAGCGTCGTGTTCGTCGGCCCCGCGATCGAGATGCCGACGAAGCGCTGCTCCATGCCTCGCCCTGCCACCGAAATGCTGCCTTTGATTACCTGCGCCAGCCACTCGAGGTTGCCGGCGTTGTAAGGCGACAAGATCCATTGCGGCCGGAAGTCGAGCCCCTCTGGCGGCGCCACCACCCCAAGCTCCCAACCTTCTTCCACCCGGCTCAGCAGACCTCCTTCGCGGCTGAGGATGTCGCCGGCTGCGGAGAGGATGACGTGGGGGCGAAATTCGATGATGCTCGCCGCAACCTCGTCGAGCTCGGGCTCCTCCGGATCGATGGTGAAGCCGCGGTAGTTTCCGCCGTTTTCTGCGACTGTCTTTCCGTTCAGCTCGAGCAAGTCGGGGATGGCCGCGCCGAGCTCCGAGTCGAACGCCTCCGGCGTGGTGACGAGGGCGACCCGCAGCGCGATGCCCGGCTCGAGGCCGCGCTCGTCGCGGACGAAGGCTTCGGTCTTGAGCAGCAGGGGACGATACACCGGCGCCAGATCGGTAGGCGTGCCGAGCAGGTTCCAGATCAGGTTCTGCTCGTCTTGCTCGACGAGCGTTTGCGTCACCGTGACGGGGCTCAGGTACAAAAGCTTACGGTCGATGTACTCGTCGTACACGCGGCGCAAATCTCCCGGCCTCAGCGTCGCGATCACGGCCGGTACCTCGAGCTCGTCGGCCAGGTGCTCCATGGCCGCGTCCACGTCTTCCGTGAGGTTACTGCACAAGCTCATGACGAGCGGGCGACGCTTGCCGCCAGGGCCGTCCGGGAGACCGCCGATGTTGTTGCCGCTCAGCTCGACGAGCGCCAGCTGGTGGGCCCAAGAGATGGAGTTGTTCTGGATCGCCGCTTCATCGAACGTCGTGAAGGCGCCGAAGAAGATGGCGTTCGGATCTTTCGCGTCGCCGTACGCGAACGGGCAGACGTCGTTCAGCAGAGGGACGCAGCGATGATCCGAAGGGCGACAACGCGCGGGCGCCTCCGAGAAGCGCTGCACGCACTCGGCGTTGGTCTCGCACGGCCCATCGGGCTTGGTGCCACCGCTGCCCTGGTTACCGGCCCCAGCGTCGCCGGCGCTGGCGCCGTTGCCGGCGGCCCCAGCGTCTTCGGCGCCGCCGAAGCCGGTGACGCTACCGGCCTCCCCACCGCGGCTCGGTTTGCCGCCGCTCGCCTCCGGCAAATCCTCGAGCGGGGCGACGAACATGCAGCCGGCCGCGAGCGCCACCAACCACCCGGAGAGCCACGCGCTGCGCTGCTGGCGCATGCTCAGAACCCCCCCCCGACGCTCAGGCCCGCGACGCTCGGTCCAATCAGTGGCTGGAGCCGCGCGCTTCGCGCCCGCTCGGGGCGCGTGACGTAGAGCACGGTCGTGACGCCAGCTCCGATCGCGGTCGCAGCCCACAAGCCCAGATTCACGTAGCCCATGCGGCGCGCGACGTCGCGCTGCTCGCGCGTCGCCGAGCCTTCCTCGCGCGCGTCGTCGTACGTGCTCCGCTTCCCGAGGTAGGCCACGCCGGTGACGCCGGCTCCCGCGGCCAGCGCCAACGTGAGCCCTCCCGCGACGTACACCGGGGTGGGGACGGGCCGCGAGCCCGCGTCAGCAGGGCGCGGGCTCGTGAAGATCGCGACGGGCGGCGCGGACGCCGGTTCGGCGGCTCGAGGCTCGGGCGGCGCCGGCTCGAGCGCGGGGATGGTGAGCGTCTTTTGATCGTTTTCGGGGCCGATCTCGACGCTGCCCGTCCACGGCTTCTTGCCGGGCGCGGTCGCGACGACGGTGTGCGTGCCCGGGTCGACGGGGGTCGCCGCGCCCAAGATGGCGCGGCCGACGCTGGCCCCGTCGAGCTCGATGGTGAGCGCGGGCTCGTCTGCCCCCTCCGCCAGCACCAGCGTGAGGCGCGAGAGCCTCGGCTCGATCTCGGCGGCGCGAGCGCGCGCGTACTCGACGCGATCTTCGCGGCCGTCGCGCCGCGCCGCGACGAGCGCATCGGAATACTCGATCCAGGCGGTCGCCAATTTTCCCTGCTGCTCGTGGCACGACGCCAAGTTGAGCAGCGTGCCGGTGGCTGGATCCAAGCGCTGGCTCTCCGCGAGCTTGGGGCAGGCTTCGGCGTAATTGCCGGCGGCCATCAGGTCACGCGCTTGGCGGTAGAGCGCCTCGGCGACGGCGGTCTTCGTGCCGGACTGGGCGGCGGCGGGCTGGGCCGTTGCCGCCAGCGAGACCACGCAAGCGAGCGTCGTCATGGCATTCACGATCAGCCTCACGGTTCACCTCCCTGACCCGCTGGGCCAATGGGCTCGGTAGGAGCACCCCCAGTATCTCCAGCGCCCTCAGCGCCACCAGCGCCACCAGCGCCACCAGCGCCACCAGCGCCTTGGCACTTGGGGTTGGAACCCGGCTGCGACGGCTCCAGGCTCTCGTTCACGACCGACTGCTCGCTGAGCCGGAGCAGGGCTGCGCGTAGCTCCGCCTCTTCGCCCGGGCTGAGGGCGGCGTGCTCGTCGACAGCCGCTACATAGATATCGATCAGGCGGCGCGCGTCGCCGGCGCTGATCTGCGGGCTCTTCCACACCAGGCCAAACTTGGTGACAGGCGTCGCGTCCGAGCATCCCCAGAGGTTGTAAGACCACGGGTTGAGCGCGTTGCGGAAGTCGCGGTACTGATCGTTGCCGCTGTCGATGACCTCGCGAATGATCCAGTACGTGTCGCAGTCGGCGTAGGCATTCTCGACATACGCGCGTCCGGCGTCACCCACGCGCTTGGTTTGTGCGTCGAGCCTGGGGCAGAAGGAGAGCTGCTCCTCGGGCGGCTCCGCGTCGCCGCCGCCCTCGCCTCCGAGCGTGACGGGCCCCATCCCCCCCTCGCTCGTCAACGTGCCTCCTTCGCCCGCGCCGCCGCGGGGCCCGCTCGTCGATCCGCCGAGCGTGAGCATGCCGCCCGAGCCTGCGCTGGGCCTGGCGCCGGCGCCGCCTTTGCCTGCGTCGGCTGAGCTCCACTCGCCGCCAATCAAATCACCCTTGGGGGTATCGTTAGGGCCGAGCGCCTCGTCGGTCCCGCAGCAAATGAGCAGCACGGAGCTCCAAAGGGCCGCTCCGCTCACCAATACCCAAGCACGAGTCGGGTGCATGACGACGTGGATAGTACTGACAGTGGCGGCGATCCGAAAGGCGTTCCGTGGCCGCGCGCGCTGAGCTTATGTGAACGAAATCATCACGCTTTCTCACGTCTGAGCATTTTCGCAGCGCGCACTCGGAGCTTCTGCACATTGAACCCAGACCCAGACTCATGTAGACCCTTTCGAACGCTTGGTTAGGGGCGGGGCCAGGTGTGAGTGAAATCAGCAGCACGGCAAGGAGAACCGGCATGGCGAGACTTTTAGGTGTGGCGCTCCTCACTGTGATCATGGCGGGCTGTTCGAGCGCGCCCATCGATCCGAGCAGTGGGCAGGGCGCGGCGGAGACGGAGGCGGGCAGTATCAACCTGCCTCTGACCACGACCTCTGGTGAGCTGACCTATCGGCTGCGTTCGGCGACGTTCACCATCACCGGCTCTGCGCTGGGCGCCAAGCCGCGCGTCGTCAAGCCGCTCGCAGACGTGCCCGTTCACAACGAGACGCTCCCCGTCGGCTCTTACTCCATCTTGCTCGAGAAGGGCTGGGTGCTCGAGGCGAAGAAGACGGCCGATCCGAAGGCGGTGTACGCTGCCGTCACGGCCGAGCTCGTCACGCAGAATCCGATCACCTTCGTGGTCGACGGCAAGACGCCGGGCGACGCCTTCTTTGGCTTCGCCACCACCAGCGGCGACGTCGCGCTCGGTAACGGTAGCGTCGACATTCGCATCGGCGTGAAGGACTGCTCGGCGTACGACACGTACACCTCTTCGCTCGGCGCTCTCGTCGTCGATTGTTTAGGGACCGTGGATCCGCAAGCCTTCGAGGTGTCGAAGGACGGTTACTTGGCGCCGACGTTCAGCGCGTGCTCGAACGGCGACAAAGAGCTGTACTCGTCAATCAAGCGGTTGCTTTCCGTCCAGTACCGCAGCGCGCGTTTGCCCTTCGCCAAGCAATGCTTGGGCGGTCGTTACGCGGCCTGGCAGCAGTCCTTCGCGGAGCAAGGCATCAAGTCTTGCCCCGCCTGGCGCAAGCAAGGCGTCGTCAACGAGATCAACTTCGACACCGTCGCCAAGGTCGAAGGCGGCTTGCCGAAGCTGCCGGCCGAGGACGACGGGCGTCCGTTGGCGGTGCTCGAGCTGCTCAAAGAAAACAGCCTGTACACGGCCGTTGCCCAGACGCCCGATCCCGCTTGCAAGACCGCCGGTGAATGCGCGCGCGCTTGTGCCGCGGGCTTCCCGGGCTTCGTCATCAGCGTCGAGGGCAACACCGTGCTCACCGATCCCCCCGCGTGGCTCCTGGATACGACGTACCTCGGCGCCGAGCGAGATCCGTTCCTGCGCCCTGGATACTACCACCCCATGTCGTATTATGGCGGCGTGCCCGGGGTGCAGTTCGGCGAGTATGCGCGCTTCGATCCTTGCGGCAACGGCACGTGTCCGGCGGAGGCGTGCAGCTACTTCGCAGGGCTCCACCTGAGGACGCAGCTCCAGCGTGACTGCCTGGATGATGGCGATCTCGATACTTGTGTGAGCTTCTGCGGCCCGAAGTTGCCGTGACGTAGCGCGGCGACCTGGCGAAGGCCGCTCCCCACGGGGGCGGCCTTTTGCGCGTAGTCACTCCATGCGCGAGAGCCACAACAGCCCGAGCAGGCTAGCTCCGAGCACGAGCAGGGCCAGGAGCGCGATCACCAAGTCGGCGGTGCGAAAACCACCTTCGCGCCGCTCCACCACCGGCTTGGCCTGCGGCACGCGCGCGATGGGGGCCGCGCTGCCCTCGGGCGCCACGCTCGGGGGCGAGCTGCTGACGGGCGCGCCGCTGGGGGCATCGATGGCGTCGCCGTCGCGCATCTTCTCGTCGCCGCTGGCTTCGATCTCGGCCAGCGCCTCCGCGACGGGATCTTCGTAGCCTAGCTCCGTGCCACCCAGCCTCACGAGCTTGCCGCGCGGCCAGGTCGTCTCCTTGTTGGGCTTGAGCGCCACTCCGTCGAGCTCTGCTCCGTTCTTCGAGCCCAAGTCCTTGACCCACAGCGTGGCGCCGCGCCGACCGACTTCGACGTGCCTCCGCGAGGCATCGACGTCGGTGAGCACCAAATCCAGGCCCTGACCGCGGCCGACGACGTAGCTGCGGCCGAGCTCGGTCAGCAAGAGCTCGCGGCCGGCGTCGGGGCCCTGTCGCACCTGCAGCTTGACCGCCGCCGCTTCCCCTTGCGCCGCGAGCGCCGATGAAACGAGGGAAAGCGCGATCTCGCGCGTGGCGAGCTGCGCGTCGTCGGTGACGGGCACATGCTCGATGTTGAGCTCGAGCCAAATACGTCCGACGCGCAATAGCTCGCCGCTGCGCACCAGGCGCGGCGCTTGCGGCGACAGCCGCACCGGACCCACGAAGGTGCCGTTGGTGCTGCCCTCATCGACCACCACGTAGTCGCTACCGCGCTGTCGGATCGAGGCGTGGCGGTGGCTCACGCTCGGATCCGGCAGACGGATCTCGCAGCCATCCCCGCGCCCAATCACGATACGTGGGGCGTCGAGGCTAATCTTCAGGGGAATCGGATGGTCGCCCGAACGAACGACCACGGTGAGCGCCATGGGGGCAACCGGGAAAGTGTTCTCGGACTGTTACCTCAATTGCCAAAACTTGGCCAAAGGGGTGCCGGCAACGTAGTCGAGGGACAAGCCTTTGGTTCCGACCCCGGAGCCGAGGCCGGAGGCAGCATGACCCAAGCACAAGAACGCCGCGCAGAAGGCCAGGGGCGCATGCCCGTCGAGACGTTGGTCGAGGTAGTGGGCAACGAGCCCGGAATCCCGGCTTTCGAGGCAGAATCGGTGGACGTGAGCTCGCGCGGGATGCACCTGCGCACCGCTTACCTGCCGGACGACGGCGCGCCGCTGGTGTGCCGCTTCGAAGAGGCGGGACGCGAAATCGTCGTCGAAGGCGTGGTGGCCTGGCGCCGCGAAGGCGCGCGGGGCGGCGAATTCGGCGTGGAGTTCACCGCGCTCGACGCACGCAGCGTCGACGCCTTGCGCGAGCTGTGCGACGCCGGGGCGAAAAAGCAGACCGACGAGGGGCCGACTGCGGCGAACGAGGAACCGCCTCACGGTAACGGAACCAAGGTGCGGCTGCACATCGACGGCCTCGGTTCACCGATGAAGGCGCGCGTCCGCTCCGGTGACCCACGTCGCGTGCAAGTCGGGTCGAGCCTGGAGTTCCTGAAGGTCGGACGGCGTCTGGAGATCGAAGATCTCGATCGCGGAGGGCGTCGCACCGCCCACATCGACTCGGTCAATGTGGCGGTGGATCCGGAGAGCCAAGTGCCGCAGCTCGTGGTGGCGCTGCGCTACGAGGGCTTCGAAGAGTCCACGCCCGAGCCGAGCGTGGCCGACCTGAGCGGCGAGCGGCAGCCGCGCACGATGCGCATCCCCGCCGACGACGTCAGCGTGGGCAGCGCGTCACGACGAGCCGACGACCGCATCGAAGACGAGGGCGATCGCGAAGTCGAGGCGCTGCGCGGCAAGCTGGGCGTCGCGGCGACGCACGCGGGCGAGGCCGCCGTCTCCGCCGGCAAACGCATGGCGGAGATCTCCGGAGCGGCGGCGACCAATCTGTCGGGCTGGCTGCGGGCCGCGAGCGGCAAGGTGCGTGAGCTCTCGAAGCGCGAGAAAGCGCCGGCGCGGCGCACGACCGCGCCGGCGCCCACGGGACCCGTCAGCATCGAGGGCCAGCGTCTGCGCCCCCAGTCGCCGGATAAGGGTCAGGCGGCAGTATCCGCCCCGAAGACAGGCGTCGCCTCGGCGCGCGCCGCGTGGAGCAGCCTGCCGAAGAAGAAGAAGGTGATGGCCAGCGCGGGCGTGGCCGTGACGCTGGCGACGCTCGTGGCGCTCGGCAGCTATCGCGGCGCGCCGCCGCCCGGCGCTGACGCCGCGCTACCGAAGGCAGAGCCGGCGGTCGTGGGCGCTGCCACGGCCGCGCCACCGGCACCCAACGCGCTCATCGAGGCAGGCGGTATCGTCTCCGCTGACGTCCCGCTGTTCGGGGCGACGCCGATGGCGACGATGGAGCCGGCGCCGCTCGCGCCGCCGCCGAGCGGCGACGGGCCATCGCTCGAAGAGGCGGAGAAAGCGGCGGCCAAGGCTGCGGTCTCCCCACCAGCGGAGGACGAGAGCTTCCCCGATGAGGGCGCCGGCAAAGAGAAGGTCAAATCGAGCAAGAAGCCCGAAGACGTGGCGCCGTGGGGTCGCGGCAAGGTGGTGACGCCCGTCATCCACCGCCTGCGCCTCGACTCGGCCGGCGACGCGCTTCAAGGCTCGCTGCAGCCGACGGGCTTCACCGTGGTCGTGCCGAACCGCAAGGTGATGGAGCAAGGCGCGGCCATCGCCAAGCGTGATCCGCGCATCGCGCGGGTCCGCACCGTCAACACTCCGAACGGCGCGCAAATCACCTTCCAGTTCAAAGACGGCGTGCCGGCCTACCGCGCCCGCCTGCGCCGCGACTTCATCGAGTTCTTGCTCGGAGCGCCTGAGCCCAAGAAGACGACCACCGCCTCGACCGCGAAGGACAAGGCGAAGTCGAAGCTGGCGACGGCCGCGAAGAAGCCCTGAGCCGGCCGCCTGCGGCGTTCACGGCCTCCGCGTAGGAGTGCCGGCGCGCGGGCCATGGGCCTCGCCGAGGTCGAGCCGTGAGCGGTGCGGGCTCACGGCTCGCGCCCTCCGAGGCCCCAGTCCTTCATCAGCTTGGCGTTGCCCTCGGTCGAGTAGCCGCGCTTGAACAGGGCGAAGTCCCCGGAGCGACGGACGACGCCGTACTCCTGCTTCTCCAGCACCGCCCGCAGCGAGGCCTTCGTCTTCGAGAGCTTGAGCTCCTTGCTAGAAGCGACGATCCAGGTCGTGCCGCGCGGGCCCGTGCGCATCGTGTGCAAGATGCGTCGAGAAGACAGGTGTGGTCCGACCTTCTCCGTCGCGGCGACGGTGTCTTCCTTGGGGATGTCTTTGATCAGATCCATCAAGCGCTCGTAGCGAGCCGCTTCCGCTTCCGTGTAGCTGAACTCCACTTTGTGGAAGCCGCCCTTGAACGAGCCGTTGCGCATCGCGAAGGCGCCATAGTTGAAGCTGAGCACCGCGCTCGCGCCGCAGAAGGCGAACAGGGCCGCCTTTTGACGCAGCGGCCCGAGATCCGGGCTCTTGCCGATCGCCAGCAGCGCGAGCACGCTCGCCATGAACAGGTACGGCGCCCAGTGCATGACGTAGTGGAACGAGAACTGCGTCGGCGGGTCGTAGTTCGTCACGAGCAGCGTGAGCAATACGCCCGGGATCAAGCTCAACCACAAGTACCAGCGACGCAGCGGCAAGAACGCGAGCGGCGTCAGCAGGTGGGTGAGGTAGATGATCTTCTTCTCGGTCGCGAGCTTCGAGAGCACGAACAGCGGGTTCGTGAGCAGCGTCTTGATCACGCTGCGGAAGCCGCGCTCCCCGTCGGCCCAGAGCTCCTTGTACATGGTGGGAAACCACCAGTCTCCGGCCTCTTCCATGACGTAGAAGCGCAAGATCAAGAAGTAAGAAGTCGAGACTGCGGCGAGGATCAGGCCCGCGGTAGGCCGGTAGCCGCTCGTCAGCAAGAACATGCCGATGATCGACAGGCCGATTGGGATGTCTTCGCGCATCAGGAGCGCGATCGCGGTGAGCACCCCCATCCACACCCAGCGCTGGGCGTCCGCCGCCCACACCACGCCGAACACGAACAGGGCCGCGATGGGCACGTTCTGAAACTCGGAGAACGTAGCCCCGTGCATGGGGTAGTACGCCAAGTAGCAGAGCGCGATCAGGGCCGCGGCCCACGCGCTCAAGTGCCGCCGCGCGAACAAGAACAGCGGGATCGAGCCCGCGCCGATCAACACCGATTGGATGATCAGCAGCGTCTCGGGGCGCGGCACGAGCGCGTAGATCGGCAGGAACAGGTAGTGCCCGAACTTGGCGTGGGCGGCCAGGTACTTACCTGGGTCATCGGGGAAGGCGACCGGGCTCTGCAGGAAGTCCCCGTAGAGACCGCCGTACATGAGGTTGTTGTTGATGGAGAGGTCGAAGTTGCCGGTGCGCAGCTTGTAGTGCCAGCGCAGCAGGAAGAACGAGAAGAAGGCGGCGTAGCCGAGCGCGCCTGCGAGCACGATCGCGAGCGGGCCATGACGCCGGAGCCAAGCTGGAACTTGGGCCGTCGATTGCTGCCAAAACTCGCGCGCCGCGCGCGGCACCGAGCGCAACGACAGCAGGATGAGCGCCTCGAACAGCAAGCTCATCAAGATCACGATCGGTAGCAGCGTGTCGTGCCGGTTCTGCCAAGGCTTGGCGCGAAATAGCGTCGGCAGGCACGGCAGCATCAAGGCGGGCACCAGGAACCAGAGCCAGCGCTCGAGGGTCGCCTCTTGACCGCGCTTGCGCAGCTGGTGCAGGAGGCCGAGGCCCACGGCCGCGCCCGCAGCGAGGCCCAGCACCAGTAGGATCATCATCAGCTTGCGCTCGGCGATGCCGCGCGTGTTGCTGACCAAGAAATCGGCCACCCACGAGCTCTTGATGGAGAGCTGTGCCCAGGCCGATAGCGCCAAGCCGAGCAGCGCGCTGATGGCGCCGACGCGCGCGGTCACGGCCCACGGGTGTTGATCGAAGAGCGGCGCGGGCTCGTCGCCAGCGGGAGGGGGGGGCTCCGCTTCCGATGCCACCGGCTCGTCTTCGCCGTCGTCTTCGCCGTCGTCTTCGTCTTCGTCTTCGCCGTCAGCGTCGCTTCCGGGCTCTGGAGCGGCGGCGGGCGGCGGCGGGGCCGCGAGGTCGCGCTCGTCTGCGCGCTGCGACGCCCCGAGGTCGCCTGCATCTACGGCCGCAGGCTCGGGTTCCTTAGACGCCTCCCCCGGCGCTTCCTTGGAATCACCCACCGCTTCGTCGTCCTGAGACCCTGCCATTGCGCCGCCGGGTCTACCACGAGCGCCCCCGAAATGGCTCTCGGACCTCAGGCACCGGTTGCCTGGCCAATCTCTCCGGCCCTGCGCTGGCGGCAGGGCGCGCGACCGCGTACCCTTGGAGAAGCATGCTTCGGAGACTCCGCCTCAGCGTGTTGCTCACCCTGATGGTGGTGGGGCTGACGGCACCGGCAGTCGCTTTCAACCCCGCAGGGCGGACCAAAAAGCCGAAGGGGAGCGGAAAGCCGGCCGCGGCGGGCGCGGCTACCAAACCGGCTCGCGACAAGCAGGGCGGCGCCAAGCCTCCGAGCGTCGACGGGGCGGCGCCGAGCGCGGCCAAAGCCGCGGGGCCCAACCGTGACGCGCTCATCGCACGCTACCTCGGTATCGTGCTCTCCCAGCCTGGCGCCGAGTTTCCACTCGAGCGGCTCACCCAGCTCTACCGCGAGCGAGACGGCAACCTCGAGAAGCTCGTGGCCGAGCTACGAGAGCGCGTAGCCAAGGAAGCTTCACCGTACAGCGCTCTGCTCGCCCTGGGCGGCGTTTACAAGAAGGACGGACAGCCCGAGCGCGCCGTCGCGACCTACGAGCAGGCCATTGGCAGAGAGCCGGCGAATCCGATCGGGCTGCTCGCTCTGGCGCACCTGTACGTCGAGCGCGGTGACAAGGCGTCGGCGCGCGCCCGCTTCGAGCAAGCGCTACCCGCGCTGAAGGATCCGCCTACGCGCGAGCAAGTCTTGCGCACGCTGATGGGCCTCTACCTCGACGAGAAAGATTTCGCGAAGGCCAAGCAGGTACACGAGCAGCTGCTCGCGGCTACCCGGGGCTCGTTCTTCGTCCGCGCGGAGCTGCCGCGCGAGCTCGCGGCGCGCGGGGAGCTGCCCCGCGCCATCACCGAGTACGAAGCCGTCGCGCGGGCCGCGGCCGGCGACAACCGCGTGCTCGCGCCGGCGCTGGTAGACTTGGGGCGCGCGCTCGCGCAAGCCGGCCGAGACCAAGAGGCGCTGTCTACCCTCGATCGCGCGCTGGGCATCGCGGGCAGTGAGTCGGCGGCCCGGCGGCAGATCCTCGAGGCGCTGGCCGAGCTTTACCGCCGGACCGAGCGGCTGCCGGCGTTGGTCGAGCGCTTGTCCAAATCGGCGGCAGGCGTGGAAGAGCTGAAGCTGCTCGCCTCGCTCTACGAGGAGACCGGGCAGGTGGAGAAGGCCCTGGCCACCCACCGCAAGATCTTGAGCCGCGAGCCGAAAGAGGTCGGTACCCGCCTGCGCGTCGTGCGCTTGCTGGAGGTGCGCGGCGAGCTGGATCTGGCGATCGCGGAGTACGACGCGCTGATCAAGAGCGCGCCGCGCAACCCGGACTACGTCTTCCGACTCACGGAGGCGCTGCTGCAGCGCGGGGACCGCAAGCGCGCGCTGCACGAGCTGTCGGGGCTCGAGACGCGCTCGGCGAACGACGAAGAGACGCTCACGGCGCTGGTGGACTTCTACGAGCGCATGGAGGAGAAAGATCGTGCGCTCGCGCTACTGACGCGGCTGGCCGGGAGCGGTAGTCAAGATCCGGAGCACGTGGTCGAGCTCGGCTCGCGCTACTGGGAGCAAGGCGACAAGAAGAAGGCCGTGGCCACCTGGCAGCGCCTGCGCACGATGCTCCCCGAGAGAGCGGAGGGCCTGCTGCGCTTGGGTGAGGTGCTGCTCGAGCACGACATGTCGCAAGAGGCGCTCGAAGCCTTCGCCGAAGCGGCCAAGCGCGAGCCAAAGCAGCTGCGGGTGCGCCGCGCGCACGCGGTCGGGCTCGAGCGTGC
Organism: Pseudomonadota bacterium; assembly: GCA_023431345.1. GTDB lineage: Bacteria > Myxococcota_A > Polyangia > Polyangiales > Polyangiaceae > PMG-095. Next base: position 69,602 of record JAEYWK010000049.1, read on the forward strand.
GGGCGCGGCCAGCGCGCGTGACACGCAACGCCTGCACTACGAGGAGGCGCGCAAGCTCTGGGAGCAGATCTTGCGCGACGCGGGCAACGACTCGAACTTGGCCCGCGAAGCTCGACAGCACGTGGTGACCCTGCTCAGCCTCACGGGACAGCTGACGCCGCGCCTGGCCCTCTTGGAGCGCAAGTTCGCGCTCGAGCAGCCGGATTTGGAGGCGGGGCGGCTGCTCGCGGAAGCGCACGTGCGCTTGCGGCGCTACGACGACGCCGAGCGCGTGCTGCGCCGGCTCGCTCAGCTCTCCCCCGGCAGCATCGAAGATTTGACGCGGCTCGAGCGCGTGCTGGTGCTGGCGCGGAAGCTCGAAGCGGCGCTCGACACGCTGGAGAAGCTCGTCAAGCTCGATCCCAAGCGCGCTCGCGAATACTACCAGCGCATGGCCGGCTACGCCGCCGAGCTGTATCAAGACGATCGGGCCCTCGGCTACGCCGCGCGCGCCGTCGAGCTCGGCCCCGACGACGCCGACGGTCACAAGAAGCTCGGCGAGATGTACGAGAAGCGTCGAGATACGCCGCGCGCCATCGCCGAGTTTCGCGCCGCCATCGCCAAGAACGAGCGCCTGTTTACGGTTTACCTCGAGCTGGCGGAGCTGCTCGTCGGGCAAGACGAGCTGGACGAAGCCGATCGGCTGTTCCGCCGCGTCGTGCGCTCTTCACCCGACGAAGAGCTGGTCTACAAGGCGGCGCGGCTGTCGATGCAGCTGAACTTGGGCCGCGGGACGCTCGAGTCGCTCGAGAAAGACCTGCTGCCGATCGCGCTCGGTAACCCCGAACGTCCGATATTTCGCCGGCTTCTGGTGGAGGTGTACGGCGCGCTCGCGTACCCGCTGTTGCACCGCCGCAAGAGCGCCGACGCTAGCGAGGCCGAGGAGGCGCGCGCTCAGCTGCGCCGTCTGGGCGAGCGCGCCGTGAAGCCTCTGCTCGACGCGCTGTCCGACGCGCGTGAAGCGCAGCAGCAGGTGGCCATCACGTTGTTGACGCACGTCGGCAACAAAGATGCCGCGTCGTCTTTGTTCGCGTACGCGGTGGGCACGGCCGATCCGGAGCTGCGGGCGCGGGCGATGGTCGCGGTCGGTACGCTGCGTGATGCCCGCTTGGAGCCCAAGCTCGCCGAGCTGCTGCTCTCGAACGATCGCGGTCGCCTCGGTGACAGCGATCCAGTGAGCATCGCCGCCGCGTGGGCCTTGGCGCGGCTCGGAACCAAGAGCTCGCTCGGCCCACTCGAGAAGCTCGCGGCCGGCGATAGCGGCAACTTGCGCGCGCTAGCCGTGCTCGGTCTCGGACGTCTCGGCGACGCACGCGGCGTGGGACAAGTGCAGCGGCTACTACGCAGCCCGGACGCGGGCGCCTTGCCGCGCGCCGCCGCGGCGTACGCGGCGGGCGCGCTGGGGCTCCGCGGCGAAACCGAAGCGCTGACCGAGCTGTCGCGCGATCCGGATCCCAGCGTGCGCTCGCAGGCCATTTTGGCGCTGGCGCGGCTCAAGCTCGAGCCCGCGGGGGCGGCCATCGCCGAGGCGCTGACCGATCCGAACCCCAAGCTCGGCGCGGCCGCCGCCCGCGCCGCGGTCGCGATGGTCGCGGGCGCCGCCGCCGCGCCCGACGAGGTGTTCCCGGTGCCCGAAGGCTCGCTGGACGTGCGCGACGTGATCGACGCCATCCGCCCCGCCCCCCATGAGCCAACGCAAGAAGTGGCGGCGCTAGCCAAGCTCTCACCAGCTCTGTCGCGCGCCGCGGCCGCCGCTGCGGAGTCGTCGCCGGCGCGAGCGCGGGCGCTCTCGGAGGCGTTGTCGCAAGGCGCAGGGCTCGCGCTCGGTAACTTCACGACCGCCGTCAGTCGCAAGCCCTCCGCCGAAGAGCGCGCGGCCGCACAGCGGCTATTGGCGGATATCGGGGCGAGCGTCGTGGCACCGCTCGCCCGGCTCACCTCGCTACCCGATCCCGATTTGCGGCTCGTGCCGCTGCCGTTCTTGATCGGGCGCTCCGAGGCGCCGGCAAAGCGCGCCATCGAAGCCCTGACGCGCGACGTCGAGCCCGCGGTGCGGCGCGCGACCCTGTCGGCCCTCGGCCCCGCCCAGCGCGAGCTCACCGGCTCCGTCGCCGAACGGCTGAACCGGGAGCAAGAATGGGCGCTGCGCGCGACGGCCGCGGAGGCGCTCGGCCGCATCGCCGCCGGCAGCAGCGAGCCGGCCGCGGTCGAAGCCTTGACGCGCGCTGCGGTAACCGACCCCTACGCCCTGGTGCGAGAAGCCGCGGCTCGCGCGCTTGCGGCTGTCGCAGGGCAGGCCGCGGCGCCTACGCTGCGACAGCTGAAAGACCACGATCCGGAGCCTCGGCTGCGCGGGCTCGCCGAGCGGCTGCTGAAGGAGCTAGAGTAGCGCCCCTTTCCCTCGCCCCTCCGCCGACCCCCTGCGCCATGTCGCTTCGTGTTTCGCTTCCGTTCTTGCTGCTCGCCGCGCTGGGCTGTCGCAGCCTCGATCGCTTCGATACTCACGGTGACGCGGCGTACTGCGGCAAGCTGGTGAGCGGCCCCTCGTTCCACGACGGGTTCGTGCCGCTGGGTCAGCCCGCCGCCAACCTCGCCATGCAGCTCACGCTCGACACGAGCCAGCTGAGCAGCTTCTCCGAGAACAAGACGGCGCTGCCGGGTACGCTCTCGAGCAACGATCGCGACTGGGGCATGTGCGCTGGCTCCGGCGAAGCGCTGTTCAAAGGCTCCCGCCTGCGCGCGATCCCCCAAGTTTATCACGACTCGCTCTCGACCCTGGTGTTCGGTGAGGGGCACGAAGAAGACTTCTTCGCGTGGACCGACTCACGCTGCCAGGGCACCATGCTGGCGCTCGTTTCGCTGCTCCGTAACGGCGAGGTGGAGCTCCGCCTCTTCAAGCCCGCAGCTCTTCCCCCGCCGGACGCCGGGCCCGAGCAGCGCCCTGGCTTTGCGCTCTTCCAGTTGAAGCGCAGTAACGAAGGCTGTGGCTTCTAATCGCCCCCTCACGGTGCTCGGCATCGAAACGTCGTGTGACGAGACGGCAGCCGCCGTCGTGCGCTCGACGGGCGAAGTGCTGAGCGACGTCATCGAGAGCCAAGTGCAGGCGCACGCGCCGTACGGCGGCATCGTACCAGAGCTGGCGTCGCGCGATCATTTGCGTAACGCACGCCCCGTGATCGAAGCGGCGCTCAGCGCGGCACGAGTCACGCTCGACGAGCTCGATGGGGTCGCGGTCACGGCTCGCCCCGGGCTGGCAGGGGCACTGCACGTCGGCGCGCAGACCGCGCTCGGCCTGGCCTTTGCCCGGAATTTGCCGATCGTCGGCGTCGACCATCTCGTCGGGCACTTGTGCGCCGCTTACCTCGCGTATCCGGACCAGCCCTTCGAGCCCCCGAGCACGCCGTTTTTGGCCCTGCTCGTGTCGGGCGGTCACACCGCGCTCTATCGCGTCGACGAGCTCGCGGCCTCGGCCATTCGGGAGCTGGGCGCGACGCGAGACGACGCCGCCGGTGAAGCCTATGACAAGGTCGGCAAGCTGCTCGGCCTCGGCTACCCGGGGGGCCCCGTGATCGACAAGCTCGCCCACGAGGGCGTCGCCGCCAGCTTCGAGCTGCCGCGCCCCATGAGCCGCCGTGACTCGCTGGAGTTCAGCTTCTCGGGTCTGAAGACGAACATCGCGCGTCACGTGGAGCAGCACGGTCGGCCGCGGGAGCGTCAAGAGCTCTGCGATCTGTGCGCGGCGTTCCAAGAGCGCGTGGTCGAGACGCTGGTGCGAAAGTCGCTGGTCGCGCTCGAGCGGGAGGGGCTCAAGACTTGGGTCATCGGCGGCGGCGTCGCGGCGAACAAGGGCCTACGCGCGGCGGCGGCGCGCGCCGCAGAATCGCGAGGCGTGCGCTTGGTCGTGCCGATTCCGCGCGCCTGCACCGACAACGCGGCGATGATCGCCTTCGCGGGCTCGCTCCGCCTGGCCGCCGGCGAGAACCACGGCCTCGCGCTCGACGTAAGCCCCCACACCGAGCTCCCCAAAACCACCCGCAAAGGCCGCGGCCTCCGCTAACGCCTCTCTCGCTCTCACCCCTTCCACCCTTCCACCCTTCCTGTCATCTCTCTCCCCCTGGTCCCTAGCCGCGCGGCCTACCGGCAGCCAGGATCCACGGATACGAAGTAGTGACGGTCGTAAGCTCGAAATGCGGCTCGAGCAGGCGCCGAAACGACGGCGGCGTGAAGTGGTTGATGTGCTCGATGTCGTTGCCGAATCGGCTCACGTTCTTGCCCATCGCCAGGTTGCTCAGCATGAACCAAGGCTCGTGCGGCACCGTCAAGATGACGCGCTCGGGCTTCAGGGCGCGGATCTGCTCTAGCGCTTCGCTGGGCCGTTCGAGGTGCTCGAGCACCTCGGCGCAGATGATGAGATCGTAGCCGCCGGGCAAGCCCGACAGATCGTACACGCTGCCCTGGTGGGTGGTGATGTGGGGGAACTTGGCCCGGAGCAGCTCGAGATCGCGCTCCTGGATATCGACGCCCGAGAACTTCGTCTTCGGGTGGATGCCCGATAGGTGCCCCGACAAGAAGCCCTCTCCGACGCCGATCTCGAGCACGGAGCGGGGTGCCCCGCCGTCGTGAAATAGCTCCGTCACTCTGTCGACGAAGCGGCTGATCAGCCTGCGCTTGACCGGGTTCTTGGCGCGATACTTCTGGGTTTGGAACTGCGCGAAGTATTCGTCCGTGATCACGAGGTAACCCCTAGCGGTAGCCGCCCTGCCAGCGCCACGCTCGCTTCGCCGCTCGCGGGGCTCGGCAAGGCGCCAACTTGACTCGGTTGATGCTCCAGCTTTCGCCGGACGACGTAAGGCGCTTGGGCCGACCCCAAGTGCACGATGAGCTCGGCGATCAGGCCCGTGGCGAGGATCTGCACCCCAACCACGACCCACAGCACGCCCAGAATGAGCAGGGGGCGGTGCCCGATCTCCTCGCCCATCAGCTTCAGCGCGGTCAGGTAGGTGCACACGGCCATGCCCGCGAGCAGGATGATGGCGCCGACGCCGCCGAAGAAATGCGCCGGGCGTCGCTCGTACTTGAGCAGGAAGAACACCGTCAGCAGGTCCATCAAGCCGCGGAAGAAGCGACCGCCACCGAACTTGCTCTTGCCGAACTTGCGCGCGTGGTGCAGCACGACAACCTCGGCGATCTTGAAGCGCTTCCAGTGCGCGAGCACGGGCACGAAGCGGTGCATCTCACCGTACAGTCGAACGTTCCTCAGCACCACCGCCCGGTAGGCTTTGAAGCCACAGTTCACGTCGTGCAGCTTGATGCCGGTGAGCCTGCGCACCATGGCGTTGAAGACGCGCGACGGCAGCACCTTCGAGATCGGATCGTGCCGCGTTTCCTTGTAGCCGGACACGAGGTCGAAGCCTTCGTCGAGCTTGGCCAAGAAGCGCGGAATCTCCTTCGGGTCATCCTGCAGGTCGGCGTCGAGGGTGAAGACGATCTCTCCCCGCACCTCGGAGAACGCAGCTGCCAGCGCGGCGCTCTTGCCGAAGTTGCCCTGCAGCTCGAGCAGCCGCACCTCGGGGCGCTCCGCGACCAGGGCCTCGACCACGCGCAGCGACCCGTCGCGGCTGCCGTCGTCGACGAAGACGATCTCGTAGGTCTCGTCCGGCTTCAGGCACTCGCGCGCGGCCACGTCGATGCGCTCGGTGAGCTCGCGCAGCGTGGCCTCTTCATCCATGAAGGGGATGACGAACGAAAGCCGGGGCTGCATCGGGCCCAGGGCATAGCACAGATGGCCGACGCGGGAAGCCGGCTCAGCGGGCCGTGTAGTTGGCTTCGAGCCACTCCCGGTAGCTACCGGAGCGGACCGCGCTCACCCAGGCTCCGTTGTCGGCGTACCAACGCACGGTCTCGCGCAGGCCTCCGTCCAGGTCGTGCTTGGGTGCCCAGCCCAGCTCGCGCTGCAGCTTGCTCGAGTCGATGGCGTAGCGCCGGTCGTGGCCAGGGCGGTCTTTGACGAAGCGGATGAGTCGCGAAAGCTCCGCGACCTGGATGCCGCGCAGCTCCGCGACCAGCTCGATCAGGCGCTTCACGATCGCGATGTTCGTCCACTCGTTGTTGCCGCCGACGTTGTACGTCTGACCCGAGCGCCCGCGCGTCAAGATCACCCATAGCGCCTCGGCGTGATCGTCGACGAACAGCCAGTCGCGCACGTTCAGACCGTCGCCGTAGACGGGCAGCTCTTTGCCCTCGAACAGGTTCAAGATCATGAGCGGGATCAGCTTCTCGGGGAAGTGATACGGCCCGTAGTTGTTGCTGCAGTTCGAGACGGTGGTCGAGATGCCGTAGGTGCGCTGATAGGCCCGCACGAGGTGATCGGAGGCGGCTTTCGAGGCGGAGTACGGCGAGCTCGGATCGTACGGAGTCTCCTCCGTGAACAAGCCGGTAGCGCCGAGCGAGCCGTAGACCTCGTCGGTCGAGACGTGGTGAAAGTGGATCTGGGGACGCTTGCGCACGACCTCCAAGAGCGCGTAAGTGCCAACCACGTTGGTTTGCACGAACACGCCGGGTCCCAAGATGCTGCGATCGACGTGGCTCTCGGCCGCGAAGTTCACGATCGCGTCCACGCGGTGCTCCTCGCACAGTGCGTCTACCAGCTGCTGGTCGCCGATGTCGCCGCGCACCAGCTGGTAGCGGCTCGCGTCGACGGCGCCGCGCAAATTCTCCGGATTTCCGGCGTACGTGAGCAGATCGAGGTTGACGACCTTGCCCTTGAAGCTGGCGTCCGCGAACAGCCGGCGGATGAAGGCCGAGCCGATGAAGCCGGCGCCGCCCGTGACGAGCAGCGATTCGGGCGAGCGCGCTGGGTCGTTCATGGGGTTCTGCCGACGCGAGCCTTGAACTCCGCGAAGGATTCAGAGCGCTGGTCGCGCTCGGACAGCACCGGCTCCGCCACCGGCCACGCGACCCCGATCTCCGGGTCGTTCCAGCGGATCGCGCACTCGGTGGCCCCGTTGTACGGCGTGCTCACCTTGTACTGCACCTCGGCCACGTCGCTCAGCACGCAAAAGCCGTGCGCGAAGCCGACCGGCACGTAGACCTGGAAGTGAGCCTCGGCGTCGATCTCGAGGCCGTGCCATTTGCCGAACGTAGGCGACCCGGCGCGGATGTCGACCAGCACGTCGTAGATGCGCCCGCGCGTGACACGCACCAGCTTCGCCTGGCCCGGGCTCGACTGATAGTGCAGACCGCGCACGGAGTTTTTGCGCGACTCGGAGTGGTTGTCTTGCACCCAGGTCTCGAGCATGCCCGCCTCTTGATAGCGCGGCGCACTGTAGCTCTCGAAGAAGAAGCCCCGTACGTCGCGGAAGACGCGCGGCTTGATCAACTTGGCTCCGGACAGGGGTAATTCAATGATTTCCATGGTCTATGCGAATCTAATCAGTCTTGGGCGCACTGTCGGAGGTACTGGCCGTAGCTGCTCTTGCCGTAGGCGGCCGCGAGCTTGAGCAGCTGCTCGGCGTCGATGAAGCCCTTGCGCCACGCGATTTCTTCGACGCACGCGATGCGCGTCGCCTGGCGCTGCTCGAGGATGTGCACGAACTCGCTGGCCTCGATCAGGCTCTCGTGCGTGCCGGTGTCGAGCCAAGCGGTGCCGCGCGCCATCATCTCCATCTTCGCCGTGCCCTGGGCGACATAGGCGCGGTTCACGTCCGTAATCTCGAGCTCTCCGCGCGGCGACGGCTTCAGCGTCCGCGCGATCTCGAGCACCTCGTTGTCGTAGAAGTAGAGGCCGGTGACGGCGACGTTCGACTTCGGAGCGGTCGGCTTCTCCTCGATCGAAAGGATGGTGCCATCCGCCGTCAACTCCGCGACGCCGTAGCGACCGGGGTCTTGCACCTTGTAGCCGAACAGCGTGCAGCCCTTCTCGAGTGACGCTGCGCGCTTGAGCACGTCGGCGAAGCCTGCGCCGTAGAAGATGTTGTCACCGAGCACGAGCGCAGCGGGGTCGCGGCCAACGAAGCTGCGCCCGATGATGAACGCCTCCGCCAGCCCGTTGGGGGCTGCCTGCTCTGCGTACTCGAAGCGCAGCCCCAGCTCGCTGCCGTCACCGAGCAGCCGCCGGAACAGCGGAAGGTCTTGTGGCGTCGAGATGATCAAGATCTCGCGGATCCCGGCGAGCATGAGCACGCTCAGCGGGTAAAAGATCATCGGCTTGTCGTAGACCGGCAGGAGCTGCTTCGAGACCACGCGGGTGAGCGGGTAGAGTCGCGTGCCGCTCCCGCCGGCAAGGATGATGCCTTTCATCGAGGAAGGCACTGATAACCCGACGCGCCGGGCACGGCAAATGTGGCTCGGCGGTTGCCGGAAAGTCCGTCAGGGCCTACGTTCGGCCCGCCATGAAAGCGCAAAAGCTCAAGGTTGGCCTGGTGCAGACCACGGTCGAAGATGACAAGGCCGAGCACGTCCGAAAGACCCTCGATCGCGTCCGCGAGGCGGCGGCGCGGGGGGCCAAGCTCATCTGTTTGCAGGAGCTGTTTGCGTCGAAATACTTCTGCCAGGTCGAAGACTCCGCGCTCTTCGACTTGGCCGAGCCGATCCCGGGACCGACGAGCCGCGCCGTCAGCGACGTCGCGAAAGAGCTCGGCGTTTCGATCGTGGTGCCGCTGTTCGAGAAGCGCGCGCCTGGCGTGTACCACAACAGCCTGATCATCGCGGGGCCGACGGGTGAGTCGCTCGGCCTGTATCGCAAGATGCACATCCCCGATGATCCGCTGTTCTTCGAGAAGTATTACTTCACCCCCGGCGATCTGGGCTTCAAGACGTTCGAGACGCCCGAAGCCAAGGTGGGGCCCCTGATTTGTTGGGATCAGTGGTACCCGGAGGCGGCGCGGCTCACCGCCCTGCGCGGGGCCGAGATCTTGGTGTACCCGACCGCCATCGGCTGGCACCCCGCGGAAAAGGCGGAGTACGGCGCGGCTCAGCTCTCCGCTTGGCAGACGATCCAGCGCTCTCACGCCATCGCCAACGGCGTGTTCGTCATCTCCGTCAACCGCGTCGGGCATGAGGGCCCGGCGGACGGCGGGCTGCAGTTCTGGGGTCACTCGTTCGTTGCCGACCCGTTCGGTGTCGTGCTCGCCGAAGCGGGCGAGGGCGAAGAGACGCTCGTCGTCGAGATCGACCTGAGCCGGCAAGAGTGGGTGCGCCGCAACTGGCCATTTTACCGTGACCGCCGCGTCGACGCTTACGGCGACATCACCTCTCGCTTGATCGATCGCGGATGAAATCGCAAATGGCCTCGTCCTCTCGGGCTCGAAAGAATGACGCTGCTCCCCCAACCGTGGCGGCCACGCCGCTCGAGCTGGGGTTTCGCATGCCCGCGGAGTGGGAGCCTCACGCCGCCACGTGGCTGGCATGGCCGCACGAGCCCAGCGATTGGCCGGGCAAGTTCGAGGCGGTGCCGTGGGTGTTCGCGGAAGTGATCAAGAACCTCACGCGCGGTGAGCGGGTGCGCCTGATCGTGTCCGGCAAGCGCATGCAAAACCAGGCCAGCCGCGCGCTCGAGAAGTCGGAGGTCGATCTGCGCCAAGTCGACTTCGTCGACATCCCCACCGATCGCTCGTGGACGCGCGACTTCTTGCCATTGTTCGTGGCTAAGCCTGGGAAGCCTGGTAGGCGCGCGCTCGGCAGCGTGAAGTTTCGCTTCAACGGCTGGGCGCGCTACGCCAACTGGAAGCGTGACGAAGCGGCGGGGCTCGCCGTGCAGGCCCGCGCACAGCGCGCAGGCGCCGAGAGCTTCCAAGCGCTCGCCGAAGGTGGCAGAAAGTCCGTCGTCTTGGAGGGCGGCGCCATCGACGTGGATGGTCAGGGCACGCTGCTCTGCACCGAAGAGTGCCTGCTCGATGGCCGTCAGGCGCGCAACCGAGACTTGGGTAAGTCCGGCGTCGAGCGCGCGCTCCACGCCCAGCTCGGCGCCGAAAAGGTGCTGTGGCTCGGGCGCGGCATCGCCGGTGACGACACCGCCGGTCACATCGATGACTTCGCGCGCTTCGTCGCGCCCGCTCGCATCGTGCTGGCGGCCGAGAAGAACCGCAAGGATGCCAACTACAAGCCGCTGGCCGAAGCGCGCGAGCGCCTGCGCGGTGCGCGTGACGCGCGGGGCCGTCGCGTCGAGGTGATCGCCTTGCCGATGCCGGAGCCGGTCGTGTTCGACCAGCAGCGCTTGCCCGCGAGCTACGCCAACTTCTACATCGGTAACGCGGTCGTGCTCGTGCCTACCTTCAACGATCCGGCCGATGCCGTCGCCCTCGGCATCCTGTCGGAGCTGTTCCCGGGACGGCGCGTGGTGGGCATTTATTCAAAGGATTTCGTGCTCGGGCTAGGCACCATCCACTGCAGCACGCAGCAAGAGCCGCGCTGAGCAGATCGAGATTCTTGCCGTTTGCGGCTGACGGCGGCAGGGTTGGCGACGTGCTCGTGCCTTCGCCATTCCCACGCCGTTGGCTGTGCCGAGCGCTCGTGGCGGCGCTCGCGCTGGGGGCAGCTGGCACGAGCGCGGCCCCGGCCAAGCAGGGCGCGACGTCTCCCGCGGGCTTCGTGGCCAAGAAACCCCCGCGTTCGACGCAGAGCTCGAAGAGCGTCGCTGAGCGCGGAGGCGTCAACCCCTGCAACACGCCCGACCCGGGCTTCGGTCTGTACGACAAGTGGACGCGCGGCATCGAGATGGGTCAGCTGATCATGCCGAGCAGCAAGAAGTTCGCGCGGGGCGGCCAGTTCGACGTGATGATTCACTTTCATGGCCATGAGGCCGCGCGCAAGGAGTGGATCACCGTCATGGACGGGGCAGTGCTGGTCGGCATCGATCTCGGGCTGGGCTCAGGCCCCTACGAGACTGCGTTCGACGCGCCCGACGCCTTCGCACGCTTGCTGGAGAGCGTCGAGCGCGCGGTGGCCAAGAAGACAGGCCGCGACCGCGCGAAGGCGCGCAAGGTCGGCCTGAGCGCGTGGAGCGCGGGCTACGGTGCCCTCCAGAAGATCTTGGGCCAGAAGCTCGGTAAGGAGCGGGTCGACAGCGTAGTTCTGCTCGACGGCTTGCACTGCGGCTACCAAGGCCAGAGCGTGAACGCGCTGCAGATTCAGGCGTTCTCGCAGTTTGCCAAAGAGGCGGCGGCGGGGCGCAAGCTGATGTTCGTCAGCCACTCGTCGATCATTCCGCCGGGCTACGCGTCGACGACGGAGACGGCAAACTTCCTGATCCACGAAGTGGGCGGCGCGCCGAAGGCGTCGAAGGGTGCGGGCCCGCTCGGCTTGGAGCTGATTTCACGCTATACGCGGGGCAACTTCCACGTGCGTGGCTTCACCGGCAACGACAAGATGGATCACTGCGCCCACCTCGGCTTGTATCGAGACGTCCTCAAGATTCACATCAAGCCGCGCTGGAATACCCCGCGCGTGGCCCGCTGACGTGAAGAAGCAAGCGCTCCCCGGCGAGGGTCGAAAGCCGCTCGATCGCTGGCTCCGAGAGCTGATGCCCGGCAAGAGCTGGAACGACGTGCGCCGGCTGGTGCGTACGGGCAAGATCTTCATCGACGGCGAGAAGCGGCTCGAGCCTTCGGAGCTGGTCTCGGCCGGCGCGGAGATCGAGCTGCGCCAGAACGCGCCGCGCGCGACACGAACGCCGGCGCTGCCGCGCAGCTGCATCTTACACGTCGACGCGCAGGTCGTCGTGGTGGACAAGCCTGCGGGAATCAGCACGGTGCCGTATGACGAGAACGAACGGGGCACCCTCGACGAGCTGGTGATGGAGACCATCTCCGAGCGAGGTCGTCGGGCTCCGCTCGGGGTGGTGCACCGCATCGACAAAGAGACGTCGGGCGTCGTCGTGTTCACGCGTACCGTCGCGGCCAAGCACGCCCTCAAGAATCAATTCCGCTTCCACACCGTGGGTCGGCGCTACCTGGCGATCGCGCACGGCACGGTGCGGAGCGTCACCATCCAAAGTCGTCTGGTCCAAGACCGCGGCGACGGCCGGCGAGGCTCGACCGACCACGAGGAGCTCGGCCGCGAAGCCATCACCCACGTCAAATTGCTCGAGAATTTGCGAGGGGCCAGCCTCGTCGAATGCCAGCTCGAGACTGGGCGCACCCACCAGATCCGGATTCACTTGGCCGAGCGCGGCCACCCGCTCGTGGGGGAGCGCGTGTATTCGAAGAGCTACCGGGGCGAGCTGCTCCCGGCGCCGCGCCTGATGCTGCACGCGCGGGAGCTCTCGTTCGAGCATCCGCAGACCGGTGAGCGGCTCAGCTTCGAGCGCCCCCTGCCGCCGGACATGCAAGGCGTGCTCGACGGTCTGCGTCGCTGAGCCCTCGCCGCGTCGAGAGCGTGCGTCGCCATTGAGGAGTGTCAAAGCCGGCGGGAGGCGCTAGCGTGCGACCGCGTGAGCTGGCTGTTGCTGCTCGGGTTCGTGGTCGTGCTGCTGGCCACGGCGCTCGTCTCCCGGAGACCGCTTTCGGGGGCGGCCTGGCTACTCCTGCGCAGCGTCGTCCCGGCTTGGCGCTTCTTCGAAGACGTGGAGGCGACTACCGAGCTCTACATCCGTGTCGCGCCGGAGGAGGCTGACGATTTTGGTCCGTGGCAGGCAGCGCTTACGGCTCCGCCGCACCGGTGGACGCGGCTCATCTTCAATCCCGCCGGCAACCTGGCGCTCGCGGAGCAATCACTGGTCGAAGCGCTGAGCTCCGAGCTCGATGGCTGCGCGTTCGAGCGCGTGACGGAGCTCGTCGCCTACCGGTTGGTACAAGAGCTGGTGAAGCAGCGGCTGCGCGAGCGGGGCGCCGAAGGCGGGGGCCGCTACCAATTTCGTCTCGACGTCGACGGCGCCGAGGCCTTCGTGTCCGAAGGGCACGCGCTGTGATGGACGGCGCGCTCGCGTCGGCGCTGCTGTGGACGCAGCGCCTCACGGGGCTCGCGGTGCTGCTGCAGACCCTCGAGCTCGCGTCGCTGCGTCGCGCGTTCGCCGATGACGGCGTGTGGCGCTGGTCGATCTTGCGCGACGAGCATCGCGCGCTGGCTCTGCCGCTTCGGCAGCTCTTCGCGGTGCTCCTGCCGTACCGCGCGTTCCTCGCAGTCCTGCTCGCGCGCGCGGCCTTGGCCTGCCTCCTCGGGGCCGGGGTAGGGGAGGTCGCTTGGCTGCTCGCCCTCAGCCAGCTGCTGATCGGCGCGCGCTTTCGGGGCACCTTCAACGGCGGCAGCGACTACATGACCATGGTGCTCTTGCTGGGGCTGTCGCTGGCCTCACTGCCCTGGGGAGCGCTCCCAGCTCGGGCGGGCCTCGGCTACATCTGCGCACAGCTCACGCTGTCGTACGTGATCGCCGGGGGCGTCAAGTTGCGCCAGCCGGCGTGGCGTTCGGGTCAGGCCCTCGCGGTCGTGCTGCGATCCGAGCGCTACGCGGTGCCTGGCTGGGTCGCGGCGCTCGCGCGCAAGCCAAAGGCGGCACGGTGCGTGTCGTGGCTGGTCATGCTCTTCGAGCTCGCCATGCCTTGGGCCATCTCGAGTCCGCGTGCCGCGCTCGTCGCGATCTCGCTCGGGCTGGTCTTCCACGCCGCCAACGCGCTCGCGCTCGGCTTGAACCGATTCCTTTTCGCCTGGGCGGCCGCCTATCCCGCGCTTTGGTACTTCGCTCGCGCGCTCGGCGTCGAGCCGTAGGGGCCTTAGCCCTTGCGGGACGCGACTCCGTACTCGTGCAGGCGGTACTGAATGGTGCGCGCGCTGATGTCGAGCATCTCGGCCGCCTTGCTGGTGGAGCCGCCGACGGCCTCGAGCGTCGTCAAAATGGCGTGCTTCTCGAGCTCGGCCATCGTCGCGCCCGGGATGCGCGGACCGCCTTCGATGGTGGCGGGCGCGGCCTCGAAAGGCAGAGCCTCGGCGTCGATGAGACCACCTTCCGTGAAGACGACCGCGCGCTCCACCGCGTTCTCCAGCTCGCGCACGTTGCCGGGCCAGCGGTGAGCGACCAGCTTGGCCCGCGCGGCGTCGGTGAAGCCGTCGATCAGCCGATGATTCTCGCGCGCGAAGCGGGTCCGGAAGTGCTCGGCCAGCAGCACCACGTCGTTGCCGCGCATCCGCAGCGGCGGCATCTCGATGTGCACGACGTTGAGGCGATAGTACAAGTCTTCGCGGAAGCGCTTCTCACGCACCTCCTCCGCCAAGTTCTTGTTCGTCGCGGCCACGACGCGCACGTCGGTCTTGATGCTCTCGTTGCCGCCGACGCGCTCGAAGGTGCGCTCTTGCAGCACGCGCAGCAGCTTGATCTGCGTCGATTGCGGGATCTCCCCGATTTCATCGAGGAACAGCGTGCCCCCATCGGCTTGCTCGAAGCGGCCGATGCGTCGTTTGTCGGCGCCAGTGAAGGCGCCTTTCTCGTGACCGAACAGCTCGCTCTCCAGCAGGCTCTCGGCCAGCGCCGCGCATTGCAGCGACACGAACGGCTTCGGCGCGCGCGGCCCTAGCTGGTGCACCGCGCGCGCGACCTCGCCTTTGCCGGTGCCGCTCTCACCCGTGATCAGCACCGTGGCGCGCGCCGGGGCTACCTGCCGCACCATCTGGTAGACGCGCTGCATCGCCGCGCTCGCTCCGAGCAGCCCTTCGAGTCCCTCCTTGTCGCGGGCGCGCAGCTGGCGGCGCAGGTTCTCGGCTTCGCGCTTCAGCTCCTCGCGCTGAAGCGTGCGCTCGACCACCAGCAGCAGCGCGTCGAAATCGATGGGCTTGGTCAGGTAGTCGACCGCGCCCGCCCGCATGGCCGCCACCGCCGTCGAAACCTCGCCGAACGCGGTGGCCACGACCGTCGGCGTTTCGGCGCCGCGCTCGCGGAGCTGCTGCAGCAGCGTCATGCCGTCCATGTTCGGCATCTTCAGGTCGCTGATGATGAGGGCGGGGGCGCATTCGGCGACGGCCGCGAGCGCTTCGACGCCATCGGCCGCGACCACGGCTTCGTAGCCTTCCTGCTGCAAGAGCTTGGCAAGCCCGTTGCGAGCCGTAGCCTCGTCGTCCACAACCAGAATTCTCGCTTTACTCATCAGGCCCTCACGCTTTGCTGGAGCGGCAAAGCTACGTTGAAACGCGTCTTTCCGGGCTGGCTATTCACGTCGATCGTACCGCCGTGATCGGTGACGATGCGGTGGGTGATGGCCAGGCCAAGGCCGGTGCCCCCCTCCTTGGTCGAGTAGAAGGCGTCGAAGATCGGCGCGTCGGCGCTGGGCAGCCCCGGGCCGTCGTCCTCGACGTCAATCAGGACTTGCCGGGGGCCGCGCCGGCCCCGCAGTCGCACGTGCTTGCCCCCCGCTTCGATGGCGTTGCTCAGGAGGTTGAGCAGCACCTGGGTCAGCTTCGCCGCGTCGGCGGGGAACTCCACGTCGGAGTCGGGCCGATCGCAGACGAGCTCCACGCTCGCGGAGCTCGCCGCTGGCTCGACTAGGCTGGTCGCGTGATCCATCGCCTTGATCAGGCTGGTCTGCTTGAAGTCGAGCGGCTTGGGGCGGGCGAAGTCGAGGAACTCCGTGACCAGGTTCGCTAGCCGGGTGATCTCCTGGCCGACCACCTCGGTGGCCTCCAGCATGTCGCTCTCGCTCGATTTGCGCTGGATCGCCCGGCGCAAGAAGGAGACGTGGAGCTGGGCGCCGTTGAGCGGGTTACGGATTTCGTGCGCCAAGCCGGCGGCGAGCGTGCCGATGGCGGCGAGCCGCTCGTTTTGCCGCGCGCGCTCCTCGCGCGCCTTCTCATCGGTGACGTCGCGGCCCGTCGCGAGCAGCACGACCCCGGGCGCGGGCTCGGCGGCCGCGCTCATGGTCCAGATCACGTCGCGCAGCTTACCGGCACGGGTACGCAGGCAGGCCTCGAGCACGTCGGGGCCACCTCCGGCCGCGAGCAGCTGCCCGAGCCGGTCAATCAGGGCCGGGTCTTCCACGCCGAGCGCGGTTCGGAAGGGCCTGCCCAGCACTTCGTCGCGCGCGTAACTGGTGACACGCTCGGCCTCGCGGTTGAAGAGCTGGATGTGGCCGTCGCGGTCGAGACCGACGATGACCACGCCCGCGAGCTCGACCGCCGTCACGTAGCGCTGCTCGGCCTGGGCCAAGGCGTCGCCCAAGTCGCGCTGCGCTTGCCGGGCCGCCTGCTCGATGCGCTCGACGAACGAATCTTTGTAGGCTTCGAGCATGATCGCGAGCTCCAAGTCCAAGATTCGCACCAGCGCTTCGCGCGTTGGCGCGACTTCGGTGCCGAGCAGGCGATCCGCGATGCGCAGCAGCTCGACGCGGATCAGCGCCATCGCCGTGAGCATGTAGCGCTGGGGTAGGCCGATACGCACGTGCACGCGGCCGATGATCGACGTCTGCTCGTGGTAGGCCTCGTCGTACACGCCGCCACACACGCGCTTCAGCCACGCCACCAGCGAGACTTGCAGGCGCTGAATCTGGTCTTCGCCCGTGAACACGGCGTGCGCGTCCTCGTGCTCGCGGATACGATCGTAAAATTGACGCGCGATGCGCGGCAGCTCGGGCTCCGCCCGCGCGCCGAAGGCCCGCAGCAGCTCCGCGTCAGCGTCGTCGAGCCGCACGTAACGCTTGATCTCCTGAAAGCGAGACTCCGAAGCCATCGAGCTCGTGGTCTACCATCGCTCAATAGCCGGAAGAAGCGGGACGCAAGCTGGCGCGGCCGGAACCCTCCGCATCGCTCAAAAGCTCGAGCAAGCTCGGGTAGTCGAGCGGCTTGGTCAGCACGACCGGCGCGCGCGCGAACGCCTTGGGGTCGAAGAGGTTCGGGTAACGGGTGAGCACGACGACGCGCATGTCGGGGCGGCGCTCGAGCGCGAAGCGCGCGACGGTGACGCCGCTGGTGACGGGGACGCTCAGCTCGGTGATCAAGACGTCGGGCAGCGGCTCGCGCCCCAAGCGCTCGAGCGCGCTCGCGCCGTCGCTCGAGACTTCGACCTGAAAGCCGTCCTCGCCGAGCATCAACGCCAGGCGCTGGCTGGTGCGCCGATCGCCGTCCAGGAGCAGGATGCTCGTAGAGCGGCGGAGCGACGAATCGGCCATCCAGCGCCGCCTTGCAAGGAATCGGCCAACCGATGTAGTCGAGCTTGCTGCTGCCTTTCCTGCGCCCACGTCGGCGGCCCGCGCGGTAGCGCCGCCGAATTTTCGCGTCCGCGCAAGTCTTGCGCGTCGCTCGCGAGCGCTGGCCGAAATTGCCGCGTGACGCGCGCGGCATGCCTCTTGCGGAGAGGCGGCCTCAGATGTCCACCGAGGTCGAGAAATTCGAGTACGACGACGCCGTCGTCAGGAAGTTCGCGTTCGCGACGGCCGTGTGGGGCGTGGTCGCTACGCTGGCGGGGTTGTGGTTGGCGCTGATGCTCGTGGCGCCGAGCCTGAGCTTCGGTTTGCCGCAGCTCACGTTCGGTCGCCTGCGCCCCGTGCACACCAACGCCGCCATCTTCGCGTTCGCGGGGAACGCGGTGTTTGCCGCCGTTTATTACTCCAGCCAGCGTTTGCTCAAGACGCGCATGCTGAGCGACGCGCTCAGCAACTTTCATTTCTGGGGCTGGCAGGCGATCATCGTCGCGGCGGCGATCACCCTACCGCTGGGTATCACCCAGTCGAAAGAGTACGCGGAGCTCGAGTGGCCGATCGACATCGCGATCGCGGTGGTGTGGATCGCCTTCGCCGTCAACTTCTTCGGCGCCATCGCCAAGCGCCGTGAGCGGCACATCTACGTCGCGATCTGGTTCTACATCGCCACCATCATCACGGTGGCGATCTTGCACATCGTGAACAACCTGGCGCTGCCCGTGAGCGCGACCAAGAGCTACTCGCTGTACGCGGGCGTTCAAGATGCGTTCATTCAGTGGTGGTACGGGCACAACGCGGTCGCGTTCTTCCTGACCACGCCCTTCTTGGGCCTGATGTACTACTTCTTGCCGAAGGCCGCGAACCGCCCCGTCTTCTCGTACCGCCTCTCCATCCTCCATTTCTGGTCGCTGGTCTTCATCTACATCTGGGCCGGTCCTCATCACTTGCACTACACGGCCCTGCCCGAGTGGGCCTCGACGCTGGGTATGTTGTTCAGCGTCATGCTGTGGATGCCGTCGTGGGGCGGCATGATCAACGGACTGCTCACGCTGCGCGGCGCTTGGAACCGCGTCGCGGAAGACCCCGTGCTCAAGTTTTTCGTGGTCGGCATCACGTTTTACGGCATGGCCACCTTCGAGGGGCCGCTGCTCTCGATCAAGAGCGTGAACGCGCTCTCGCACTACACCGACTGGACGATCGCTCACGTGCACAGCGGCGCGCTCGGCTGGAACGGCTTCATGACGTTCGGCATGCTGTACTGGCTCGCGCCGCGCATCTTCCAGACCAAGCTTTGGTCCAAGAAGCTGGCCGAGGCGCACTTCTGGTTCGGCACGCTCGGTATCTTGCTCTACATCGTCGCCATCTACGCGGCGGGCGTGACGCAAGGCCTGATGTGGCGCGCCTTCGACGAGACGGGTCGCCTTTCGTATCCGGACTTCGTAGAGACGGTCGTGCGCATCATCCCGATGTACTGGGTGCGCGTGGTGGGCGGCTCGTTGTTCGTCGCCGGCATGGTGATGGGCCTCGTGAACCTGGTGATGACCTGGCGCGCCCGCCCCGCGCGCTACGAGCCCGCCGCCGATGAGGCGCCGGCGCTCGGCCCGTACACGGGCTACACGCCCAAGCTCACGATCCCTCGCCACAGCCAAATGACGGACACGGGGCACCGCTTCGTGTACTTCGTGAAAGCGGAGTGGCACCGAGTTTGGGAGCGGAAGCCGCTCACCTTCGCGCTGTGGACGACGGCGGCCGTGGTGCTCGCCTCGGCCTTCGAGATGGTGCCGACGTTCCTGATTCGCTCGAACGTGCCGACCATCGCCTCCGTCAAGCCGTACACTCCGCTCGAGCTCGTCGGTCGCGACATCTACGTGGCGGAGGGCTGCTACAATTGCCACTCGCAGATGGTGCGGCCCATCCGCTCGGAGACGGAGCGCTACGGTGAGTACTCGAAGCCGGGTGAGTTCGTCTACGACCGGCCGTTTCAGTGGGGGTCGCGCCGTATCGGCCCCGATCTGCAGCGCGTCGGCGGCAAATATCCGGATCTTTGGCACGTGCGCCACATGCAGGATCCACAGTCGACCACGCCGCAGTCGATCATGCCCGCCTATCCGTGGCTAGAGACGACGGAGCTCGACTACGGCTCGGTTCAGCCGCGCGTCGACGCGATGGCCATGCTCGGTGTTCCCTACGGTGACGCGGTGCTGCGCGGCGAGAGCTTGGCGCGCGCTCAGGCCCAGGAGATCGCGCAGCGCATCGCGGCGCAAGGCGGCCCAGCACAGCTCGAAACCAAGCAAATCGTGGCGCTCGTCGCCTACCTGCAACGACTCGGCACCGACATCAAACAGTAAGGGTTCGAACAATGAAGCTCAGCGACGTCGTCTCCTCCATGCAGCTCACCGTCTACGCCGAGGTGCCGCTGCTCGTGTTCATGGGCGTGTTCATCGGCGTTTGCCTGTACATGCTGCGTGGCGGCGCACACTTCAAGGCGGCGGCCGAGCTGCCGCTCCGCTCCGAACGCGGTCCGGAGCGGCAGCCGTGAGCGACCCACGCTCCCGCGCGCCCGGCGCGGCCAAGTCTGCGCAGGAGGAGCTCTTGGATCACGCCTACGACGGCATCCAAGAGTACGACAACCCGCTGCCGCGCTGGTGGGTTTGGATGTTCGCCGGCAGCTTCGTGTTCTCGATAGGCTACTACTTTCACTACCACGTGTCTCGCAACGGCGCGTCGGTGGCGGCGGCGTACGAAGCCGAGGTGGCGGCGGCTCGAGAGCAGCAAGCCAAAGCCAGCCTAGCGCAACCGGTCAGTGAGGAGTCGTTGGCCAAGCTGATGGCCGACGCCGCGCTCATGAAAGACAGCCAAGCGCTCTTCACGCTGCGCTGCGCTGCCTGCCACGCCGACAAGGGTCAAGGCTCGATCGGCCCCAACTTGACCGACAACGCTTGGCTCCACGGCCGCGGCAGCCTGAGCGACATCTACACCGTCATCGACCAAGGCGTTTTGGCCAAGGGCATGCCGGCTTGGGGCAAGCAGCTTTCACCGATCGAAGTGCGCAAGCTCGCGGCCTACGTCGGCACGCTGCGCGGCCAGGCTTTGCCGGGCAAAGCCCCCGAAGGCGCGCTCGTCGACCACTGAGTGAGCCATGACCGTCCCCATCGCCAAAGAGCGCGTGCTGCCGACCCTGAACAGCGACGGCACCCGCAATCGCATTCGCCCGCGGCTCTACGACGGCAGGCTGCTCCGGGCGCGTCGCTGGGTCGCCTGGGCGCTGATAGTGATGTTCGTGGCGCTGCCGTTCGTTCGCGTCGGCGGGAAGCCGGCGTTGCTCCTCGACGTGCTCGGCCGCCGCTTCGTGGTGCTCGGTCGTACCTTCTTGCCGACCGACGGCGTGCTGCTCATGCTGCTGCTGCTCGCCGTCTTCTTGAGCGTCGTGCTCGTTACCGCGCTGGTAGGGCGCGCCTGGTGCGGGTGGGCGTGCCCGCAGACGGTGTACATGGAGTTTCTGTTCCGGCCGATCGAGCGCCTGTTCGAAGGGCCGCGTGAAGCGCAGCTCCGTCTGGACCGGCAGGGCGGGGGCCTACGCCGGGCCGCGAAAAACGTGGTCTACGCGCTGATCTCGTGCCTGCTCGCCAACGTGTTCTTGGCCTATTTCGTCGGAACCGACGCGCTTCGGCGCTGGGTGCTCGAGGCGCCGAGCGCGCATCCCGGTGGCTTCGCGGTCGTGGCGGTCACGGCGGCCTTGATCTTCTTCGATTTTGCCTACTTTCGCGAGCAGATGTGCACGGTGGCCTGCCCGTACGCGCGCCTTCAGTCGGTGCTGCTCGACCCCAAATCGCTGCTCATCGGCTACGACGTGCGCCGGGGCGAGCCGCGAAGCAAGGGCAAGGCCAAGCAGCCGGGCTTCGGTGACTGCATCGACTGCCAGGCTTGCGTCGTCGCGTGCCCTACCGGCATCGACATCCGCCAGGGACTTCAGCTGGAGTGTGTTGCCTGCGGTCAGTGCGCGGACGCTTGCGACTCGATCATGGCGCGCATCCACAAACCGGCGGGGCTGATCCGCTACTCGTCGTTGGCCGAGCTCGAGCGCGGCGAGAAGCGACGCTGGCTGCGCCCCCGCGTCGTGGCCTATGCGCTCGTGCTCGCGGGGCTGCTCGGCGCGCTCGTCGTGATGGGCACGCGCCGCCCGAGCGCCGAAATAACGCTGCTGCGCGGCTTGGGGGCTCCCTTTGCCGAAACGCCGGACGGCGTCGTCAATCAGCTGCGACTGAAGGTGGAGAACCGCTCGGACCAGCGTCGCTCGTTCGCGGTGCAGCTCGTCGATTTTCCGCAGGCGGCGGTGGTGGCGCCGGAGCTGCCGCTTTCGGTCGAGCCATCGGCGCGCGCGGAGGTGAGCTTCTTCGTGATCGCGCCGCGCGCTCTGCTGCGAGGCAGCCGCCGAGTTCAGCTGTCGGTGAGTGACGGACAGGTGCGCGAGCTCGTGGGCTACACGCTGCTCGGGCCGCAGGGAGACCAGCCATGACCGAGAGCTTCCGTGGGTCGAAGAAGTCACTTTGGGCTTGGGTGCCCGTCGTGTTGCTCGGCAGCATGCTGTGCGGGCTCGGCGCTTTGGCTTACATCGCCACGGGCGATCCGCACTTCGCGCTCGAGCCCGACTACTACGACAAGGCCGTGCACTGGGACCGCGCTCGCGGCGAGCAGCGTGAGAGCGACGCGAGCGGGGTGAAGGCGGAGCTCGCCCCCCTCGTGATCGGCGCTGATGGGCGCGCCCTCGTGCGGGTCGCGCTGGTAGACGCTGCTCGAAAGCCGCTGCGCGGCGCGCGCGTGCGAATCGAGGCGTTCCCGAACGCCTACGCCACGCGCCTCGTTCGGCTGGAGCTCCGCGAGAGCGAGCCGGGGGTCTACGTAGCGTCGCTCGAGCGACCGATCGCGGGCCTCTGGGAGCTCCGGCTCGAGGCCGCGGACGGCGGGCGCCGCTTTCGTGAGGTGCTGCGGCGCGACGTGAGCAAGCCGGTGAGATCATGACCCTCGAGTGGCTGTTGCCCATGCTGACGGCGGCGCTGGTCGGCAGCGTCCACTGCGTCGGCATGTGTGGCGCGCTCGTCGCGGTTGCGACCGACGGCACCAGCGGCTCGAAGCAGCGCCTCGGCGTCTTGGCCGGCTACCAGCTGGCGCGGCTCGCCAGCTACGTGGTGCTCGGCGTCATCGCCGGCAGCCTAGGTCGCGCGCTCGACCTGGCCGGTCGCGCGGCGGGGCTAGGCGAGGCCGCGGCGCTGGTGGCAGGTGGCGTGATGTTGGTCGGAGGGCTCGTCGCCATGATGGAGGCCGTGGGTGTCGGTCGTCGCTGGCGCTTGCCAAAGCCGCGCTTGCTGTCGGCCGCAGCCGTGCAGTGGCTGGGTCAGGCTCGCCGCCGGGGTCCGCTGGCACGCGCCCTGCTGCTCGGCTCCGCGTCGGGTCTTCTCCCGTGCGGATTCTTGTACGCCTTCGCGCTCGCCGCCGCCGCGACGGCCAGCCCGCTCGGCGGAGCGCTGGTGATGGCAGCGCTGTGGCTCGGCAGCGCCCCGGCCCTGCTCGGCTTTGGCCTGCTCATCGGGAGCGTGCTGTCGCGCGTGAAGCGCTACGTTCCGTTGCTCTCGGCCGCGGCTATCTTCGGCATGGGCGTCATCACGCTCAACGCCCGCGTCAATCTGCCTGCTTTCGCGTTGGCGGGTGCCATGAGGGCCGGGGCCGGCGCTTCCGTGCCCGCCAAGCCCGCATCGACCATGCCGGCTGACTGTCCATTTCATGGAGCCCACGCGCCATGACCAATCTGGCTTTGGCTGCCCGAGCAGGGGCCGATGACGCGGCAGCGGCGGTCGTATGCGCCCACTGCGGCTCCCCCGTCCCGCGGGAATTGCATGTCCCGTCGGGGCCTGCGTTTTGCTGCTCCGGCTGCCAGACCGTCCACCGCATCGTGCACGCGGCCGGGCTCGACGGCTACTACGGCCAGCGTGACCGCCCGCAGCCGCCGGTACGGGAGCGGCCAAGCAGGCGCTACGAAGAGCTCGACGACTCTCGCTTCCAGGCCCAGCACTGCCAGACGCAGCCAGACGGCTCGCAGGCGGTCGAGCTGATGCTCGAGGGACTGCACTGCTCGGCATGCGTGTGGCTCGTCGAGCGGCTGGGGCGCGTCGTGCCGGGCGTGTTGCAAGCGCGCGTCGATCTTTCGCGCAACGTCGTCAGCCTGAGCTGGGCCCCGGAGCGCGCCCGTCTCAGCCAAATCGCCCGCGGCCTCGCGTCGCTGGGCTACCCCGCGCACCCGCTCGGCGCCTCGCTCGCCGCACGCAATCGCGAGCGAGATCGCGCGCTGCTCCTGCGGCTGGGCGTCGCGGGCGCGGCGGCCGGTAACGTCATGCTGCTGGCGTTCGCGCTGTACAGCGGCGCCTTCACGGGCATGGAGGCGGCGTACCAGTCCCTGTTTCGCTGGGTCAGCCTCGCGATCGCGACCCCGACCGTGTTTTGGGCGGGAAGCGTGTTCTTGCGCGGTGGCTGGGCGTCGCTCCGAACGCGCACGCCGCACATGGACCTACCGGTCAGCGTCGGCATCGTGGCCGGCTACGTGGGCGGAGCGCTCAACACTGTCACGGGGCGCGGTGAGATCTACTTCGATTCCCTGTGCACGTTGATCTTCTTGCTGCTCGTCGGCCGCTACTTGCAGCAGAGCCACCACCGACGCTCGACGCAGCAGAGCGAGCTCATGCTGGCTCTCGCTCCTCAGCGCGCGCGGATCGTCGAAGGCGACTCGGAGCGGGACGTGCCGCTCGACGGCGTCGGCGTCGGCGCGACCGTTCGTGTCGCGGCCGGCGAGCGCGTCCCCGTCGACGGCCTCGTCACGCGTGGGCGCGGCAGCATCGACGTCAGCCTGCTCACCGGCGAGCCGATGCCCGTGGAGGTGAGCTCGACCGAGCGCGTCTACGCCGGCACCCGCGTCGACACTGGCGAGCTGTGGCTGCGCTGCGAGGCCGTGGGCGCAGACACGCGCCTCGGCCGGCTCATGGCTCGCGTGGAAGCCACGCAGCGCGAGCGGGCTCCCATCGTGCGCCTCGCCGACCGCGTCGCTGGCCACTTCGTGGTCGGGATCTTGTTCGTGGCTGGCCTCACTTTCTTGGGTTGGATGAGCTGGGGCACCAAGCAAGCCCTCGACCATACGGTGGCGCTCCTCGTCGTGACGTGTCCGTGTGCGCTGGGCATGGCCACTCCGCTCGCCGTCAGCGTGGCGCTCGGCCGCGCCGCGAAGGTCGGGTTGCTGTTCAAAGGCGGCGAGTTCATGGAGGAGCTGGCAAAGCCGGGGGTGATGATCTTCGACAAGACGGGTACCCTGACCGAAGGCCAGCCGGAGCTGCTGTCGTGGACGGGCGACGTCGCTTGGCAAGCGCCTCTTCGCGCGATGGAGCAGAGCGGCTCACACCCGCTCGCCCGCTCGGTGCAGCGAGCCTTCCCCGAGAACGCGCTCCGGGTGGAGGAGCTAGAGCAGCTACCGGGCGGAGGACTCTCGGCTCGCGTCGAGGGGGCGCACGTGCTCGTCGGCGCCCCCGCGCTGGTGCGCGCCGAGCTGGGCAGCTTGCCGGCTTGGGTCGAGAGCTGGGTCGACACCCACGCCAAAGCGGGTCGAACTCCGGTCGTGCTCGCCGCGAGCGGCGCGGTCAAGGCCGTGCTCGCCTTCGGCGATCGCGTGCGACCGGAAGCCGAGGGGGCGCTGCAGCACCTCCGCGCGCACGGATTCCGCTTCGAAATCCTCTCCGGAGATCACCCCGGCGTCGTCCGCTCGGTCGCTCGACAGCTGGGCATCGCCGAAACCTCGGCATGGGGGGGGCAGACGCCGGAAGCCAAGTTGGAGCACGTCCGCGTGCTGCGGCAGCGCGGGGAGCGGGTGGTGATGGTCGGCGACGGCGTGAACGACGTCGCGGCGCTGGCGGCCGCGAGCGTCGGCTTCGCGGTCCACGGCGGCGCCGAGACGTGCTTGAAGGCGGCCGACGTCTTCGCGACCCGCTCCGGCCTCCTGCCCGTCGTGGCAGCGGTTCGCGGCTCCGCGCGGACCCTGGCCGCGATTCGCCGCGGCATCGTCATCTCGCTGACGTACAACGTCGTGGGCATCGCTTTGGCCGCACTAGGTATCTTGAGTCCGCTGCTGGCGGCGATCATGATGCCGTTGAGCTCGATATCCGTGGTGTCGCTGGCGCTGCGCGCTCGCAGCTTCGAAGGAGAACAGTCGTGAGCATCATTTTCTTCATCTTGCCCATCACGCTGCTGCTGTCGCTGGCGGCCGTGGCCGCCTTCGCCTGGGCCACGCGCGGCGGTCAGTTCGATGATTTGCTCACGCCGGGCGTGCGCGCGCTTCACGAGCCCGCCCCCCCGCCGCCGCCAGAGCGGAAAGGAGCGCCATGATGACCGACGAGCTCGCCCAGCTGGACGCCTACTTTCGGGCCGCAAACTACCTGACCGTCGGCCAGATTTACCTGCAAGACAACGCGCTGTTGCGAGAGCCGCTCCGCCCCGAGCACATCAAGCCGCGGCTGCTCGGCCACTGGGGCACGTCACCGGGCTTGAGCCTGCTCTACGTGCACCTGAACCGGAAGATCGTGCAGCACGACTTGAACATGCTGTTTCTCGCCGGGCCCGGTCACGGCGGTCCGGCCGTCGTGGCCAACGCCTACCTCGAAGGCACCTACTCCGAGATCTACCCGCACATCAGCCGTGATGAAGCGGGCATGTTGCGCCTGTTTCGACAGTTCTCGACGCCTGGCGGCATTCCGAGCCACGCCGGCCCGGACACGCCCGGCTCGATCCACGAAGGGGGCGAGCTCGGCTACGTGCTGTCGCATGCGTTCGGAGCCGCCTTCGACCAGCCCGATCTCATCGCGGTCGCGGTCGTGGGTGACGGCGAAGCCGAGACGGGTCCGCTCGAAGGCGGCTGGAAGGGCATCAGCTTCCTCAATCCCGTGCGCGACGGCGCGGTGCTGCCGGTTCTGCACTTGAATGGCTACAAGATCGCGGGCCCCACCGTGCTCGGGCGCGCGACGGACGAAGAGCTCGAGAGCTTGCTCGGGGGGCACGGCTACGACCTGCATGTCGTGAGCGGTCACGAGCCCGCGGAGGTGCACGAGCAGCTCGATCGCACGCTCGAGTCCTGCTTGGGCAAGATTCGTGAGATTCAGCAGACCGCGCGCGCCCGGGGCCAGGTCGACCAGCGCCCGCGCTGGCCCGCGATCGCGCTCCGCACTCCCAAGGGTTGGACGGGGCCGCTCGTGGTGGACGGCAAGCCCGTCGCGGACACGTTTCGCTCCCATCAGGTGCCCGTCGCCCAGGTGCGCAGCAACCCGGAGCACCTGCGCATCTTGGAGAACTGGCTGCGCAGCTACCGACCCGAAGAGCTGTTCGACGAGCGCGGGCGCTTGCGTCCGGAGCTCGCGGAGCTCTCGCCGCGCGGCAAGCGGCGCATGAGCGACAACCCGCTCGCGAATCCGGCGGTCGTCTCGCGGGCGCTGCGCGTCCCCGCGCTCGACGCCTACGCGCTCGAGGTCGCGCGGCCAGGCCGCGAGCTACACGAGTCGACTCGGCAGCTGGGGCGGCTGCTGCGCGACATCTACCGCGACAATCCCGACAATTTTCGGCTATTTTGCCCCGACGAGACGAACTCCAACCGCCTGGGCGCCGTGTTCGAGACGGAGGAGCGCTGCCTCGTGGCCCCGACGCTGCCGAGCGACGAGCGTGTGTCGCCGCGGGGGCGTGTGATGGAGGTCCTGAGCGAGCACAACTGCCAGGGCTGGCTCGAGGGCTACACTTTGACGGGGCGCCACGGGCTGTTCGCGACCTACGAGGCTTTCGCGCTGATCGTGGCGTCGATGGCGACGCAGCACGCGAAATGGCTAGAAGCCTGCGACTCGCTGCCGTGGCGAGGCTCGGTGCCGTCGTTCAACTACCTGCTCACCTCCACCTGCTGGCGCAACGACCACAATGGCTTCAGCCATCAAGGCCCGGGCTTCATGGACACGATCTTGTCCAAGAAAGGCAGCGTGGCTCGCGTTTACTTGCCGCCCGACGCCAACTGCCTGCTCGCCGTGGCCGACCACTGCTTGCGCACGACCGACTACGTCAACCTGATCATCATCGACAAGCAGCCGCAGCTGCAGTGGCTGGATCTGGCGGCGGCCCGCGAGCATTGCGCGGCCGGCGCTTCGATTTGGAGCTGGGCTTCTCGCCACGCCGAGCAGCCGCCCGACGTGGTGCTGGCGTGCGCGGGCGACACCGCGACCCAAGAAACGCTCGCGGCCGTAGCCTGGCTGCGCGAACGCGCGCCCGAGCTCGCGGTCCGGGTCGTGAACGTGGTCGACTTGATGTCGCTCGCGAGCCCCGACGATCACCCTCACGGCATGGATCCGGCTCGTTTCGAGGCAGTTTTCGATGGCGAGGCGCAGGTGGTGTTCGCTTTCCACGGCTACGCGGGTGCCGTGCATCAGCTGCTGCACCGCCGGCCCCATCCGGGGCGCTTTCACGTGCGCGGCTACCGTGAAGAGGGCACGACCACGACTCCGTTCGACATGGTGGTGCTGAATCAAACCAGCCGCTTTCACTTGGCGATGCTCGCGCTGAAGCACGCGCGGCGGCGCCTTGCGCATGCCGAGCGCTTGACGCGCGAGTGCCAAGCGGCCCTGGCCCGGCACTCCGAGTACGTCCGAGCCTGCTTCGAGGACTTGCCGGAGGTTCGCGACTTTCGTTGGCCGGCGGAGGACGCATGAGCGACGTCGTGCTCGCGCTCAACGCCGGATCATCGAGCCTCAAGCTCGCGGTGTATCGCCGCGAGGGCGAGCGCGAGGTCCAGCTGCTGGCGGAGAGCGTGAAGGCGGGGGACGGGCAGGACGCGGCGCGGCTCGACGAGGCGCTGCTGCGGGTCCGTGACGCGCTCGGCGCCGCGCCCGACATCGTGGGCCACCGCTTGGTGCATGGCGGCGACGACCTGACCGAGCCCACGCTCGTCGACGACGCAGTGATGAAGCAGCTCGAGGGGCTCGCGGCGCTGGCGCCCTTGCATCTGCCGCCCGCGCTCGGCTTGCTGCGCCTGGCGCGCGAGCGCCTGCCCCGGAGCCGGCACGTAGCCGTGTTCGATACGACCTTCCACCGCCACTTGCCCGACGTCTCTCGCCGACTTCCGCTACCGAAGAAGCTCCGCGAGCGCGGGCTGCGTCGTTACGGTTTCCATGGGCTCTCGTGCGAGTACGCGCTCACCCAGCTGGGCCAGACGCCGCCCGCGCGCGTCATCGTCGCGCATTTGGGCAGCGGGGCGAGCCTCACGGCCGTGCGTGACGGGCGCAGCTTCGATACGACGATGGGCCTGACCCCCACGGGGGGCATTCCGATGAGCTCGCGCGCAGGCGATCTGGATCCCGGCGTCATCGTGCACTTGCTGCGGCACGCCTGCTTGTCGGTGGACGAGGTCGAGCGCCTGCTGAACCACGAATCGGGCCTCAAAGGCCTGTCCGGGAGCGCGGACATGGCCGAGCTGTTGCGGCGCAGCGACGAAGAAGCGATCCTCGCCGTCGACCTGTTCTGTTACGCCGTGAAGAAGCAGATCGGGGCTTATGCGGCGGCGCTCGGCGGGGTCGACTGCCTCGTGTTCACGGGCGGCATCGGTGAGCACTCCCCGGAAGTGCGCGCTCGGGCGCTGTCCGGCCTTGCGACGTTCGGCCTCGAGCTCGACACCGCTCGCAACGCGGAGCACGGCCCCATCATCAGCAGCGCCCAGTCGCGCTGCACGGCTCGCGTGATTCGCTCGAACGAAGCGCTGATGATCGCGCGCCACTGCTGGAGAGCGACGGAGAGCGCTCACGGCCGGCGTGCCGGCGGCGGGCGGACGGAGTGAGCGGGTGAGCCTTGAACGAAGGCAAAGAGACTGGCGAGGCCGACCGCGGCCGCCGGCAAGCACATCGCCCAACGACTGATACGCGCCGTCATCACGGCTCCGATGGCGGCTCCGATCACGAACGAGACGAAGATCGTCGCCAGCAGCCAGATGCGGTCGGCCGCGGGCCGCTCGCGTAGCGATGGCGGCCCACTGAGCACGCGCTTCTGATGGAAGCGCAGCCAGCGCGCGGTCTCGATGCCCAGATCCGTGAGCACGCCGGTGAGGTGGGTCGTGCGAACCACGGCGCCCGAGAGCCGCGTGACGAGGCTGTTTTGCATGCCCATCGCCGCGCACAGGAACAGCGCCTGGGCGTCGAGGAGCAGCGGGTGAGAGGTGCGCGACAGCCCCGCCACGAACACGAAGGTCAGGAGCAGCCCCGCCTCGACCGCCAGGGCCAGCGCGTAGCGCGCCGGGAGCAGCGGCGAGTCCTTCTGCTCCAAGAGCAGGCTCGCGGCGACCGCCCCACCGTAGAAGGCGAGCACGAGCCACAGCGCCGCGAACGAGGCCGCAAAGTGCGCGTTGGCCAGGTCGTTGGCGAAGCGCCCTACGCTGCCCGTCACGTGCGAGGTAAACGACCCGATCATCACGAAGCCACCCGAGTTGACGAAGCCGGCGGTCGCGGCCAGGTGGGCTGCCAGCAGGGCATTGGCGCGCAGGTCGCGCGCAGGTCCTTCTCGCTTGAACACGGAGGCCCCAGCATACAACGGGAAATCGCGGCGGTTGGGGCGGCGAAACCGGCGCATTAGCGCGGCGACCCTGCGGCCGAGGGCCGGGCCGCGCGGGTTTGATGGGCTGGGCACCTTGACATCGCGGCGCCGCGTCCGAGGAATGGGGCCCGCCATGACGTTACCGCTCGCGATCGAAACCCAGGGGCTGCTCAAGACCTTCGGCGAGACGCGCGCGCTTCGCGGCCTCGATCTGGCCGTCAAAAGCGGGAGCGTCTACGGCGTGCTGGGGCCCAACGGCGCCGGTAAGACCACGGCGATTCGCGTGCTGTCGACGCTGCTCAAGCCGAGCGGCGGGCAGGCGAGGGTGCTGGGGCTCGACGTGGCGGCCGACGCGGCCGCGGTGCGACAAAAGGTCAGCCTGACCGGGCAGTTCGCGTCGGTCGATGAAGATCTCACCGGGCTCGAGAACCTGATCCTCGTCAGTCGGCTCCTCGGCATGTCTTGGGCCGACTCGCGTCGCCGCGCGGCCGAGCTCTTGGACGTGTTCGACCTGAGCGAGGCGGCCAAGCGACAGGTGCGCAACTTCTCGGGCGGTATGCGCCGCCGCATCGACATCGCGGCTAGCCTCGTGACGCGACCGAAGCTGTTGTTCCTCGATGAGCCCACGACCGGCCTGGACCCGCGCAGCCGCAACCAAGTTTGGGACTTGGTCGGGCAGATCGCGGCGGACGGCACGACGGTGCTGCTCACCACGCAATACCTGGAAGAGGCGGATCGCCTCGCCGAGCGCATGGCCGTGGTCGACCAGGGCCGAGTGATCGCGGAGGGCACCAGCCGCGAGCTGAAATCCTCGGTCGGCGGCAGCGCCCTGCGCGTGCAGCTCGCGGAGCCGTCGCGCCGGGAGGAGGCGCAAGGCTTGATCACCGCCCTGCTCGGCGATGGCATCGTGCCCAACACCGATCCGACGTCGCTGTCCGTCAAGGTCGCCGACGCGGCTCAAGCTGCCGACGTGCTCAGCGCGCTCTCCAAGGCCAACATTCAACTGACCGACTTCTCGCTGGGCTCCCCCAGCCTCGACGACGTCTTCTTCACCCTCACCGGACACGCCGCCGAGAGTTCGGCGTCCGCGAGCGAGCCAAAGCCATGACGACACAAACCGCGCCCGGGCGCAGCGACGCCATCGCGCTTCGCGAGCGTCCGACGCCTCCTTCCGCGATTTCGGCGGTGATCACGCTGGCGTGGCGCGCCATGCTCAAGATCAAGCACGTCCCCTTCCAGCTATTCGACGTCACGGTGACGCCGATCATGTTCACGCTGCTCTTCACTTACATGTTCGGCGGAGCGCTGGCGGGCTCGCCGACCGTCTACATTCAGTACCTGCTGCCCGGCATTTTGGTGCAGACGATCTTGTTCATCACCGTGTACACCGGGGTGGGGCTGAACACCGACATTCAAAAGGGCTTGTTCGATCGCTTCCGCTCGTTGCCGATGTGGCAGCCGGCGCCGGTTTTGGGGGCGCTGGCGGGTGACTTGTTCCGCTATTCCGTGGCGTCCGCCTTGATCATCGTGCTCGGCGTCATCCTCGGCTTCCGCCCCGCGGCGGGGCTCATCGGTGTGCTGGCGGCGTTCGGGCTCGTCTTGGTGTTCGCGTTCGCGGTGTCGTGGATTTGGATCATCTTCGGGATGAAGGTGAAGACGCCCGAGTCGGTGATGACGACGAGCTTCCTGTTCTTGATGCCGCTCACGTTCGCCAGCGACATCTTCGTCGGTTTGGACACCATGCCGAGTTGGCTGCGAGCCGTGGTTCGGCACAACCCGGTGACTCATTTGGCCAACGCTTCCCGAGGCCTGATGCACGGCACCGAGGCGCTGGCCGACGTGATCTGGGTGCTGGCCGCGTCGGCGCTGATCGTGGCCGTGAGCGCGCCCATCGCGATGCGCATGTATCATCAAGAGCGCTGAGCGCAGCTCTTGCGCGCCGCCGCACACTTTGCGGCGGCGCGGCTCGACCGCCTGCGCCACGGGCGCTCCGCAGCGCTGGCGCGGTTGTTGCTCTTGCGGCGTAGCAAGTCATGGCTCGCGCTTCCATGCTGCTCGACGCAGCTCCGCCTTCGACGCCGCTGCCGCTCTTGGCGAAGGGCTTCCGGCCGTTCTTCCTGCTCGCCGCGCTGTGCTCGGTGCTCACGGTCGTGCTCTGGTTGGGGGTGCTGCGCGGCGTCGTCGCGCCTCCCGGCTACCTCGATCCGGTCACGTGGCATGCGCACGAGATGCTGCTGGGCTTCTCCACCGCCGTCGTCGCGGGTTTCTTGCTGACGGCGGTCGGGAACTGGACCCAGCGCGAGACCGCGACCGGAGCCTGGCTCGCGGCGCTGGCGCTGCTGTGGCTGAGCGGGCGCTTGGCGCTTTGGTTCGGAGGTGAGCTCCCGCGCGGGGTGCCTGCGATCATCGATCTAGCGTTCGTTCCCGCTCTGGCGTGGACACTGGCACGCCCGCTCATCGCGGCGAAGAGCTGGCGAAACTTCGTCATGCTCGCGATCGTGGCGGGTCTGTTCGCGGGCAACCTGGCCGTGCACGCGGAGGCCCTAGGTCTGCTCGGCAGGGGCGCGTCGCAGAGAGCGAGTCGGATCAGCGTGGACCTGCTCGTGCTCTTGATGTCGGTGATCGCTGGCCGCGTGATCCCGATGTTCACGCGTAACGCCACCGGAGTCGCGGCAATCCGCTCGAACCAAGCGCTCGACGTCGCGACGAACGCCGCCCTCTTCGCGCTGGTCATCGTGGATGTGGCGGCTCTAGACGTCCCCGTCGCGAGCTCGCTCGCCGGCCTCGCCGGAGTCTTGGCGGCGGCCCGCGCGCTGCGCTGGGGCGCTCGCTACACGCGGCGTGAGCCGCTCCTCTGGATCTTGCACGCTGGCTACGGCTGGCTCGTCGTCGGCCTGCTGCTCCGAGCGCACGGAGGGCTGGTGGGCGCGGCGACCGCCTCGTCCGCAACGCACGCGATCACGGCCGGCGCGGTCGGCTCGCTCACGCTGGGCATGATGGCGCGCGTCTCGCTGGGCCACACCGGTCGCATGCTCGCGGCTCCTCGCCCGATGGGGCTAGCCTTCCTGCTGATCACGCTGGCCGCGGTGAGCCGCGTGGTGGCTCCGCTGTACCCCGCGCTGTATGTGTCGATGTTGTCCGTGGCGGCCGTGTGCTGGTCGCTCGCGTTCTCACTATTCCTCTTTTGCTACTTGCCGGTGCTCATCCAGCCGCGTGTTGACGGCAGGCCTGGCTGACGACTAGCGTCCGGTAGCGCTAGGAACATGGCTAAAAATCCTGTCGAGGGAGTTGGCCGCGCCTTGCCGCTATTGCTAGCCGTCGCGCTGGGAGTCGCAGTAGGTGTCGGGTCGTACACCTTCCGCTACGCGGAGGGGCTCTCGTATTTCAAGACCGACCCTAAAGCGTGCGTGAACTGCCACATCATGCAGCCGCAGTACGACGCTTGGCAAAAGGCTAGCCACCACACCTCCGCGGTGTGCATCGACTGCCACCTGCCCCAGGATTTCGTGCGCAAGTACCTAGCAAAAGCCGAGAACGGCTGGCGCCATGGGGAGCGCTTCACGACCCAGCAGTTCGTCGAGCCGATCGTGGTGCAGCCGCGCGGCCGCGAAATCCTGCAAGAGAACTGCCTGCGCTGCCACGGCGAGCTCACCCACGCCATCGCCGACCCCAGCGCTGCCGAGAACCAACAACTGACGTGTCTGCACTGCCACTCGGGCGCAGGTCACGGTGAAAAGACGGGGCTCGGCGGGCCGCTCCGGCTGGCCGAGGAAACAGGGAAGCCATGACGAACGAGAGCCGATTCATCAAGTTTTGGAAGAGCCGCGCCGGCTACCTCACGTTGATCGGCGTGGTAGCGGCCGGGGCCGCTGGCCTGACGGCGCTCCTGACGAACATCTTCGAGCGCAAGGTCGAGCAGCGTTCGCCCTACGTGCGGCTGGTGAACGTCGGCGATAACGACACCGATCCCGCCAAGTGGGGCAAGAACTGGCCGCTCCAGTACGACGGCTACAAGCGCACCTCGCTCCCGACCAAGACTCGCTTCGGCGGCCACCAAGGCAGCGAGGCGCTGCCGGAGCAGAAGATCGCACGCGACCCGTGGCTCAAGCGCATGTTCGCGGGCTACGCATTTTCCATCGATTACCGCGACCGCCGCGGGCACGCCTTCATGCTCTTCGATCAGGAGCAGACGCAGCGCTTGACCAAGCCGCAGTCGGGCTCCTGCTTGCACTGCCACGCCTCGATCATGCCGCTCTACCGCGAGCTGGGGCAGGGCGACGCCATGAAGGGCTTCGACCTGACGTACAAGATGAGCTACCAGGAGGTGAGCCAAAAGCTGCACGACAGCGGCCACGCTCACCCCGTGAGCTGCCCTGATTGTCACGATCCGGAAAGCATGGCGCTGCGCATCACGCGTCCCGGTTTCTTGCGCGGCATCAACGAGCTGGCCAAGTCGGACGCGCCGGTGCCTGCCTTGCCGAGCGTTCAGCAGTGGCGCGAGGGCCTGCGCAAAGAGCCGTACGATCCCAACCGTGATGCTTCACGCAACGAGATGCGCTCCTTCGTGTGCGGGCAGTGCCACGTCGAATACTACTGCTCGAGCAAGATGCCGCTCACCTTCCCGTGGGGCAAGGGTCTGACCGCCGACAACATCGAGGCCTTCTGGGATGAAACGAAGTTCCCGAGCGGAGAGGCCTTCGTCGACTACGAGCACGCCGAAACGGGCGCGCCCGTCTTGAAGGCCCAGCACCCCGAGTTCGAGCTGTGGAATCAGGGCATTCACGCGCGCAGCGGCGTATCCTGCTCCGATTGCCACATGCCGTACGTGCGGGAGGGGGCGTCGAAGATCAGCGATCACTGGGTGAGGAGCCCGCTCTTGAACGTGAACCGCGCCTGCCAGACGTGCCATCGCAGCTCAGAGGAAGAGATGAAGGCGCGCGTGGACGCGATCCAAGAGCGCAGTCACGAGCTGCTGCAGAAGGGCGGCAGCGCCATCGTCGACTTGATCGACGCCATCGTGGCCGCTCAGGCCGCGAACGTCCCTGCCGAGCGGCTGCAGCAGGCGCGTCAGCTGCAGCGGCGGGCGCAGTGGCGGCTCGACTTCATCGCGGCCGAGAACAGCATGGGCTTTCACGCCCCGCAGGAATCGGCGCGCGTGCTGGCCGACGCCATCGACTACGCGCGGCAAGGCCAGGTCGTGCTACTCGGCGGCTCGGTGACGAGCCGCGGCAGCGCCGCGTCAGCGCCGGCAGGCTCCGCGACGCCGGCAGGCTCCGCGACGCCGGCCAGCTCTGCAGCGCCGGCCAGCTCCGGGCGCTGAGCACGCGCGGCGTCTCCCGCTGCCCTCACCAGCTGACGATTGCACGCCTTGCCCGATTAGCTATCGACTACATCCACTACGGGGGCGACGTCTTCGCGGACCTCCGCTCGGGCCCGGCGTCGCGACCGCGCAGATCAACGTCGCCCACTACGATGGCAAAGACTTCCTGGTAGCGGGCGGCATCAGCACGCCGCTCGCCGAGCAAACCTCCGTTATGGCGGAGGCAGGCTACCTGATCGATGCCATCGATTTGAGTCCCGTGGTCCGCTTCGAACGCCAGTGGATCAGCGCGCCCAGCACGCATGAAACGCGCGTCGGCCATGCTCGTCGAGATGTTCCCGACCCGCATCCGCTATACTTCCATGAGCCTGCCCTACCACATCGGCAACGGCTGGTTCGGAGGCTTCCTCTCCGCCATTTCGTTCTCGATCGTGGCGGCGACGGGCAACATCTACAGCGGGCTTTGGTACCCGATCGTGATCGCGGTCATCACGTTCGTCGTCGGCATGCTGTTCGTCCAGGAGACGAAAGATAGCGCCGTCTACCACGAGTAGCGGGCCGCGTGTACGCTGGGAGGGATGACCTCCTTCGTCCCGCAGCCGAGCGCGCACGCCGCCGTCGATCGCCTCGCCGAAATCTACGACGCCTCGGTCGCCAACTTGCGAGCGGCGCTCGAGCGCTTCGCGACGAGTGGAACGCCCCCCGACGCAGCCAGCCGCGAGCGCGGCGCCTTCGTTTACCCGGAGCTGCGGGTGATCTACCGACCGAGCGGCAACGCGCCCCGGGTCGATCGGTCTTTCGCGCGCTTCAACCAAGCGGGGATTCACGCGGCCAGTATCACGCGGCCCGACTTCTTTCGGCCGTACCTGCTCGAACAGCTCGGGCCGCTCATGGCCGACTACGGCGCGCAGGTCGAGGTGGGGCCGTCGACACAAGAAATCCCATTTCCCTACGTGCTCGACGGCAGTGATTTGCCGCTCGGCGGCCTGACGCCGCTGGTGCTCGCGCGCTACTTCCCCAGCACCAACCTCGCCCACATCGGCGATGAGCTGGTGGATGGCCTGTGGGATCCGCAGAGCTCTCCCCACCTGCCGCTCGCCCTCTTCGACGCCCTGCGCACCGATTTCTCGCTCGCGCGTCTACGCCACTACAGCGGCACGCCGCCCGAGCACTTCCAGGCGTACATCTTGTTCACCAATTACCATCGCTACGTCGACGAGTTCGTGCGCTTTGCTGCCGCCAAGCTCGAAGAGGACGACGCCTACGAGGGGCTCTCGTGCGCCGGGGGAGCGATGATCACGCGCGGCACGCCGGACGCAGGAGCGGCCGTGAGCGACTCGGCGTGGCGCCGGCACCAGATGCCCGCCTACCACCTGGTCGCCAAAGACGGCCGGGGCATCTCACTGGTGAACATCGGGGTAGGGCCGTCGAACGCCAAGACCATCACCGATCATCTCGCCGTGCTGCGTCCCGAAGCGTGGCTGATGATCGGGCACTGCGCGGGTCTGCGCTCGACCCAAGCCATCGGCGACTACGTGCTCGCGCACGCCTACTTGCGAGACGACAAGGTGCTCGACGACGTCTTGCCGCCCGAAGTGCCGCTGCCCGCCATCGCCGAGGTGCAGCAAGCGCTGCAAGAAGCGGCGCGCTCGGTGACGGGAGAGCCGGGTGACGCTCTCAAGCGCCGCCTGCGAACCGGCACGGTCGTCACGACCGCCGATCGCGACTGGGAGCTGCGGGTCAAAGACTCGGCGCTGCGCTTCAATCAATCGCGCGCGGTAGCGATAGACATGGAGTCGGGAACGATCGCAGCTCAAGGCTACCGTTTTCGCGTGCCTTACGGCACGTTGCTGTGCGTCTCCGACAAGCCGCTTCATGGCGAGCTCAAGCTGCCCGGCATGGCCAACCGCTTCTACGAACGCGCGATCTCCGAGCACATGCGCATCGGCATTGCGACCGTCGAAGAGCTGAAGCGCGCGGGCCATCGCCTGCATTCGCGCAAGCTGCGAGCCTTCGACGAGCCGCCGTTCCGCTGACGCCGCTCGGCTCGGATGAAATCAAGGTCTGGCGCGGGCGGCAGGAGGTGGTTGGAGGTCTCGCCAACGCCAGACTCGAGCTATTGGAGCAACTGGCGTGCCATCGACGGTGAACTGCCCGACGCTCAGCCGAGCGTGACGAAAAGCTCGGCTGAGCCCGTCCGCCGAGCGCGCTGCGCGGAATTCTACTCACGCCTAAACGCTGGAAGAGCTGGAGCGACAGCGCACGGCGGCCGACGTCTCGACTGTCGTCTCCAGCCTGCACTCCGTTGTCGTCTTCAGCCAGCACCGAGCTCGTTGCCTGCGCCAGGACGCGCGCCGCGGCGCCGCCGCTCAGCGAGCGTAGGTGGGAGCGGCGCGCTTCTTGGCGCTGTTGATGGCCGCGACGACCTGCTTCATGTCTTTGCGCAAGCAGGGGTAGCAGTCCTCGTCCTTCTTCGTGCCGCAACCGCGGCGCGCGTTGAGCTTGCCGAGCCAGGTAAGCGCGCGACGATCGCCAGCGCTGGCCGCGTGCGGCAGCGCGGCCAGCGTTGCCTCACAGCTTTCGGCGCCTCGCAGCTCGAGCGTGGCCGCGAGCGCGGGAGAGGCGGCGGGTCGTACGTCACGGCTGTAGAGGAGGGTGCGTGCCAGCTCGGCCGTGCCGGCGGGCATGGAACGGCTCATCCAAACTTCGTAGAGCAGATCCGCGCCGATGGTCGAGCGCGACTCTGCCATCGCGCCGAGCGCGACGTGCGCGGTGTCGGGATCGCTCGCCAAGCGCCACAGCTCCAGTTGTACGGCGGGATCCTTGGCGGTGTCGGGCTGCTCCTTGAGCTTGCGCGCGAGCGCGGCGGCGTCTCGGCGCTTCACCGCGGCGCGGCCGTTGCTCAAGAGCAGCAGCTCTTCCACGCTCAGCGCGGCGGCGGGCTTGCCTTCGAGCTCGGCGAGCTTTGCTTCGCTCGTCTCGTCATTCTCGGTGCTCGCAGCGGGTACGGCGGCGGCGGGCGCGGCTGGCGATGGCGCGGCTGGCGACGGCGCGGCCGGCGCGGGGCCGCCGGCGCTGGCGAAGCTGCTCGGAGCTTGCTCGGTGCGCGGAGGCTCGAGCGCGAGCAGCGGCAACACGATGAGAGAGGCCAGCAGCACCGGCGCGCCCACCATCCACAGCACCGGCCGCTGGCGCGCGACCTCGAGCCACTTCGGTGGCACCGCCGCGACCAAGCGCGCCTGCGCGGCTTCGATGCGCGACGAGAGCCCAGGCGGCGTCGAGTTGCGTGGCGGCGTCGAGAAGGCCACGTTCGCCGGGAGAGTAGGCGCTTGCGCGGGCAGCGCCGCGAGCGGCACCTGCGGCGCGAGCGGCACCTGCGCTGCGAGCGGGGGGGGAACGACGCCCGCGGAAGGCAGCGGCGGCGCGGCCGCGAGCGAGGGCTCGGCGAACGCCGCGTGCGAGAATGGCGGGACTTGCTCCCGCGATTCTGGCGGCTGCTCGTCGTCGACAACGGGCTCTCCGGCGTGCGCTGCCTCGGGCGCCCCGTCGACGCGCGCGGTGACCGTCGGCGCAGCGACGGGCGACGGCGCAGCGACGGGCGAAGACTCGACGGGTGGCTGCGCAGCGACAGGTGAAGACTCGACGGGCGGTGGCGCGACGACGGGCGACGGCTCGACGGGCGTCGGCGCGACAACCGGCGAAGACTCGACGAGCGCGGCGACGTCGGGAGGCGGCACGGCAGGGAAAGGCGGCGGCGCGGCAACGACGGGAGGCGGCGCAGCGACGACGGGAGGCGGCGCAGCAACGACGGGAGGCGCTGCCTCGGGAGCTGGCGCCGGTGCGGTGGTGCGCGCGGGTGGGACCGGCGGCAACGGAGGCGGAGCTGCGCTGCGCACCGGAGGCGGGGGCGGCACGGAGAATACGCCGGCCAGGCGCTGTCCCCGCGGCAAGCTCGGCGGCTGCGGCGGCGGACCCGACG
The DNA here is from genome assembly GCA_023431345.1 of Pseudomonadota bacterium. Classification (GTDB taxonomy): domain Bacteria; phylum Myxococcota_A; class Polyangia; order Polyangiales; family Polyangiaceae; genus PMG-095. The sequence continues at coordinate 108,690 of JAEYWK010000049.1, forward strand.
GCTTCGCCGAACGACGCGGCGGAGGTGGCGGCATCGAGGTGTTGCGGCGCTCCGAAGGGGCGAGCGGGCGCGAGCTCGGCGCTACGGGTGGTTTCTTGTCCGACGAGTCGTGCTCTGACATCCGTTGTGCAGCCTAACACCGAGCTGTTAGCGAGCACGCCGGGTTGCCGTCGGTTCAGTAACCGCCGCGCGTCAGCCAGCGTCCCAGAATTGCTGCCAGCGGCCGCGATTTGGTGAAGGCGAGGATTGTCGAGTGATGCGGCAGCAATTTTGCAGTAACGATGCGCCCATTTAATGAAGCCTGCTGAATAGCCAGGAGGCTCAGCCGGCCGTCGCCGCACCGGGAAACGCTTGCGAAGGTGCCAGGCGCAGCTGGCTCAGCAGCTGATCGAGATCGCCTTCGGACGCCGGCAGCGCCCCCACGACATGCCGCAGCTGCTCAGCGAGCCAGGTGGGAGTCGTGGGGTTCGACTGAGCATAAGGGACGAGGCTCAAGAGCTTGGCCCAACGTCGACGCCGCTCCGCATCGTAGTGCACGCCGAACGTCGGCGCCGTGCCCCGCTGCAGGTCGAGGCTCATGCGTAGCGCAAGCTCATTGGCCTCGTCGATGCCCACGTTCATGCTCTGCGCGCCGAGCGGCCCCGTCATGTGCGCGGCCTCACCCGCCAGCCACGCGCGACCGACCCCGAAGCGGTCGACGAGCGCGTGCCGAAACTCGGCGACGCCGCCCCAATCGCAGCTCGCGACGTGGGGCGCCTGCCACGGCATCCGCGCGGCCAGCAAGTCGCCGAGCGCGCTCGCGTCGACACTGCGGTGCAACGCGCCGTTCAGCTGGAAGCTGAAGCGCGTCTGCCCGCCCTGCAGCGGGTACGCAGAGCTGGCCGCCTCGTCCGAGAGCGAGAGCTGCGCCTCGTTGTGCGCGAGCGCGCACGTAGCGTCGAAGAAGGCGTAGGTCTGCAGCGGACCGCAGTCGAGCAAGCGGATGCGGAGGAGCTCGCGCACCGTCGACTCGTAGCCGTCGGCGCCGATCACGTAGTCGGCCTCGAACGGTGCCACCCGCGCTTGCCCTTCGCCTTCGTAGCGTAGGTCGCCGCTCACGGCGCGCGCGTCCTGCTGGAGCGCGCACAGCCGCGTGCTCCACTCGATGCTCACGCCGCGCTGCTCGAGCGCGCTGACCAGCGCTCGGCGCAAGACGTCTTGAGGTAAGGTGAGCACCCCAGAAAGCTCACCCTTGAGCGCCGGTAGCTCGAGCACGATGCGGCGCTGACAGCGCGTGTAGATGGCGAGGCGGGGCACCGGCTTGCCGCGCCAAAACAGCGGCGCGGCGATATTCATGCTCTGCAGCAGCCTCAGCGTCTGAGGGTGGAGCACGACAGGGAAATTGTGGGCGCGGTGCGATGGGTGCTGATCGATGATGCGGACCGCGACGCCCTGTTCACGGAGCCTCAGCGCCGCGAACAAGCCGACCGGCCCCGCGCCGACCACCAGCACCTGCATGCGTGAAGGGTTCGTTCCCATGTCGGCCTAGTCAGCAACGAGCGTGCCGTGGCGTTCGCGCAGCATTCAGGCGCAGGTGAGACAGAAGCGCGCACCGATTGCGCGTTGCTCGCGCATTTTCTGCGTCAGCGGCGGTGGACTTCGCGCGGCATCACGTTAGAAAACCAATCATGAGCTCGATTTGGCGCGTCACCTGTCGCCTTGCTCCGCTGCTGCTCGTCGCCTGCAACAAGACTCCGCCACGCACGCACGGCCCGGAGCCGATGACGAAGGTCGTGCCCGCGGACGGCCAGGGGCAATCCACGGAGGCCGTTGTCGGTCCTAACCCGTCCGGAGCTCCCGTGGAGACGGCGCCGCCCAACGTGCCCGAGCTTCAGCCCGCGTTCGTGGGGCAAACACGCGCACCCGCCATCCACTCGCGAACGAAATTTCAGGTCGACGACGTCGCGACCGACTTGCATCAACCTTGGGCGCTCGCGCTCTTGCCCGATCGTCGCTGGTTGGTCACGCAGAAGCACGAGGGCTCGCTGATCGTCGTCTCCGCCAGTGGGCAGAAGTCACGGCCGGTGCGCGGGGTCCCGGCCGTGGTCGGGGAAGATCAAGCGGGGCTGCTCGACGTCGCCGTCGCGCCCGATCACGCCACGAGCAAGCTCTTCTACTTGAGCTACGTCGAACCGCGCGAGGGTGGCAACGGCCTGGCGGTGGCGCGCGCACGCTTCATCGACGGCCCTGAGCCGAAGCTCGATCAGCTGCGGGTCATCTTCAGGGCGAGCCCCACGCTCGATTCGACCAAACACGCGGGGGGCCGGTTGGCGCTCGCCGCTGACGGTAGCTTGTTCGTCACGCTCGGGGAGCGCTCGATCCTCGCTGGCCGCAAGCAAGCCCAAGACTTGAACAGCCACCTCGGCAAGATCGTGCGCATCGGCCCGGATGGCGCCGTACCACGCGACAACCCCTTCGTCCATCGCCCAGCTGCGCGCCCCGAGATTTGGAGCTCGGGGCACCGGAACCCGCTCGCGGCCGACTTCGACGCGAAGCAGCGGCTGTGGATCGTGGAGATGGGGCCGCGCGGCGGCGACGAGCTGAACCTGATCGAGAAGGGTAAAGACTACGGTTGGCCCACCATCGGCTACGGCGAAGAGTACTCGGGGCAGCCCATCCACCAAACCGCCTCAGCCGAGGGCATGGAGCAGCCAAAGTATTACTGGGATCCGGTGATCTCCCCGGGCGCGCTCACGATCTACGCAGGTGAGCTATTTCCCGAGTGGAAGGGCAGCTTTTTCATCGCCGGGCTCTCGAGCAAAGCGCTGATTCGTCTCACTGTAGAGGGTGATCGCGTGACGGGTGAAGAGCGCCTGCTCACCGATCGCGCTGAACGTATTCGCGAGGTCGTAGCAGGGCCGGAGGGCGCGCTCTACCTCTTGACCGATGGCGCTCGAGGCAAGCTGCTGCGGATCACGCCGGCGGGATGAGGCCCGCTGGTGGTGCTCAGCGCTCGTTCAGTCCCAGGCCGGCGAGGATCTTCAGGGCACACTTCTCCGCGCGTGCCGTGCGCGTCGACGACTGCTTTGCCGCCGCGACGTGCATGACGTGGCTGCGTTGCCTCCCTGGCGTCAGCGCCTGGAAGGCCTTGGCTAGCTTGCGATCCTTCTCCAACAGCTGAGTCAGCTCCGCGGGCAACTCGAGCTCACGCTTCGCTTTGAAATCGACCTTGAGCCCGGCTTTCTCGACGGCGATGGCCTGTTTCACGTAGGACTTGAGGGCGGTCTTGGAGATCTGTTTCTCGCTCGTGACCTCGAGGCGCAGGGCCGACTGCGTGTTCTGGCCCTGACTGCGCAGCAGCCCGTGCGTGTCTTTCAGGAGCGCGCCCTTGAAGAACATCAGCGAGCAGAACTCCTTGAAGGGCTGCAGGATCGCTACGTTGGCGTCTTCGAACGAGAAGCAGGGCTTGCCCCACTTGATGTCTTCCTCGAGTCCGCACTCGAGCAGGATGGAGCGCAGCTTCTCCATCTCGGGACGCCAAGATTTGGCTCGGGTCAAGAATGCGTCAACTTTGGGATTGGCTTTCGTCATCGTCGGAGGGGGAGGATCCCCCTCCCCAGCCATCTGAGCAAGATGCCGCGGAGGGAATGCGAGACAAGTTGTCGCGAGCGAGATCAAACCGCCGTGCCGCGAGCGGTTGCCTGACGCGGGCGCGCCGAGAAATGCCTGTCATTTCCAACGTTCGCGCCGCCTCCGGCTAGCACGGGATCTGCACTGTCTCGGCTCCACAAGGAGAAGCTGATGAGTCAATCTACGTACCGAAACCCGAGCTGGTGGACCGATTCGCATTCATCCGGTTGGGAGCGCACCAAAGAAGCCCTGCGCCGCGACTGGGAGCAGACGAAAGCCGACTTCACCGACGGCGGGCGCGAGCTCAATCAAGACGTGGGCGACACGGTCAAGCAAGCGGCGGGAAAGCAGCCGATCCCTCCCTCCAGCGTCGCGAACCCGCCCGACAGCTGGGACGACGTGGAGCCGGGCTTGCGCTACGGCTATGGTGCTCGCCAGTACTACGAAGATGCCGACTGGGACGAGCGCGTGGAGTCGCGCCTGCGCGACGATTGGACCCGAGCTGGCAACGAACCCGGCACGTGGGACCGTATCAAGTCGTCGGTGCGACGGGGTTGGAACAGCGTGAAGCGCGCTGCCGCGTGATGGAAGGCTCCGTCGACGCGAAAGAGCGAACTGGGCCCAGCTGCTCGAGTCACATCGATCAGCTGGCCCGAGAGGCGGCGGAGCAGAGCGGCCTCGTTTCGTTCGCGGGTGGCTTGCCGGACGCGGCTCTGTTTCCGAAGCGACGGCTGAGCGTCGCGTTCATCACGGCGCTCAGCTCCCCCCAGTGCGCTGCGCTGCAGTACGGCTGGCCTGAGGGCTCGGAAGAGCTACGCATCTGGATTTCGAAGCGCCTCGCGGCGCGCGGTGCCAACGTCGCGCCGCGAGACCTGATCATCACGAGCGGCGCGCAGCAAGCGGTGCTGATCGCGCTTTCGACCCTCGATCACCAGCAAGCAGTAGGGGTAGACGACGAATCTTACCCGGGTGCTCTTTCCATCTTCCGCGCGGCTGGCGCTCAGCTCGTGCCGCTCCGCGGCGACGCTCCCGTTCGCTACGTGATGCCGAGTGTGTCCAACCCGCTCGGCCAGCGCCTGTCGAGCGCTGAGCGCGAGGAGCTCTTGGCCAGCGCTCGACGACACGATAGCTACATCATCGAGGACGACGCCTACGATGAAACCAGCTTCGGCGGTGCGCCCTCGCGGCCACTGCTCGCCGACGCTCCGGAGCGGGTGTTTCACGTCGGTACGTTTTCGAAGACGCTCTCGCCGGGGCTGCGCGTCGGTTGGCTCGTGCCGCCCTCAGCGCTGCTCGAGCGCGCTCGCGAACGGAAGCAACATCAAGATTTGCAAGCCAGTAGTCTCTCGCAGGAGCTGCTCGTCGAGTACCTACGGCGAGCCGACTTCGACGCTCACCTGCGCCGGCTCCGGCGTCACTACGCGAAGAAGCACGATCTGCTCCGGGCAAGTCTGCGCGCGCACTTGTCAGATTTCTCCGTCACGCCCCCGGTGGGCGGCTTCTCGCTCTTCCTCACCAACGGTCGCAAGCTCAGCGGAGAGCGGCTGCTCGAGGTCGCGATCGAGGAAGGAGTTTCTTTCGATCCTGGCGAGAGCTTTCGGCGCGAGCCTCGCGATACGCTCGCGCTCCGGCTTTGCTACTCGACGGTGCCGAGCGACCAGATCGAAGCGGGGGTGCTCCGCTTGGCGCGGGCCCTGCGCCGTGTCGGTTGAAGCTCAGCGATTCGTGGCAGAGCGAGACATGTTGCCGCGCTCGTGACGAAACGGTCGTGCCTCAGGATTCTGCCCTTGGTCGGGCTCGCGGGGCGCCTCGGCGTGCTCCGCGTTGGCGCTCGGCTCGACGCCCGCGCCGCGGCTCTTGGCCTGCACTTGCGTGAACTCGGCGCCCACGAACAGGATTTGTGCCGCGTAGTACACCCAAACCACCAGCGCGACAATCGAGCCCGCGGCGCCGTAGGACGAGCCAACGGCGGCTTTGCCGAGGTACAGCCCGAGCAGCTGCTTGCCGATGGTGAAGAGCACGGCCGTCACGGCGGCGCCCAGCCAGACGTCGCGCCACTGCACCTTTGCGTCGGGGATGACCTTGAAAATCAGCGCGAACAGCAGCGTCACCACGCCGAGCGACAGCACGAAGTTCAGCACCTGCCAGAGCAGCGCCCCGCCAGGCAAGGCGTCGGACATGACGCCGCCCAGCGAGCTCAACACCGAGCTGAGCACCAGCGAAATCAGCAGCAAAAAGGCGACGCCCAGCACCATCGTGAAGGAGAAGAAGCGGTCTTTGACCTTTCCGAGCCAACCTCGGTCGGCGCGCGGCTTGACCTCCCAGATCGTGTTCAGCGACGTTTGCAGCTGCCCGAAGACGCCGGATGCGCCGATGAACAAGGTGACGGCGCCAACGATGGCGCCGAGCACGCCCTTCTTCGGCTCTTCCGCGCTCGCGACCACCGCCTGGATGCCCTGCGCCGCGTCTCCGCCGACGACGGCCGCCAGCTCGCCCGCGACACGCCCCTTCGCGGCCTCGGGCCCCAAGAACCAGCCCGCCACGCTCACAGAAATGACCAGCAGCGGCGCGAGCGACAAGAGCGCGTAGTAAGCCAGCGCCGCCGCGAGCGTCATGGCGTCGTCGTCCAGCCAATCGTTCGCGGTCTCCTTGACGATTTTCCACACGGCTCCGAAGCGCATGTGGGTCCCAGAGCAACTCACGTGCCGAAGGTGCGACGGCCGGCAGTGCCCCCGTCGGGAGGAGCGCCCCGCGCTCGTGGCTCCCTCACGACGGCTCATGAAGCGCGCCCTCGTGCCGGAAGGGCTCGTCGCGCGGAAGCACCTTGACCTTGCACGGCAGGTCCGGTTCGCCCAGGCGGTCGCCGGGCGCATCCGCGTGGGGACGAAACTCGATGCGTGTCATGATATGAAGTTGAAGATTGGCATTCTCGATACATAGCCAAGAGGCGTCGACGAGCGCTTCATGAAGCGCGCGTGAGCGTTTGGGGGCTCGACTCCGTCGCGCGAGCGCCACGTGTCGTCGCGCGGCGCAGCGTCTGCGCGCGGGCGCAAGATTTGCGCGCGAGCGAGCGCGTATCGCCGGGAGAAAGCTGGAAAAGGCGCGGAAAGAGCGGTGTGCGCAGCTGGCATCGATCGTGCTCAGACCAGGGCATGATCCTGTGCGGTACTGATCTTTCGGTTGCTTCCGAGTCTGCCTTGCAAGCCGCGGCTGCGCTCGCCCGTAAGCACAACGACGAGCTGCTACTGGTGACGGTCGTCGAAGGGCCAGACACGGAGGGGCAGCTCTCTCCGGACCCCCAACTCGAGAGCTCGGCCGGCACGCTGCGCCGGCACTTCGGCATCTCGGTCGAGACCGTGACGCTGCGCGGCGTCCCGGAGCTCAAGCTGCTTCAGCTGGCGAAGGAGCGTGACGCCTCGCTGATCGTCGTGGGTGCGCGCGGTCGCTCACGACACTTGCACCGGTTGGGGAGCGTACCGGAGCACCTGTGTCAGCGCTCGGAGATCCCGGTGCTGGTGGCTCGCAACGCCGATAACTTGGTGTCGTGGGGCAGCGGGCTTCGGCCGTTGAAGGTGCTCGTCGGCTCCGGCCTCGGCGATGCGTCGCGGGCCGCGCTCGAGTGCATCGCGGGGTGGCCCGATTTGACGCTCACGGTGGCGCACATCGCCTGGCCTTTCGGCGAGCACTACCGGCTCGGTATCAGCGGACCCATGCCCCTCGATCATCTGCGGCCGGAGGTTCACCAGCAGCTGCTGGGCGAGCTCGGGCGCTGGGTCTCGGAGACGCCCTGCCCGAGCTTGGCGAAGCTCGACGTATCGCCAGGATATGGCCGCATCGACTGTCACCTCGCCCAGGTTGCCACCGAAAAGCAGGCTGACTTGCTGGTGGTGGGCACGCATCAGCGCAACCTAGCGAGCAGGCTCTGGCAAGGCTCGGTTTCACGCAGCGCGATCCACGAAGCCGAGTGCAGCGTGCTGTGCGTTCCTCAGGGGAAGCCCGGGCGCACGGCTGCGGCTCCGCGCGTGGTCGTCATTCCGACCGACTTCTCGCCGTTGGCCGATCGCGCCATCGCTCACGGCTACTCGCTCGTCGGGCGCGGCGGCGTGGCGCACCTCGTGACGGTCGTCGAGTCGCTGCGGGGCGCAGACGTCGCGAGCCTCGAGCGGCAGCTGTCGGCGCGAATTCCCGAAGACGCGGCGGCGCGCGGGATCTTGACCGAGCACCGCGTGCTCGAAGGGGGCGAGGCGTGGCTCGCGATTTGGCAATACTCCGGTCGCGCCAACGCGGACATGGTCTGCATGGCGACGCACTCGCGCGACGCCGTCAAGAGCTTGGTCGTGGGCTCGCAAGCCCAGGCGCTCCTGCAACATTCGCGAATCCCGGTGTTGCTCGTGCCGCCCGATCGCGAGAGCTGACCGACTCCCGCGCGCAAGACTGCGGCGATGGTCTCGGGTAGAGTGCCGCCGGAGTGCTTCCCTCGACCCACAGCGTGACCGCTCCCGCGGAGCTCGACGACGAAACCAGGCAGCACTTGCAGCGGCGGCTGGCGCTCGTGTTCTCGGTGATGGCGGGCGTCTCGGTGTTCTACGCGCTCAGCCCGCTGGTGACGGCGCTCGCGGCGGGACGCCTGCCGACGCAGCCGATGGCGATTCCGCTGGTGACGCTGGCGATCGCGGTCGGCAACGGCGCGGCGGCGCTGCGCTGTCGGCGCGGCAAGCGCAGCCTTCGTGAGCTGTGGGCGCTCGACGCGGTGGCGAGCTCCGTCACGTGCTGGCTGATCGCGGGCTCGATCAGCCGCGTGCGCCCACCCAACGAGGCGTCCGTCTCGCTGCTGCTCGGGCTCACGTACGTGATGATGGCGCGCGCGCTGCTCTTGCCCAGCTCGGCGCGGCGCACGCTCTCGGTTTGCGCACTCGCGCTCGTGCCGAGCGGGCTGGTGGCGACCTGGCTGCGCCTCGAAGCGCTGGGGCAGCCGGCGCAGCCGCGTGATTGGTTGTTTCAGGGCTACGTGGTGTTTCGCAGCCTCGCTGTGACGGCGTTCCTCGCCGGGCTGGCCTCGAGCGTGATTTACGGCTTGCGGCGGCACGTGCGCGAGATGTCGCGCGTCGGACAGTACGTGCTCCGCGACAAGATCGGCGAAGGCGGCATGGGCGTGGTGTACCGCGCGACTCACGCCCTCTTGCGGCGCGACACCGCGGTCAAGCTGTTGCTGCCCGACCGCGTCAGCGCCAGCAGCTTGCAGCGCTTCGAGCGGGAGGTTCGCCGCACGGCGCAGCTCACGCATCAGAATACGGTCGCCGTCTTCGACTACGGACGCACGCCCGACGGCGTCTTCTACTACGCGATGGAGTACCTCGAGGGCGGGGATCTCGAGCGCCTCGTCGCCCACGCCGGACCGCTGCCGCCGGGCCGCGTGATCTGGATTTTGGAGCAGGTGTGCCGAGCTCTGAACGAGGCGCACGAGCAAGGTTTGGTCCACCGAGACATCAAGCCCAGCAACGTCCTGCTGAGTGAGCGCGGCGGCGAGGGCGACGTCGCCAAGCTCTTGGACTTCGGGCTCGTCATGGACGTGAAAGAGCAAGCCGATGCCGGCGACGCAAGCGCCACGCTCGAGGGGACTCCGCTGTACATGGCACCTGAGAGCATCGAAACCCCGTCTCAGGTGGGCGTGGCCAGTGACCTGTATTCGCTCGGCGCCGTGGCCTTCTTCTTGCTCACGGGTGAGACTCCCTTCCTGGGCTCCACCATCGTCGAGGTCTGCATGGCGCACCTGCTCACCCCGCCGCGTGCTCCTTCCGAGCTGGCTCCGGGCGTGTCCCCGGCTCTCGACGCCGTGGTCTTGCGCTGCCTAGCCAAGCAGCCTACCGCGCGGTTTCCTTCCGCGCTCGCCTTGCGAGAAGCGCTCCTCTCCTGTCCCGAAGCGCCTACGTGGAGCGGCGCGGCGGCCGCGGGTTGGTGGAGGGAGCACCGCGACCCCTTCATCGCCACTCGCCTCCTCAAGCGGCGCCCCGGCCAGCCGACACGGGCGCTCAGCGCAGAGACGGAAGGCGCGCTTCGCATCGATCTCGAGCGGCGCGCACGTGACCTGCGCGACTCAGCGTAAGGCTCGCGCCTCGACGGCGTCTGGCTCGGGGATGCGAAAGGTCAGACCCAACCGCAACAGCGGCACGTTCGGCAGATCGACGTTGCCACCAGGGACACTACTGCCGTCGTCGTTCTGCACGTCGTAGCGCCGATACAGGGTGTGTCCGAGGAAAGCGCTCAACCAGAGGGACGAGAGCAATCGCACGCGCACGTCCGCGCCCGCGGCGATCACCGAGTAGGCGACGTGATCGACGCAGCTCGCGAGCGGCGCGCGCCGCTCGTCACTCGCGGTTCGCGGATCGTCGGGACTGCCCACGCACGGATAGCGCTCGCGAATCTCGCGACTGCCGATGGCGTACTCGTTGCCGCCGACGTCGGCGCTGAGCCCGAGCTCGGCGCGATGGGCGAGGCGCAGCGTGGCGCTGGCGAAGAAGGGGAGGCTCGCTTCTAGGCGAAAATGGGGACCAGGCGACCAATCCACGTATACCAGCGGGAGCGGCAAGAGCTCACCGAACGAATAGCTGACGAGCCCTCCTCCCCCGGTCGTGAAGCTCGCACCGGGCGACCAGTTGAGCATGGTCAAGGCGCCGACACGCAGCGCGCGAGCGTCGAGCTTCTCGAGGTCGCCCGCGACTCCGGGCCACGCCCGCGCGGAAAGCGTCCAGCGCTCGCTCACGCGATGGGCCAAGAGCATCGGCATGTCGATCCCGAACAGCGCGTTCAGCGGAGTGAAACCGGGCGGCTCGTTCGCGTAGCTGACGCTATCCAGGTGAAACTGCAGGCCGGGGATGAAGAAGGTGTTTCGACCGAGCTGCGTCGGCACGTTGACCTGCACGTCGTAGCTCGAGATCTGAGCGCGCAGGCCGTCTGCCTCCGGCACGTCGGAGGCCGGCATGTACTGCAGCGTGGTGTCGGCGAGCGGCGGCAGCTGCGCCATGCCCGGCGCTGACAGGAGCAGGGCGAGCGCGCCGCTCAGGCCCGCGTGTGCGAGGCGAAGACGAACGCGGAGAGCCAGCAGCGTCAGCACCCGCGCTCATTTAGCCCGAGACGGCGCCAGGCTCGCGCTTGGCCCGCGGGTCGGGGTAATTTCAAGAAATCGTTGCGGCCGATGTCGAGCGCCGAGCCGCGGCTCCGTCCTCGGTACGTCCTGCCCGGCTGGGCAGCCCCAACGCTCTGGAGACCTCATGTCAAAAATCACGCCTTTCCTGACTTTCAATGACCAGGCCGAGCAGGCCGCCCGCTTCTACACCTCACTCTTCAAGGACTCCCGCGTGACCGACACGTCGCCGGGCGCCGGCGGAGGCGTGATGTCAGTCACGTTCGAGCTGGCAGGTCGTCAGTACATCGCGCTGAACGGCGGGCCGAGCTTCAAGTTCACGGAGGGCTTCTCGCTGTTCGTGAGCTGCGAGGACCAGGTGGAAGTGGACGCGCTGTGGGAGAAGCTGAGCGAGGGCGGCTCCGAGCAGCGATGCGGTTGGCTGAAGGACAAGTTCGGCGTTTCATGGCAGCTCATTCCCAAGGGCTTCGCTCAGCTCCTCTTCCGGAGGCGGCGATCCAGCGCGCGCACAGCGCGTCATGCAAGCCATGCTGAAGATGACCAAGCTCGAGCTCAGCGAGCTAAAAAAAGCCTACGACGGCTGAAGGCCATCGCCGCATCCCCTCCCAACCCCCGTTCCAACTGGACGCCGCCCCGCACCCCGCGCTATGCCTCTCGCCTCCTCATCGCACGAGTGGCGGAATTGGCAGACGCGCCGGATTTAGGTTCCGGTACCGCAAGGTGTGGGGGTTCAAGTCCCTCCTCGTGCACTACAGAGAAACGATTCAGAAAGTCGGCGAAGAGCAAAACGTTTCTTGAGCAGCGCGCTCAAGTATTTCGACGATTCTTCGACGATATCGATTCCGAAGGCGTCGGCTCTGCGTTCGAATTCTTGAACTCGGGCAAGTGCTCGTGAAGATCAACGAGCCAACCGAGACGATGTTCTTGGATGGTCTCAGCGTCCTGCCTGTACCGAGCAAGCATGACGGACGAGCAGTGCCCCGTCCTGCGCGTTACCCAGTCCTCGGTCTTTCCCAGAGCCAACGCAAGCGTGACGAACGTGGCTCTCAGATCGTGGGCGCGGATCGGAATCCTGTTTGCATCGCGCTGAAAGAGCTTCGGGCGCTCCTGACCGGCAAGTGCCAAGGCTTCTCTGAGTGTTAGCGCGCCTGCAGCTTGAGCCTCTGATCGCGCTCGCGTAGCCGACTGCGTGATGTGCACCTGAGCGAGGCGCGCGCTGGGCGCCGCCGACGAGGCGGCGGCAGTCGAAGCGCTGGTGCGGC
>JAEYWK010000079.1 GCA_023431345.1 Pseudomonadota bacterium
AGCGCGATTCCGTCCAGAAACGTGCAAGCTCCGCGCGGGCGATGACCAACGCCGCCCCGCCATCCCCCTCACGCAGCTTGCGCGAGATCCCGCATCCGTCCCTCAGCTACGCTGCGCGGTAACACCAGTAGGGCCGCGCGTCTCGCCAGGTTGGCGAGGAGCCCGCGCTCGGTGTGACATCCAGCCATCGTCAGATGGCTGGCCTCATCCAACCAGCGCCCCGCGAGCGCCGTCGTGATCGACGCTGCGCCGCACGCCATTTCATCAGCCGTGCCCAGCGCAGCAGCGGACGCTCCGGCCGCGCCGGGCGGACATTTGTCCGGACGGGTGTCCGTCAAACGTCGCCGAGCCGTGACGGATTCCGCCGCTCAGCGGATGAACGCAGCGAGCCCGTCCGCCCCGGTTTTGCCGCCCCGCGCGACCCTCACAAAACTTCATCCCCCGGTCCTTGACGATGTGTCAGATATATCTATAGCTATGTCTCAAGACATATCGCGAGACATATCGAGAGCGATTGTTCGAGACGCAAGTCGCTGAAATGATTGGAGAGAGGAAGATGTATCGAGATCCTACCTGCGGGCCGGAACAGCTCTGGTGGGCTAGTCGGGGCTGGGGTGGCTCGGGCGGTCGCGGCCCCGGCGGCCGCGGCGGGCGGCCTTGGTGGGCCGAGGCCATGGGTGAGCCCCCGCCGCGCGCCGAGCGCGGGGGCGTGCGTTACCTCGTGCTGGAAGCCATCGCCGAGCAGCCTCGCCATGGCTACGAAATCATTCAACACATCGAGCAGCGCGCGGGCGGCTCCTATCGACCGAGCCCGGGCGTGATTTACCCCACCCTGCAAATGCTCGAGGAGCTCGAGCACGCCCGCGTGGTGGAGCAGGATGGCCGCAAGGTTTACGGCATCACGGACGCGGGCAAGGCCGACCTCGAGACGAATCGCTCGAGCGTGGACGAGTTTTATGCCCGATTCACCGAGGATCAACCTTGGGAATCGTACGCGGAGGATTTCGCGGAACTGATGAAGCGCGTGGGGCGTCTGATGACGACGTTCCGTAAGGGCGCTCATCGCGGGCGCATGTCACCGGCGACGATGCGCGCCATTCGCCTCGCGCTCGACGAGGCCCTCCGCAAGATCGACGACGTCTTGAACGGCCCTCAGCGCTGAGGGCACGAAAGTTGCGAACAAGGTTTCTTCAAGAGCTCCGCCGAGGGGCCGGAGCACAGGTGTTTTCATGACTTCCCCGAATGATGACGTGGCGTTCTACATCGCCGAAGCCCAGCGCGCGCCGCGCCTGGAGCGAGAGCAGGAAATGGCGCTGGCGTTGCGCTGGAAATTGAACCGTGACCGCGCAGCCGGTGACGCACTAGCCCGCGCCAACCTGCGTCACGTCGTGGCCGTCGCCATGAAGTATCGCCGCTACGGCGTGCCTGTCAGCGAGCTCATCGCTGAGGGCAACTTCGGCGTCGTGCACGCGCTCGGTAAGTTCGAGCCCGAGCGAGGCATCCGCTTCGTGACCTACGCGGCCCACTGGGTGCGCGCGTACATCTTGGATCACGTGATCAAGTCGTGGAGCATGGTCGGAGGTGGCTCCGGCCCGCTCCGCTCTCGCCTGTTCTTCAAGCTGCGTCGCGAGCGCGTTCGCGCGGTCAACCTCATGGGTGAAGGGGAAGCGGCGGATCGCATGGTCGCCGAGCGCGTGGGCATCTCTCCCGACGAGCTGCGCAGCATGGTCCACCGGCTGGAGGCGCGCGATGTCTCGCTCGACGTGAAGGTGCTCGATGATTCGCCGGTCAAGCTGGTCGACATGCTGCCTGCTCCCGACGATCAGGAGCGCAGCTTGTTCGAGCATCAGGTGGGCGGCAGCATGCGCAGCGCCGTCGAGCGCGCCGTGGCCGAGCTCGATCCGCGTGAGCGCTACATCGCCGAGCATCGCTTGATGGCCGATCCGGCGGAGGAGCTCTCACTCGCCGAGATCGGGCGTAGCCTCGGCGTCTCGCGCGAGCGCGCGCGCCAGCTCGAAGCGCGCACGAAGCGCAAGCTGAAGAGCCGCATCCAGGGGCTCGGTAGCCCGGTCGTCGCGGAGTGGATTCAAAGCTCCTTCGAGCACGCGCCAGCGGCTTGAAGCGCCGTCCGTGGCCGTCAGTCGGCGTCGCGGGTGGCGCCTGCAAACTTGCCACGAGCGTGACATCCGTGCCCCTGCCGGCGCGGTGGTGCCCCGCAAAACAGCGCCGCCGCGTCCGCGCCATTCGTGGAACGCCACGTGCAGCGGCCGGAGCATGAAGCTCGCGGAGATTTGGGACATCACCAAAGAAACCGCGACGGATTGGGTGGACGACGGCGCGTCACGCTTGGCCGCCTCACTCGCCTTCTACACGTTGCTCTCGCTGGCGCCGCTCGTGATCATTGCGGTGGCCGTCGCCGGCATCGTGCTCGGCCCGGAGGCGGCCCGCGGGCAGATCGCGGGAGAGCTGAGCCACATCGTGGGGCGAGACGCCGCCAAAGGCATTCAGGCCGTCGTCGCTAGCGCGCGCTCGCAGACGACGGGCACCATCAGCACGCTCGTCGGTGTGGTCACGCTGTTCATCGGCGCCTCCGGCGTCTTCGGCGAGCTGCAGTTCGCGCTCAACACGATCTGGGAGGTGCGCGCCAAGCCGGGGCGCGGCATCGTCGGCGAGATCAAGGATCGCTTCTTCTCCTTCACGATGGTGTTGGGAGTTGCCTTCCTGCTACTGGTTTCGCTGCTGCTGAGCGCGATTCTGAGCGTGGTCGGCCGCGGCTTCAGCGATCACCTCCCGGGAGGTGAGGCGGTTTGGCAAGCCGCCAATTTCGGCTTCTCCTTCGGGATGATCACGGTGCTGTTCGCGCTCATCTATAAGCTGGTGCCGGACGTGCGCATCGCGTGGTCAGACGTATGGGCAGGAGCCGCGATGACGGCGCTGCTGTTCACGATCGGCAAGAGCCTGCTCGGTATCTACCTCGGCAAGGCGTCGATCGGCTCATCGTACGGAGCCGCCGGCTCGCTCGTCGTGCTCATCGTCTGGGTCTACTATTCCGTGCAGATCTTGTTCTTGGGGGCCGAGTTTACGCAGGTCGTGGCCCGGCGTCGCGGCCGGCGCATCGAGCCCAACCACAAAGCCATCTCCCTCCGCCCCGCCACCAGTCTTTGAGGGGGGGCTTCCGCTCGAGGCACGAGGGCCCCAGTATCCGAAGCTTCGGAGGCCGCATGAAATACAAGAAGCTCGGCAGCGCAGGCGTGAAGGTTTCGGAGCTGTGTCTGGGAGGCATGACGTTCGGCGAAGCCGACGAAAAATCGTTCATGCACGGGCTCGGCAGCGACGAGCAAACGGCGCTGCGTGTGATGAGCCGCGCCCTGGAGCTCGGCGTCAACTTCATCGACACCGCTGACGTGTACGGCCAAGACGGCTTGAGCGAGCGAGTGATCGGCAGCTGGTTCCAGAGAGAGAATCGGCGGAACGACGTCGTGCTCGCCACCAAGTTTCGCTTCACCATGGGCGAAGGGCCGAACCGCAGCGGAGCGTCGCGTTACCGCATCGTGCGCTGCGTCGAGGAGAGCCTGAAGCGCCTCAAGACCGATCGCATCGATCTCTATCAGATCCACATGCAAGACATCGACACGCCGGAGGAGGAGACCCTGCGCGCGCTCGATGACCTGATCCACCAAGGCAAGGTGCTGTACATCGGCTGCTCGAACTACGCGGCCTATCGCCTGATGAGCGCGCTGTGGACCAGCAAGACCGAGCGCCTCGCCAGCTTCGTCACGTTGCAGGCCGAATACAGCTTGGTCGTGCGTGATTTGGAGCGCGAGCACGTGCCGCTGTGCCGCGAGATGGGCCTCGGCATCTTGCCGTGGTCGCCGCTGGCGGGCGGCTTCTTGAGCGGGAAATACGAGCGACAGCAGCAGCAGCCATCGGGAGCGCGCCTCACCGTGAAGAGCGACCGCCTCGCCCGCTTCGACAACGATCGCTCGTGGGGCGCGCTCGACGCCGCTCGCGAGATCGCGCGCGAGCTGGGCACGAGCCCGGCCGCCGTTTCGCTCGCCTGGCTCCTGCACAAGCCGCAGGTCACCTCGGCCATCTTCGGCGCGCGCGACGTGGCGCAGCTCGAAGCCAACGTGAAGGCGACCGAGCTGACCTTGAGCCCCGAGCAGCTGGCGCGGCTCGACGAGGCAGCGCCGCCCGAGCTCGGCTATCCCTATGGCTTCATGAAGAGCGTTCAGGGCCGCTGGTAGTGAACATGGCCCGGCCCCCGCAGCCCTACCGCTGTTCCACGCGCTCCCGGCCCTGAGCCCTACTTCAGGCGGCCGTCCAGCGACACCGCCGAGCACGCCAGCATCGAAGCTTCGCGCAGCAGGTGCAAGACGCCGTCACGATCCGCGCAGTTCGGCACGCGCTCCAAGATCACCTGAGCGAAGGTCTTTGCCGCCTGGTGAATGGCCTCGTAGTGCGCGAGCTTCTCGGGCGTCGCGGAGTGGTGAGAGAACACGTACTCGGGATCGAAATCGCTCATCGTCAGGCTCCTCGCGTCGACAGGGGGGTGAGCTGCTTTTCATAGCCCAACTCGTGGCCTTCCCGAGGGCCGGTTGCAGCGCCGCCGGGCGTACGTAAGCTGCGCCCAGCATGTCGAAGGTCGTCGCGTTCACCGATGGCGGATGCCGAGGCAACCCGGGCGTGGGCGCCTGGGCCTTCGTGCTCGTCGATGTCGTCTCTCGCAAGGCGCTGGAGAGCGCGGGCGGTGAGGCGCAGACCACCAACAATCGTATGGAAATGTGGGCCGCCATCGCCGCGCTCGAGGCGGTCAAAAAGCTGGACACCCCGATCCTGATCGTGAGCGACAGCAAATACCTCATCGGCTGCTGCACGCAGTGGATGGCGGGCTGGAAGAAGAACGGCTGGAAGCGCAAAGGCGATCCGCTCAAGAACCTCGACCTGCTGCAGAAGCTCGACGAGCTGCTCACGCCTCGCCAAGTGGAGTTCCGCTGGGTGGCGGGCCACTCCGGGCACGTTGGCAACGAGCACGTCGACCGGCTCGGCAACGAAGCGATGGACCGCCTAGAGCAAGGTCGAGACGCCGCTCACGAGCGGCGCTTCGATTGGACCGGCCCCCTCGCCTAGCCGCGCGGCCGCGCTCGGCGACCGAGCATAGGCCCCGCTCACGACCAAGCAGCGGCGCCCGATAGCGGTCGCGAGAAGCGAGCACGCAGATCCGCGACGCGCAGGCTGAGCGTGCCGAGTGCACCCGCCGCGCCATAGATCAAGCTGAGCTCGAGGCGATCGAGCTCGACGTCGAGCCCGCGCAGCGCGCTCAGGTGCCCGAGCACCTGGGCCTCGAGCGTCGGGCCCGAGGGCTCGTTGGCGAGCAGCGCCGACAGCGCCGACAGTGACTGCTCGTCGTGCTCGATCAGCAGCGGGTACGCAGACAGCTCGTTCGCGATCGCGGGGATGGTGGACGCTTCGCGGTAGAGCGAGCGCCCCAGCACGAGCTCCGGCTCCTTCAAGCCCCACGCCGTCACTCGACGCGCGAGATCGGCCACCCGCTGCTGCGAGCGCAGTGGCAAGTCGTGGAGCGCGGGGTTCGCCATCAGCACCGCCAGCTCCGCCGCTGCGACCTCCAGGGCCCAGCCCAGGCGCGCGCGCTGCTCGCCGGCCGAGATCAAACCGCCGCGAAAAGCCGCGAACATTTGGCGGAGCGCGAGCAACGACGAGAGCTCGGGCGCGTCGAAGCCCGAGATCGAATTGTCGCGCCTGCCGCTCTCGCGCGCCATGCCCTCCGCGACCAGGATCAAGGCGCGGTGCAGCTTGCGACGCGCGTCGTGGAGCGAGCGCGCGCGGTCCACCCTCAGCTGCGCGCCCTGTGTGAGCGACGTCCTCGCCTCGGCGATGGCGAGGCTGGCGGCGTAGCAGGCGTCGGCGAGCGCCTCACCGTCCGCGTCGAGGGCCTGGATCAAGACGAGGCCACGCTGGGCGAAGATGCAGAGCGCGCGCTCGGCCGCGTCCAAGCCCGCGCTCGGCGTCTCGATGCCGATGGCGATCTCCGCCACCGCCCAGCGCAGATGAACGAGGCGCCCCGTCGGCTCGAAGGACCAAGGCTGGGGGAAGTCGGAGCGAGAGACCGTGCCAGATGCCATGGCTCGCATTCAGCAAGGCGCGCGCCAGCCTGGCGGCGGCGGGGTTTCGCGCAGTTACGCGCGATGCTGGCCCACTTCGAGGCAACTCGCACGCCGCGCTGTCTCGCGCTGAGATGATGCGAACTCTCTCAGCAGGCAGCGCCGATCGGCGCGCCGCTCGTACACCTCGCACTTCGACCCACGCGCGGAGAGAGCGCGCGCACGTTGCAGCGCGAACCGGCGGCGCGTTGGCGCTCAGGGCTCGACTTTTCCTGGGGCCAAGCCGTAGCGGGTCTCCGCCGCGATCGGTCGCCCCGCCAGCAGCGCTTCGACGATGGCGACGATCTCGTTCTCGAACGCTTCCCCGCCCCAGAAATGCACCAGCTCGCCGCGCGCGTCGAACAGGAACGACGCCGGCAGCATGCCCGGCCAACGAGGGTTGATACCGGCTTTGAACTCAGCGACGCTGCCGTCGACGACGTAGCTCTTCAGCCCGATCGCGTTGTCTCTCAAGAACGCCGTCGCCTTGGGCTCGTCCTTCGGCTCGTCGACGGACACCAGCACGACTTGCACGCCCTGTGGCTTCAGGTTCTGGGCGAGCGCCGACAGCATCGGCAGCTCGCGCCGGCATGGCCCGCACCAGCTCGCCCAGGCGTTGACGAGGGTCGCCTTGTTGCCGCTCGCGCGGATGGCCCGGAGGAGCGACGTGGCCGTGACCGGCTCGAGCGTCACCTCGCCGGCCGCTGGCGCCGCGCGCGGCGCTTCAGACGGCGACGGCGACGGCGCGCTCGCGGGCAGGGGCGCGCCTCGCTCGCGCACCCCCTCCGGTAGCCGTTCTCGCTGGCAGGCCCCAAGCCCGAGGACGAGCGCGAACAGCCCTAGGCAACGGCACAATTTCCTCATTAGAATCATGAGGTTAACCATCTTACGCCGACATCCTTCGCATTACGGTCTGAGCAGCCACGTGGATCCCTGGGGGAAGAATTGCTACCGCGCTCTCCGTGAGCACTCAAAACAAACTCTTCGTCGAAGACCTCAACCTCTCGGGCAAGCGCGTCATCGTGCGCGTCGACTTCAACGTGCCGCTCAAAGACGGCGTGGTGGAGAGCGACAAGCGTTTGAAAGAGTCGCTGCCGACCATCAAATACCTGCGTGAAAAGGGGGCCAAGACCATCCTGATGAGCCACTTGGGCCGCCCGGATGGCAAGCGTGTTCCCGACCAGAGCCTCGCCCCCGTGGCCAAGGCGCTGGGCGCGCTGCTCGGCGTGGCCGTGAAGTTCGCCGACGATTGCGTGGGCGAGCCGGCCAAGCAGGCCGTCGCGGCGCTCGGCGCGGGCGACGTGCTCCTGCTCGAGAACCTGCGCTTCCACGCCGCCGAAGAAGCGAACGATCCCGCCTTCGCCAAGCAGCTGGCGGAGCTCGCCGACGTGTACGTCAACGACGCCTTCGGCAGCGCTCACCGCGCGCACGCTTCGACTGCAGGCATCGTGAAGTTCGTGCCGCAAGCGGCGTCGGGCTACCTGATGAAGAAGGAGCTCGACTACCTCGGCTCGGCGCTGAGCGATCCGAAGCGCCCATTCGTGGCCATCATCGGCGGCTCCAAGGTCTCCTCGAAGATCGACGTCATCCAGAGCTTGCTGCCCCGCGTCGACTACCTGCTGCTCGGCGGCGGCATGACCTACACCTTCTTGAAGGCCCAGGGCAAAGAGGTCGGCAACTCGCTGGTCGAGAACGACAAGGTCGAGTTCGCCAAGAAGCTGCTCGCCGAAGCCGGCGACAAGCTCGTGCTCGGCGACGACTTCGTGGTCACCGACAAGCTCGACTTCAAGGGTCGCAGCGTCGGCGAGACCAAGGTCGTGAGCAAGGACGAGATCCCCGTCGGTTGGGAGGGCGTCGACATCGGCCCCAAGAGCATCGCCAAGTTCGAAGAGATCCTGCTCAAGGCCAAGACCGTGTGCTGGAACGGACCGGTGGGCGTGTTCGAGATCGACGCGACCGCCAAGGGCACGCTGGCCGTGGCGGCCGCGCTCGCGAAGGCGACCGAAGCGGGCGCCACCACCGTGATCGGCGGCGGCGACAGCGCCTCCGCGGTCAAGAAGGCAGGCGTCGCGAGCAAGGTGAGCCACGTGTCGACGGGCGGCGGCGCCTCGCTCGAGTTCCTCGAGGGCAAGGTGCTGCCCGGCGTCGCGGCCTTGACCAACAAGTGACCTAGCTCCCAGCGGCCCTGAATCGAATGACCCTGACCGACCCTCGCGAAGCAATCACGCCCTCCTTCCTGAAAGGCACCGCGAAAATGCTCAACGACGCGCGCGACACGTCAGTCGTGTGGCTGATGCTGCAGTGCGCGCTCGTGGCGGGGGTCGGGGTCTCCTTGTTCTTCTGGCCGTACGCGTTCGGCCTCTCTTTCTGGTACGTCGCGCCCGCCTACTGGGCGCTGGTGATGGCGGCGGTGATGGACCGCTTCACGCTGATGCTGCACTTCACGTCGCACCGGCAGCTGTTCAACAAGCAATACCGCAGCCTCAACCACGTCATCCCCTGGCTGCTCGGGCCGTTCTTCGGCCAAACGCCGAACACCTACTTCGCCCACCACATGGGCATGCACCATCGGGAAGAGAACCTGCCCGATGACCTGAGCTCGACGATGCGCTTCACGCGCAATCGCATCACGCACTGGCTCCGCTACTACCTACGCTTCTTGTTCATCGGCTTGCCGGAGCTGATCTTCTATTTCTACGAGCGCAAGAACTGGAAGCTGCTCGGCCGCGTGCTCGTCGGTGAAGGCGCGTATTGGTCGCTCGTCGGCGTGGGCGCCTGGCTGCGGCCGGAGGCGACGCTCACCGTCTTCGTCGTCCCGCTCGTGTTGATTCGCACGCTGATGATGATGGGGAACTGGACCCAGCACAGCTTCATCAGCCAAGAGCACCCTGACGACCCGTTTCAGGCCAGCATCACCTGCATCAACACGCGCTACAACCGTCGCTGCTTCAACGACGGCTATCACATCCTTCATCACATCAAGCCGCGCGCGCACTGGACGGAGCACCCCGTCGAGTTCGAGAAGGCGCTACCCGAGTACGGGGCCCACGACGCGATCGTGTTCGACGGCGTCGACTACTTCGAAATCTGGCTGAACATGATGCTCGGCCGCTGGCACGTGCTCGCGGACAAGTTCGTACGACTCCCCGGCGCGCCGGCGCGCAGCCAAGACGAAGTCATCGCCTTCCTGAAGAGTCGCGTGCAGCCGTTCCCCCGCTGACGCCCAGCGCCCGCGGTGATGGCCAGCTGCGCGTCAGGATCGCGTGTGGCGCTTTGGCATGGCGATGAGTAGCCAGACGAGCGCTTGCGCTCACTTTTAATATAATTAGCGATTCCGAGTGGTTACGCCGTCGCCACTGACGTCGAGCATTTAGAAGCTTTTCGGAAACATTGCCGAAAAAATAGCGCGGCTACGCCTGCGAAGCCGCGCGGACTCGAGCGGCCTCTTGCCGAACGGCGACCGAAAGCCCCTCCACGACGTACCCCAAGAAGTAAGAAGAGGAAACCCACTGTCATGACTGGAATTAGCGTTCGCAAGCAAGCTGTCGCCGACATCGCGGCGGCCCCCGTCGCCCCGTTCGTTGGTTACAAGGAGCCGCCGGAAGCGCTCTTTGGCAGCAACGTGTTCGGTCTCGCGGCGATGAAGGCGCACCTCCCGAAGGAAGTGTTCCGTTCGCTCAAGCGCACGATCGAGAAGGGCGAGCCGCTGGACGCTGCGACGGCCGACGTCGTCGCCTCTGCGATGCGCGAGTGGGCTTCGGCCAAGGGCGCGACGCACTACTCCCACCTCTTCTATCCGCTGACCGGCGCCATGGCCGAGAAGCACGACGCCTTCCTCTCGCCCGACGGCGAGGGCGGCGCCATCAGCGAGTTCTCGGGCAAGCTGCTCATTCAGGGTGAGCCGGATGCTTCGAGCTTTCCGAACGGTGGCATTCGTCAGACGTCCGAGGCCCGCGGCTACACCGCGTGGGACGTGACCAGCCCCGCGTTCGTCATCGACACCACCTTCTACATCCCGACCGCGTTCGTGTCGTGGACGGGCGAAGCGCTCGACAAGAAGACGCCGCTGCTCCGCGCGCAGCAGGCCTTGAACCGCCAGGCGCAGCGCGTGCTGAAGCTGTTCGGCGCCGAGAACCCCGCGCCCGTGGTCGCCTACGCCGGTCCCGAGCAGGAGTACTTCCTGGTCGACCGCAAGATGTTCCTCGCTCGCCCGGACTTGCTCAACGCCGGTCGCTCGCTGTTCGGCGCCAAGCCGCCCCGCGGTCAAGAGTTCGAAGACCTGTACTTCGGCGTGATCCCCGAGCGCGTCATCGCGTACATGGTCGAGCTCGAGAAAGAGCTGTTCAAGCTCGGCATCCCCGCCAAGACGCGCCACAACGAGGTGGCCCCCGGCCAGTTCGAGGTCGCGCCGGTGTTCGAGGCCGCCAACATCGCCGCCGATCATCAGCAGATGGTCATGGCCATGATGCGCCGCATCGCCATCCGCCACGGCTTCGAGTGTTTGACGCACGAGAAGCCGTTCGCAGGCGTGAACGGCTCCGGCAAGCACGTGAACTTCTCGTTCGGCAACGCCACCCAGGGTAACTTCCTGGATCCGGGGGAAACACCCCACGAAAACGCGCAGTTCCTCGTGTTCTGCTCGGCGACGCTGCGCGCGGTGCACAAGCACGGCGGCCTGCTGCGCGCCGCCATCGCTTCGGCGTCGAACGATCACCGCTTGGGCGCCAACGAGGCTCCCCCCGCCATCATCTCCGCCTTCCTCGGCGAGCAGCTGGCGGACGTGTTCGAGCAGCTGAAGGCGGGCGGCGCGAAGACCTCCAAGAGCCGTGGCTCGATGGAGATCGGCGTCGACACGCTGCCGAAGCTGCCCAAGGACGCGGGCGACCGCAACCGCACGAGCCCCTTCGCCTTCACCGGCAACCGCTTCGAGTTCCGCGCCGTCGGCAGCGGGCAGTCGATCGCGGGCCCGCTGATCGCGCTGATCACCGCCGTGGCCGAGTCGCTCGACTACGTCGCGGGCAAGCTCGAGTCCGCCATCGGCTCCGGCAAGACGCTGAACGCCGCCGTGCAAGCGCTGCTCACGGAGCTGGCCAACGAGCACGCGCCGATCGTGTTCAACGGCAACGGCTACTCGGACGAGTGGCACCGCGAAGCCGAGAAGCGCGGCCTGCCGAACTTCAAGACGACGGTAGACGCGCTGCCGGTGCTGAACGCGCCGGAGACGGTCAAGCTGTTCGACAAGCACGGCGTGCTGACGCCGCGCGAGCTGCGCAGCCGCTACGAGATCTACCTCGAGCAGTACGTCAAGACGGTGCTCGTGGAGGCCAAGCTCGTCGTCAAGATCGGCAAGACCATCATCTTGCCGGCCGCCATCCGCTACCAGGCGGAGCTCGGCGCGGCGGCAGGCGTCTCGGCTCCGGCCAAGCGCTTGCTCGGCGAGGTCTCGAGCTTCGCCGAGAAGCTCGACTCGGGTCTGGTCAACCTCGAGAAAGCGCTCGCGCACGAGTCGTCCAACGCCGAAGCCGAAGCCAAGCACCTCAAGGAAGAGGTCTTGCCGCTGATGCTCGCCGTGCGCAGCGCCGCCGACTCGCTCGAGGGTCTGGTCTCCGACGACCTGTGGCCGCTGCCCACCTACCAAGAGATGCTGTTCATCCGCTGATCTCTCGGCAATAACGGCACATCGAAGCGCCCTGCACGGCCACCGTGCGGGGCGTTCGTCTTTCCGTAGCAGCGCCCGAGCCTCTGCGCGTTCACCAGGGCTGCCGCGCCGCGGCCCCTCTTGCAGAAGGCTGCCGTAGCGTCAGCCGGTCTCGCCGGACGACCCGAGAAAGGCTCCCCTGCCCGCCTCGCCCCCCCGTTAGCCCGACGCGTCCGACCCGCGACGAGGCCGCTCAGGCGATCTTCGATTGCTCGCCGATCTCGTCCAAGAACCGCTCCGGCCGCTTGAAGACGTCGGCGGCGCGCGCGCGCGCGAGGTCGGCAAGGGGGCCCGGCTGAACGCCGAGGGCGCACTGGAGCAAAATGGCTTCCTTGAGCATCGGCAAGAAGTCGTCGCTCACGCGCTTCGCGAACGTCTGCTCGTCGAGGGCGTCTTTGCGCACGGCCGCTTCGAAGTCGATCAAGATGCACTCGAGCGGCGACGAGCACACGATCAGGTTGTGCAGCTCGAGGTCGCCGTGCGCGATGCCAGCTTCGTGGAGCCCAATCAGCGCGGCGTGAGCGTCGACGAGGAAGCGCCAGAGGCCGGCCGCCTTAGCGAGGTCGAGCTTCTTCGCGATCGGTAGAGTCGCCTCCTCGGGCTCGGTACCGAAGAACGGCGAGAGGCGACTGTAGGGCACGCCCGGCAAGAAGCAGCTGCGAAAGACCTGGTGCGTGGCTCCGATCGCGGGGGGGATCCCGAGGATCTCCGCCGCCTCGTTTTGGCGATCGCGCTCTTGGCGCGGATCGCCGTGCAAGCGCCCCGGGTAGTACGTCTTGCGAAAGTGCAGCGGGTACTGCTCCGCGAGCGGGTAGCTGGCGCGCGTCTCCTCGCCCGCGATCACGATGTCGGCCGAGACGAGCGGCATGCCGTTGGCTTCCCGCTTCATGATCGTGCGCACGACGAAGTCTTGCCGCGGCGCGCGCTTGATCCACACCGCGTACTCGGCGCCGACGCGCACCGAGTGCCGCGGCGACACTTGGACCAGCTGATCTTCTTCGTCCACAGGCTGACGCTCGCAGAAACTATGGAAAGGGCAAGGGCCTTTCACGACGCCCAGCCGCCACGCGACGCGCGCTCGCGCAACGTTTCCGGGAGCTTTCCTGCGAGCAGCCCGGCGTGCTACGCGGAGCCCATGAGTCGCCTCAAAGGTCGTCGCGTCCTGCTCACCGGAGCCTCACGGGGAATCGGCAAGGAAGCGGTCAAGCTCTTCTCCGCCGAAGGAGCAGAGCTCATCGGCGTGGCGCGCGACGCCGAAAAGCTGGCCGCCCTCGAGCGCGAGTACCCGAGCTTTCGCGGCATCGCCGGCGACATCACCGATCGCGGGCTGGGCGCCCGCCTCGCCCAAGCCGTGGAAGAGCGCTGGGGAGCGCTCGACCTGCTGCTGAACAACGCCGCGATTCAAGAGTACAACGCCGGATTCCACGCCGAGCCGCTCGACGCGCTCGAGCGTAATTTCACGACCAATGTCCTGGCGGCGCACTGGCTCACGAACGCGCTCTTGCCCCTGCTCCTGCGCGGGCACGAGCCCCGCATCATCAACGTGAGCTCGGGCGCCGGCAAGCTCGACGTCGTCAAGGCCGAGTCGAGCATGCCTGCGTATCGCGTCAGCAAGCTGGCTCTGAACGGCATCACGCTCGCGTACGCGGGTGACTTGAAGGGAAAGGTGGCCGTCAACGCCCTCGACCCAGGCTGGCTCAAGACCGATCTCGGCGGTCCGAATGCGCCGGGCGAGCCACCCGACGGCGCGGTGCGCATGCTCGAGCTCGCGACCAAGCCTTTCTCGGTCACCGGCGGCTTCTGGTACGGCTCCGAGCCCATCGATTTCTGACGAGCTCCAAGCAAAGCTACGGCCGGTAGCGCGCGTATTCCTTACGACCTTCGAGCTTCACGTCAGGGAGCTCCGCCTTGTACTCCGCCAAGTACGCCCGGCGCGCGGCCTCGCGCAGCGCCTCGTCCGGCTTGCCCCACACCAGCATCGCCAGCTTGGCCACCCGCTCGCGCCGAACCCGGCCCCGTCCGAGGACGGCGTCGACGTCGATGCCCAGCGCGCGCGCGATCGCGACGTACACGCTCGTGGCCGCGTAACCGTAGGCGGCGGCGCGGTTCAGCTGTTGTTGATCGAGGATGAAGGTGGACAGCACCACGAGCTCCGTGACGGGCGAGCCCGGCGTGCGCGCGAGCTGGGCCAGGTACGCCGAAGCTTCGTCGCGTGCGCGACCCGCGAACGTGGCGCCCGACGCGCGCGGATCGTCGCAGCCGGTGATTTCGCACAAGAACTCGGGGACCTCTAGTGTGCCGCGGGCATAGTCGAGGCGGTGCTGCACTTCGTGCTGTTCGACCGATTGCACGAAGCTCTCCCGCAGCTCCTCGAACGCGGGCAGGCGCTCGCGGAGCTCGCTTTGTAGCTCGCGCCAGTCGGCCAAGTCGTCACGTGGAATCTTGAGCCACAGCTCTTTGGCGTAGTCGACGTCGGGAAATAGCCGCCGCGGCACGTTGAGCTCGAAACCCATGCCGCGCAGCTGCCTTTGCCATTTGCGGATCAAATTGCGCCGTCTCAGCAGCAACGTGCCGATGCGCATCGCGTCGGTGGCGCGCCGCTCGCCGAGCGACGCGTAGTAGGCGACGGTGACCTTGGTCGCGGCTTGCTCGACCTCGCTGACCCAGGGCGCGCCGCGCTCGCGAGTTTCGTCATCGACTAGCTCGACGCGGCCGCTGGGCGCCGCCGCCGGTAGCGTGACACGCACCAGCGCCTCTTCGGCTTGGTCGAGCAGCACGATGGCAGCGTCGATGCCAGGACGAGTGAAGCCGACGAGCCCCTGCGCGATGTTCAGGTCGTCGAGCCGCCACAAGCGCACGACGCGAATGCTCGGATGACGGCCGCCGACGCGCGCTTCCCCCTGCACGTAGTAGCTCATGAGCAGCGGCTGGGCGCGGTCTTGATAGGCCCGCAGCTCGGCGTCGAGGAAGAACGGCTGCCCCGAGGCCGCCAGCGCCGCGTCGAGCTTCACGACGCCGCGCTCGTACGCGGTCACGAGCTCGCGAGCAGGCGGCCCAGGGCTCTTCACCAGCCGCTCCATGTGCCCCATGACGGCGCCGAGCTCGCGCGCGACCGGCTCGCCGAGCACGGTTGGAGCGAGCGACAGTAGCTCCCGGCCCGTGCGGGTCGCGCCCTCCTCGTCACCGTTCGCGAGCGCGACGACGTGCGCGGGAAGCTTGCGGCCCAGCAGCTCTCCCGCCGGCGTAGCGATGGGCGAGAATGGCTTCAGCCACTGCCGAACGCCGTAGGCAGCGCCGCCGAGCACGAGCAGCGCGCCGAGCACACACAGGCTCAGCCACGGCGCGCGCGTGCCCGCAGAAGTTGGCGGCGGGAGCGCCTGCGCCTGCGCCTCCACCGCGTCCACGTCATCGGGGTCGACGGGCTTCACGCCCGCGCTCCGCAGGTACGCGAGCAGGTACCGATGCCGTGGCTCCGCGCGCACCGTCTCGAAATCGGCGCGCTTGACGAGGCGCCACAGCCGGCGCCGCAAGAGGAAGCGAGCGAGCGGATCCAAGCCCTTGAGCGCTTCGAAGCCGGCGATGACCGACTGCGCCTCCGCCGCGCGCCACAGCGCAAACTGCAGCGCTCGCTTCAGCATCAGAGCCCGAGATCCAGGCCCTGGGCACGCAGCCGCGAGCGCGCCGCGTCGGCTCGCTCCACGAGCGCTCGGCTCGTGAACGCGGTGATGGCAGCGGCCCCCGCGACAGGCACGATGGGCAGCGCCAGCAAGACCAAGACGCCGTTCATGAGCGCGACCACGAACCACGCCAGCGCCGACAGCAGCGTCATGCAGGCAAAGCCCGTCGTGAGCAGCGCCGAGCCCCCCAGCAGCCGCGTCAATCGAAACCCGCTCACGATCGCGCCCAGCCCGCACACGGCGAAGAGCACCACCGCCAACTGATAGGCCCCGCGCACCTGCAGCACCGCCCCCGCCTGCACCGCGAGCACCAAAGTCAACACCCCGGCCAGCATCGAGCACGCCCCCGAGACCTTCACGGTCGTCGGCGGTGTCACCGCCGCCACGTCATCCAACCCGTCGTCTGCCGCCATGTTTGATCCCCGCGTTGCCAGCCGCCTCGGCAGCGACGCTGGCGCTGACGGTAGCAGGGCGGCGGTCAGCGGGTCAGAGAAAGGGGCGGGCACCGGCCCGGCACGGCGCAGGTTGAGAAAGACCCTTTACCTCTCGCTTTTTTATCGTCAGCAACTTCATATAACGCGGCTGCACGGAGAGGCATGAAGTCCCCTTGAAAAAGCATTCTGTGTAGGTGTCGCACCGCAAGGAAGTGCTATAGCAGCACAGCTGGAACCGGTTGCAGCGTGGTTGCTGGCATCGATTCCACAATTTTCCAAGCACAGCAGTTTGGATGGGCGTCGTCGTGTACGCCCTCAAGGGAAAATATGCGCAAGAGCCTGCTTTCAGCCTTTCACCTCGGTTCCGGTCTGCTGGTCGCCTCCACCCTCTACTCCGCCTGTTCGACGCGGCCCGAGGGGCGCGAGGTCATCCAGGCCAACCCCACGGGCGGAAGCGTGATGAGCGGCGGCGGAGCCTCGAACACGGCGGCCGGCGCGCAGGCCACCGGCGGCAGCGGGCAGAGCACGGGCGGCAGCGGAATCGGCATTGGCGGCAGCGGAATCGGCATTGGCGGCATGCCGGTCGTTGGCCAAGACGATCCGAGTTGCATGAGCTCGCCGCTGGTGCGAAAGCAGGTCCTCACCCCGGTGGACCCGAAGGTCAGCGCGATGCTCGGCACCCTCACGCGTGACGAGAAGCTGAAGATGTTGAGCGGCGGCCAGCGCCTCGCGGAGAACTGGTGGACGATCGATTTCGACGCCACCGGCGCGGAGAAGGTCGGTCTCAAGGACATGCCCATGCGCGACGGTCCGCGCGGCGTGCACCGGCTCGACAACGGCAAGTCGACGACGTTCGCGGTCCCGGAAGCTCGCGCCGCCGCCTTCGATATGGAGCTCGAGTACCGCGTGGGCGCAGCCGTCGCGGCCGAGATGAAGGCCTTCAAGTACGACGTGATGCTCGCGCCGACGATGAACGTGCTGCGTCACCCCGGCTGGGGCCGCGCCCAAGAGACGTACGGCGAAGATCCGGTGCTGGTCGGCGACATGGCCACCGCTTTCGTGCTCGGCGTGCAAGACAACCAGGTCTTGGCGTGCCCCAAGCACTTCGCCGTCAACAACACCGAGGACAACCGCGGCGACGGCGAGGGCGAGAACAACGTGAATATGGTGGTCGACGACCAGACGCTGCGCGAGAACTACCTGCGTCACTTTCAGACCGTCGTCGAGAAGGCAGACCCGGCCTGCATGATGGCCGCCTACAACCGCGTCAACGGCCTGCGCTGCACGCAGAACCCCACCCTGCTGATCGACATCGTCCGCAAAGATTGGCAGTGGACGGGCATGATGATCTCCGACTGGTGGGCGACGGTCGCCAACCAGGGCAACACGTCGATCAACGCCGGCCTCGATCTCGAGATGCCCGACAACAACGCCTTCGGAGCCATCGACAACACGGTAGCGGCGACGCGCATCGACGAGGCCGCGGGCCGCATCCTGAATGCCCGCGTCAAGTTCGGCCACGACACGGACGCCTACAAGAACGCCGCCGCCAATCCCGCCATCATCGATGATCCGCAGCACAAGGCGCTCGCGCTCGAGACGGCCGTCAAGGGCGCGGTGCTGCTCAAGAACGACAACCTGCTCCCGCTAGGCGCCGCCGCCACGACCGCGGGGATGGGCAACGCCGAGGCGAAGACCATCGTGGTGCTCGGCCCCGACGCGGCCAAGCCCGACACGAACGTGAACACGATGGGCTACGCCTCCGGTCTCGGCGACCGCGGCAGCAGCGCGACGGTGCCGCCCTACGCCATCTCGTTCTTCGACGGCTTGAAGACGGCCGGCATGGCCAAGGGCGTGACGGTCACCACCGCCGCCGCCGCGAGCGCCGCCAATACGGCGGACATCGCCATCATCCCCGTCACCATGGCCTGGGAAGACGAAGGTGAAGGCTACAACGAGGGCAAAGATCGCCAAGATCTCACGCTCTCTGGCGCTCACCCGATCCACTGGGGCGCCACCAAGCCGGCCAAGTTCATCGCCGACGCCGTGGCCGTCAACCCGAACGTGATCGTCGTGCTGGCGGTGGGCAGCGCCATCGTGATGGAAGACTGGTACGCAGCCCCCAAGGCCATCGTCCAGACCTTCTACCCGGGCCAAGAGGGCGGCACCGCGCTCGCTCAGCTCCTCTTCGGTGACAAGAACTTCTCGGGCAAGCTGCCGTTCACGGTCGCCAAGTCGCCCGACGACTATCCGCCTTTCCAGAATCAAACCGGCGGCGACGCGACGGTCGATTATTTCCACGGCTACCGCAAGATCGAGAAAGACGCGAAGACACCGCGCTTCTGGTTCGGCTTCGGCATGAGCTACAACCAGTACGTCTACGGCGACGTGAAGGTGCTGTGCAGCGCCGTCTCGGCCTCGGGCGCCGTCAACGTCGAGATTCCCGTCACCAACATGGGCAAAGTCGAGGGCGACGAGGTCGTTCAGCTGTACATCGGCTACCCCGGAACCCGAGCGGCGCGCCGTCCCATCAAGGAGCTCAAGGCCTTCACCCGCGTGAACTTGAAGCCGGGTGAGACGAAGCCGGTGCAGTTCAGCGTCCCCGCGCGTGACTTCGCCTACTGGGATGCGACGCAGAAAGCTTGGGTCGTCGAGAAGGCCATGCACCAGGTGCTGGTCGGTCCGAGCGCCGATCCGGCGACGCTCAAGGCCGCTGAATTCACCGTCAACTGAACGCCGCCATGCAGAACACTCTCGGGCTCCTTTGGACACGTGTATCCGCGCTCTCGCTCCTCACCAGCGCGCTCTGCCTAGTCGTCTCGCCTCACGCTCACGCGCAAGATGCGGACGCCGACGCCGCGAAGAACGCGGCGGAGGAAGAGGAAGAAGAGGAGGAGGGTGACGAGCCGCAGGCGCAGGGCGAGGTCGAGGCGAAAGCGGAGGCGAAGGTCGCCGTAGCGCCGACGGCCTCCGCCAGTGACACGGCCGCGAACGCGAGTGACGCTCCCGGGCTGGCCGACGATCACCTCGAGCGGCCCAACGGCTTCGTGATGCCGGCTCGCGCGAGCACGCTCGAATGGCACGGCGGTCTCGACGTGGATCCGACGTGGTCGCAGTACAGCTTCAGCAACAACGGCGCGCCCACGCAGCAGTTCAACGAAATGCGCGGCCGCTTCGTGGCAGGGCCGACGGTCGAGCACCGCTTCGGTGACAACGAGCGCTGGTTCGTGCGCGCTCGCGGCGAGTTCGTGGTGTGGGTGCGCGAGACGACCAACTACCAAATCAACGCCGACGACGTCTTCGGCCAAGTCGGCAAGACGGGCGTGTGGGATCTCAAGGTGGGTCGCTTCCGTCCCTGGCGCGTCTATCACAAGGGCGCGGGTTTCGACCTGTACACCATCGAAGATCAGGGCGCGTGCGCGGTCCGCGCCGGCCTCGACGGCGCCTGTAACCTCGACTCCGGGACCTTCGGCCCGCACACGTACGAGGTGAACTACATCTACGATCGCGAAGCGGTCGGTCGCGTCGGCGTCCACGTCTACCCCACGCCGTGGTCGGGGCTCGAGGTCGTGGGCACGCTCGGAAACAGCGGCAACACCAACGTCGTCGGTGGTCGCGCCGCGGCCCTCGTCCACTTCGACTTCTTGCGCGTCTCCGCGGCGGCCGAGTACCGCCAGCTCAAGCCGGGCAAGCCGAGCGAGACGTGCCCGAACTGCAACGTGAGCCGCTACTACGGCTTCGGTGGCGGTGCCGAGGTGACGATCGCGCCGGTGGCCGCCGGTCTGAACATCGCGCAAGGCAACGACACGAAGTACAACCCCGTCAGCGGCGTGCTCGACACCATGGGCTCTCCGCAGCGCACCAGCATGGGCGGCTACGCCGAGGTCGATGTCGGCTCGCTCGCCATCGACCGCAGCCTGATTTTGGGCTTCGGCTTGAACCGCACCGAGCTGCTCGATGATCTTCAGAACTTCCAGCAGCACTATCAAGGCGCCGCTTACGCCGTCTTCCCGCTCGGCTTCGACGCGGCTTCGCTCAAGCTCGTCGCCAGCCAGGCCACCTACGACGTCGAGACGGTCGATGCCGTCACCGGTACCGTCTCGGCGCTCCCCACCGGCAAAATGACGGCTGTGCGCATGCGCTTCTCGTATCCCTTCTGAGCCGTCTCCCGCCCGCGCTCGCAGCGAGCCAGCGCGCGGGCGCGGCGCACACTTGGAGCCTTGGTTGAGCGCGCCACGGCGCGCCACGGGCCGATGTCTTGACAGCGGCCCGGCCGGCACCGGATACCTGACGGCTCGATGGCGCACCGCACTGGCGCACCAGGCTCGTCGGGTCCCGCTGCCGGCGTGCGCGTGACGGTGGCGCGCGGCCAGACGCGCGAGACCTCGCGGCTATTTGTCGCCGGGGATGCTGAGCAGGTCGTCACGATCGGCGCGCAAGGGGACTGGCGGATCGCGGCCCCCGGCGTCGTCGGAGCTCATCTGCGGCTCGCCTTCGATGGGCGAAGGCTCTTCGCGGCCGCCGCGCAGGGCAGCGTGCTGCGCGGCAATCAAGCGCTGGGCGCGGAGTGGAGCGCGCTCGCGGAGGGTGACGAGCTGCGCTTCGGCTTCGCGCTCCTGCGCATTGGCGGAGACGGCTCGACCGAAGCGGCGCCGCTCCCACCTCCCCGCCGCAGCGTGCGCCGGCCGCTCGCGTGGGCGCTCGGGGCCTTGGGCATCTCGAGCGCAGCCTTCGTGCTCCTCCTCGTCGCGAACCGCGCGCCCCCCGAGCCAGCCACGAATGCGGTGGCCGCATCGACCGCGTCCAGCCCGCCCCCCGCGCTCTCGCTCCAGCCTGCTCGCGAAGAGCCGGCGCTCGCACCCGGCGACGCCGCGCAGACCGCTCCCCTCGAGCTGCTGCCGACGTCACCAGAGCCTGGTCTGCCGCTCACGAGTCAGGAAGCCTTCTCCCCAGCGCCCCAGGGCGATCCATCCCCGCCCGCTCCTCCTCCAGTGGCGTTTGCGCAGAACATCGCCAACCGGCCGGTGCCGCGCATCGGGAGCCAGCCTTGGCTCATCTCCGAGGAATGGCGCGCGCACCACGATCGCCTGCTGAGAGCGGGGGGGCGCAGCTCGGCCAAGGTGATATTTCTCGGTGACTCGATCACGGAGGGTTGGTCGTCGGCCGCCGCCTACAAGGAGTACTTCGGCAAGTACTCGCCCATCAATTTGGGCATTGCCAGTGACACGACGCAAAACGTGCTGTGGCGGATCCGGCATGGCGCGCTCGACGGCACAGGCCCGCTCGTCGTGGTCACCCTGGTCGGCATCAACAATCTAGCCGGCGGCTTCTCACCCCAAGCCACGGCCGATGGCCTACGCGCAGTGGTGACCGCCATTCAAGACAAGTTGCCGAACGCCAAGGTCCTCTTGCTCGGCGTGCTGCCGGCCCGTCAAGATGCGAGCAATCCCCTGCGCAAGAGCGTTCGTCAATGCAACGAGCTCTTGCACGCCCTGGCGCGACCCGCTCGCGTGGAGGTGTTGGACGTAGGCTCGGTTCTGCTCGAGCCTGACGGCAGCATCTCCAAGGCAACGCTGCGGGACTACCTGCATCCGACCCCCGCCGGCTACGAAAAGCTCAGCCGCAGCGTCGCGCCCAAGCTAGCTGAGCTCGCCGGCTACTGAGCGCGGGCCAGATTCTCAGTAACCGTAGTCGCGACGGGGCTTGGCGGTGGTCGCGGGCTTCGCCGCGCTTCCCGTCGACGTGGAGGTCGAAGCGGCGGCGGCGCTGGGAGGAGAAGCGGAGGTAGCGGACGTTGCCGGCCGCGGTCGCGCTCCGCCCGCCTTGGGGGCGCGGGCCGTGCTGGGCCGAGCCGCCGTCGTCGGCGGCTTGCTCGGCTTCGCGTCTTCGGGCGGGCTCAACAGCGCCTGCGGATCGCCGAGAGGCGCGCTCGGCACGACGAGGTCAGTGGCGATGGGTGCCGCTGTCGTGGTGGCCTGCGTGGAGTCGGTTTGCGGAGTCGAGCCGGTTGACGCAGGCGCGCCGCTCTGCGGATTCGAAGAGGGCGATGAGGACCCCGCCGCGACGACGCCAGGCGGCGACGGGCTCCTGAACAGCGCGAAGGCGCCACCCGCCACCAGCAGGCCCAGCACCACGCCGCCGATCATCAGCGGGCGCGACCGGGAAGGGGGACGAAAGGCGGTGACCGAGATCTTGGAGTCCGCCCAAGTTCCTGGGGTGGGAGCGAGCGAGCGAGTGGGTACGACCGTTCCGGCCGACTGCGCGGGCACGCCACCGCCCGTAATGCGGCGGCTCGCCACGACCGCGACGCCGCGCTGACCTGCCCAAACTTCCAGCGCTTGGAGAAACGACTCGGCCGAGTCGAAGCGGTGCTCGGGGGCGCGAGCCATGGCCGTCTCGATGATGCGCGCGAAGTCCTCATCGAGGTGGGGTGCGAGCTCGCGAATTGGCCGCGGCGCCTCGAGCACGATCTTGAACAGGAGATCGTTGACGTTCTGCGCGTCGAACGGCAGCTGACCCGTCACGGCTTCGTACAAGATCACGCCTACGGCGTAGAGATCACTGCGCGCGTCGGCATCTCGACTGCCGCGTGCTTGCTCCGGAGACAGGTAGCAGGGAGTGCCGACGACGACTCCCGTCGCTGTCATCTGCATTCCATCGTCAGCGGAGAGCTGCTGAAACTTGGAGATGCCGAAATCGATGATCTTGATGAAGTCGGTGATGCCGGCCTTCTGTCGGAGGATGAAGATGTTCTCCGGCTTCAGGTCGCGGTGCACGACCCCCGCAGAGTGGGCGGCGGACAAGCCAACGAGCAGCTGACAGGCCAGCGGCACCACCGCCTGCGGGCTCAGCTGGCGCTCGCGCTCCAAGCGGTCCGCCAGCGTCTCCCCCTCCAGAAACTCGCAGACCATGTAGCGCGAGTGATCAGGCAGCGACCCAAAATCGTAAATTTCGAGGATGTGGTCGCTGCCGATGCGCGCGGCGGCCTGCGCCTCACGCTCGAAACGCGCGACGGCGTTCTCATTTTCAGCGACGCTGCCCAGCAGGACCTTCAGCGCGACCTTCCGGCCGATGACCAGATGTTCCGCTAAATAGACGGCGCCCATGCCCCCCTTTCCTAGAAGCTTGACGACACGGTACTTTCCGTCGATGACCTGCCCAACCGCGACGGTCAAGGATTACCTTCCTCCGGCTCCACTCACTCTACCAGTACGATGAAACCCGCACGAACCTTCCGCAGTCTCATTGCGGCCGCAACGGCCTTGATGCTCCTTAGCGCGCCTCCTGCGGCGGCGCAAACCAAGGAGCAAAAGGCGGCCGCCAGGGCCGCTGCCGAGGCCGGGGGTGATGCCTTCGACGCCGGCAAGTGGGCGGACGCGGCCGATCTCTTCGAGCGCGCCGAGCGCTTGGTGCACGCTCCCCCCCACTTGCTTTTTGCAGCTCGGGCCCACGCCAAGCTGGGAAACCTGGTGCAGGCGCGCGAGCTGTACCTGGCGCTGACACGCGAAGAGCTGGGTGACAGCGCGCCCCGAGCGTTCAAGGACGCTCAGCAGATCGGCGCACGCGAGCTGGTCGACGTGGAGGCCCGCTTGCCGCACGTGTCGGTGGTCGTACAGGGAGCCGGGAAGCTGCCGATTCGAGTGACGCGAAACGGCGATGTCCTCGCGACCGAGCTGCTCGGCGTGCCGGTGCCTATCAACCCGGGCGATTACAGCTTCCAGGCCTTCGCGGACGGGATGGAGAGCACCGTGACGACGGTCAAGATTACCGACGGCGCGCGCGAGACGGTGCTGCTCACCCTGCGTCCCATCCCTGGTTGGCGGCCACCCGCGTCCGACGGCGCGGAGTCACCGGGAAACCGTGACGGCGCGCGCTCCGGCGGTAGTGGCACGGGTTCGGACTCGTCTGGCGGCGGCGGTTCGGGGCGACCGCTGCTCATCGGCTCGATCGCGAGCTTCGCCGTGGGCGCGGTGGGTGTCGGGTTGGGCCTCGTATTTTTCGACAAGTACGCCACCACGCGCGACGAGGCGTCGGCGCGCTACATCAATTGTAAGAGCGCCGACACCTGCCCCAAGGGCAGCCCCGAGGCGCTCGCGATAGCGGAGCTCGATTCGACACGCGACCGCCAGCTGGGCATGTCCATCGGCAGCCTCGCCGTCGGCGGGCTGGGCCTGGCCGGTGGCGTCACCTTGCTCATCCTCGACGCCAACCGGACTGAGTCCGCCGCCCACGTGATGCCGGTCTTCGGCCTGAACCACGTCGGGCTACGCGGGCGGTTCTGAGCTCGCCCTCGCAGCGGCTCACTCGCGCGGCCCGGCTCCGGTGCGGTACTGGCGGTACGCGGCCGTGAACTCCGGACCGAAGATCACCGAGAACGCCTGGCGCTCTTCCGAGAGCCCCTCGTAGATCTCGCAGTACCTGTTCCAGATGGCGCGGTGGCGCCCGAGCGAGAGTGGTCCCGTGCCCGCCTGCGCCTCGATGTTGGCGGGCGAGAGCTCTTCCAGAAGCGCGCCGACTCCTCGCATCACGCCCTCGAGCAGCGCCAGCTGATGGAGCATCAAGTCAGCGAGGATGCCCTCGACGGCTTGCGGTCCGTCGAGGAAGCGATCTTTGGGGTTCAAGAGGGCGGCGGCGAGGGCTTCCGGAGTGCGGGCCCCCTCCACCGCCGCGTAGGAAGGCGAGCGCTGCTGCGAGCGACGCGAGGCGTGCTGCAGATCGAAAGACGACATGAACTGCGCGTGCCCCTCGCGCAGGGGAACGAAGCTGCGACAGAACGCCTCCAGCGTGTCGTGAAGCTTGGTGATGAAGCGCGCGATGTCACCGGTGCTCTCCAGCGCTACCCCAGGCACCAGTGAGCCGACGAGCTCTTTCAAGCCGAGCAAGGCCATCGTCTCGGCGTCGAGCACCGGCAGCGCGCCGGTCGCCGTGCGCTCACCGCCCTGTCGCCCCGGCAGCGCCGGAGCTGCCGCGCCGGGAAAGGCATGCGCGGGTTGAAAGGCGCCCTGCGGCGAAGGCCCCAAGGGGGCTGGGCCCGTCAGCGGCAGGGGCGGCACGGCGCTCGGCGAATGCATGCCGCCGGGCAGCGGCGAATGAGCGGGCATACCCCCGTGCAGCGGGCCCGGCGGCAGCGAAGCGCCATGACCCATGGCGCTGGGGTTACCGACGATGTGCCCCGTGAAGTGCTGCACGCTGCGCGGGTCGAGCTCGACCATCTCCTCGAAGGCGAGCCTCACGACCACGTGCGCGCCGAAGAAGAACTCGAACCGGCTCGGCTGCAGGTCGACCGGCGCCATCGGGGTGATGCGGCTCGGCACCTGCGAACCGGACGTCAGCCAGACGCCGTTCTTGCTATTCAAATCCGTGATGCACAGCCGCCCGTCGATGTCCTCGACGCGAGCGTGGAAGCTGGACACGGCTGCGTGATTGAGCACGAAGTCGTTGAGCCCGTTGCGACCGATGCGGATCGGCAGCGCCGACAAGCGCTTGGCCTCGCTGATGACTTTTCCCGTCAGGTCGAAGGCCGTGAGCACGAAGACGCAGGTCACGCCGCCAAGCCTACTGGTGAGGATCAGACCGGCACAAGGCGTCGAGCCAACTTTCGCCCGCCGCTGACGCCCGCCGCTCGCCCGTCATTCGACGAAACCGCCACCAGAGCGCCGCAGCTCTCACTCGAGCGACTGGAGCAGCTCCGCGACTCGCCCGCCTTCACCCAGGATCGCCGCGAGCCCGTGAGGCAAGATGGCGAGGTGTGGAGCGAGGTTGGGATCGAGCGCCCGCACCAGATCGGCGACTTCATCGTGCTCGCCCGTCGGGAGCCACAGCTCGGCGAGCGTCTGGCGGGGGGGCTTGCCGAGGTGGATGAGCGCCGAGCCGCTCTGGCCATCGTGCGACCAAAAAAACGAGGGCAAGCGTCCGCGCCACGACACCGAACGACGCAGCAGGTCCAGCCAAAAGCACAGCCCCACGCCGCCCAGCGCGCCGAGCGGAACGCGCAGTGACAAGCTGGTGCTGGCGCCGGTTCTGAGCGGCGCGACCGCCTCCAAGAACCAGCGCAGGGTCAGCCCCGGGTCGCCGTCGAGCCCGAGCAGCGGCCACAGCTCGGCGATGGGCAAGTCTGCCGACCAGCTGCCGTACAGCGCCGCTGCCTCCTCGAAGTCGGGCAGAGCCGTTGCGTCGAGCGACGCCGCTAGCTCCTGCATTCGAGCCACGTCACCGGCCAAGCCGAAGCCCAGCGCTTCGATGCTGGTCGTCCACAGCTCTTCGAACGAGAACGGAGCAAGCTCGGGGCGAGCCAGCGCGCGCGCGTCGAGCGTCACCGGCGCGGCGAACGCCAACGGAAACTGTCGCCCCGCGCTATCGTGACTCGGGCTCAGGGCGCCCACGAGCGGCGCGCTGGGCTCGGCGAGATCGCTAAACACGAAGCCGTACATGGCGCCCCGCGCGAAAGCTTCCGCGAATGGCGGACCGGCGCGCCCGAGCGACCACTCCATGCTGTCGAGTAGCAGGGCCTCGAAGCGCGCGAACGCGGCGGGCGTCGCGGGCGGGGCAAAGAACTCCGCGAAGCTCGGCAGCTTGCCGATGATTCCGGCGCGCTGAACGCTGGTCGAAGTCACCGCGCGGGGGCCACGGCCGTGGTCGTGGCCGGCGGGCAACGCAAGCGCCGAAACAGGCCTCGCGCGAAGGGGTGGGTGGTCTTGGAGGGCCGCAAGTCGACCACGACAGGGGCTTCACCAGCCCGCGAGAGGCTCCAGGTTCCCGTGAGCACGGGCGCGCCTTCGGACACCGCGCCAGCCTTCAGGCCGCCCGCCTCCAGCAGCCTGAACAGACCAAAATCTCCCATGCGCGGGATCTCGTCGGTGAAGCCCGCGCCGCGCACGCCGAGCGTCGCGCCGCGGGGGTTGCCAGTCCCCGGCCACTGCACGGCGATCCAGCGCTCCGGCTCGTTGCGGTACACGGTGGCCATGCCGTCGATGGTGAGCGAGATCTCGGCGATGTTGCTGCCGGCAGGGTGAATCTTCACGCTGAAGGGCACGCTCGGCGTCGGCGCGCCGCCGAAGACGGCGTCGGTGATCTCCGCCGCCACCCCGAGGCACTGCAGAAAATCCGGGCGGAACGGCAGCGGGTCGGCCGAGACCTTGGGCACGAAGGCGTTGCCGCTGCGATCGAGGCGCGCCGCGAGGTTGGTGCTCACGAATTTCCAGATCAGTCCCGTGTCGGGGCGAAAGAAATCCGTGAACTCGGCCAGAGAGACCTCGGCGGGAGCGTCCGCGAACGGATAGCGCGGCGCGATCTTCTGCTCGTAGACCTCGTACACTTCCTTCTTCCAGCCTTCGCTGAGCGACGCGAAGTCCGCGTTGAGCACGCCGGCGCGGCTACCGCGGATCGGGTTCATCAAAAGCGGCTCGAGGATCATACGCGTCTGCGGATCGAGCCCGCCGAGCAGGCCCTGCACCGAGGTGGCGGTGCGACTCAAGGCGCCCTCGAACTCCTGAGCCGAGTCGGCCTTCGTCTCCGCCAGCTGGCTCAGCGCTGCGGCCAGCGTGGAGAGCTGCGCCAAGTACAAGCTCAGTTTGGAAGGCGCCGCGTCGGCCTGACCGGCGGAAGCTTCACCGAAGCCGAAGCGGAGCATCGGCTCGAACCGTTGCTCGACGGGCGAAACGAGTCGGGGTGGCGGTGGCGCCGCGCCCACCGCGCTCGCCGCGGCGTCGGGCAGCTTTTCTGCCGCCAGGGCCTTGCCCTTCTCGAGCGCTTGGTCGGCCAGCGACTGCGGCGGTGACACGTCGAGCCGCACGTTCTCGCCGATGACCTTGAACAGGCGCACGTACGGACCATCGGAGGCCGACAGCACCTGCAGCTCGTCGAGCGCCGACCTCATCTCGGTAGGGGCGACCACGGTCAGGCCGGCGATGAACTCCGCCCAAGCCTTGGCGTAGCGCTGAAAGTAGAGCTCACGCAGCAGCTCGGCCCCGGTCTTCTTGCTGTCGACGTTCTCGCGAGGGCGCTGGCCGATCACCCATGGCTCGAGCTCCAAGCGAGAATCGGGCGAGTCGAGGAAGGCCTTCACCTTCTGCCAGCCGAGCGCCGTGTACATCCCTGGCACCTCGACGTTGCTCCGCGAGTTGAAGTACTGCGCCGCGGGGCCGAAGAACACCTTGTCGGGGCGTATCGCCGGCACGCCCGTCGCGGCTTCGACCACCCAGCCATAGCGCAGCTCTTCCAGGGGAACCGCGCTCAGCCGACCTTGAGCGCCCGAGATCGCGCTGGCGTCGCCCTCCCACACGAAGCTCGGATCCGACTTGGTGGCGTGCACGTAGTAGGTGGCGTGGGCCAGCAGCTTGCTCGCGTCCGAGCCGCCGAGCGCCTTCGCCCACACCTTGGCCAGCCGCGGCGCCGCCCAGTCCGGGTCCAGGTGCTCGGGCTTGCAGAGCATCAAGTAGAGCTTCAAATCGTCGTAGGCGATCTGAAAGTTCACCGAATCCATGCGCACGAGGTCGCCGGTGCTGCGCACGTCTCCGAGGAG
This sequence comes from Pseudomonadota bacterium, assembly GCA_023431345.1. GTDB lineage: Bacteria > Myxococcota_A > Polyangia > Polyangiales > Polyangiaceae > PMG-095. The sequence goes on from JAEYWK010000079.1 coordinate 28,491, forward strand.
CTGAGGCTGCACCTGACCCTTGACGAGCGAGCGCAAGCGGTCGAGGTACAGCGCCTTGACGGCCGGCAGCAGCGAGGGGGCCGAGTATGGCCCGAGGTAGCCGTGGATCTGAAACGCCGCTGCGTCACGCTCCAGCAGCTGCACGCGAGACACGAGCTGATCGAGCGCCGCGCTGGTGCTGCCCGTGTCGGCGCCAGGCGTGCGCTCGAGCGCCAAGGCGGCGGCCGTGTCGCGCGCGGTGGCTTCCACCACGTCCGAGTTCTCGGCGTAGGCGATGGCGGCGGGGACCACCAGCCCCAAGACGGCCAGCGCCGTAACCCCGGCTTGAATCATCTGCCGGTTCTGCTTGCGGCGAGCGCGGCTCGACGACGCGATGCCGAGGTGGCGATCGGGGAAGATGACTCGCTCGAACAGCTCCGTCACGAAGAAGCTCTGGGGGGTAGTCGCGCGCGCTTGCCCGGCGCCGGACGCAGGTAGATTGAAGCCCCGCGACATGTTGCCGAGCACGTGATCGAGCTGGCGCCCCGTCTGGGTCCCGCTCGAAAAATAGAAGCCGCGCAGCAGCGGCGTCTCCTGGTACGGGTTCGCGCGACACAGCTCGCTCGCGAAGTGCACGAGCGGGCGCCGGAGCGCGGCCATCTCGAGCGGAAACTGCAGGATGCGAGCGCGCGCCTCCGGCAATGGCTCCCCCGCGAGCCTGGTCAACATGCGCGCGTGGAGCACGCGCTCCAGCACGTCGAGCTCGTCGCCGATCGCGCTGGACGGATCCTCGAGCTCTTCGTCGAAGGCGAAGCTCGCCCCCCACGACTGCGCCCGACCCGATTTGCCGAGATCGCCCCAGAAATCCACGAAGCCGGCGACGAGGTCGACCTTGGTGACGACCACGTACAGCGGCAAAATCATCTCGAGGCGGTTCATCACCTCGTCGGCGCGCGCGCGCAGCGTCTTGGCCGTCTCCTCGACGTCGACCTCGCTCTTCGAGAGCAGGTCTTCGACGCTGATCGCCACCACCACGCCGTCGAGCGGGCGGCGCTTACGGAAGCGTCGCAGCGTGTCGAGGAAGCCCAGCCACTCGTCGCGGTCGTCCTCCCCCGTCGCCAAGCGACCGGCGGTGTCGAGCAAGATCGCGTGAGGCGAGAACCACCAGTCGCAGTTGCGGGTGCCGGCGGTGCCGCGGACCTTCGACGTGCTGCTGCCGGGAGGCGCAATGAAGCCGAGCCCCGACTGAGTGAGGGCAGTGGTCTTGCCGGCGGCGGGTGGACCCACAATGACGTACCAAGGCAGGGCGTAGAGCGCGGCCTGACCGCCGCTCGCCCCCAAGCGCGTGCGCTTGAGCGTGTCGATGGCCGCCTTCATCTGCGCCTGCAAGCGCTGCACCTCGACGCGCCGATCGGGACGCGCGCTGTCGGCTTGCTGGGCCGCTTGCCGCAGCAGCTCGGCTTCGAGCGCGGAGGCGCGCATCTTGGCGCGCACCTGTCGAATCACGACCACCAAGAGGAAGGTGGTGATGCACAGGATGGTGACGACGCCCGCGATCCACAGGGGCGCGTGCAGCACGAGCACGATACCCCACGCCGCGATGGCGAGCAGTGACAGGCCCAGAGCGATCCAAAAGAGCAGCATGGCGGAGAGCTAACGGGCGGACGCGGCCGGGACAGCGGCGGTGGGGAGAGCGCTGCTTCGAGGCAGCGCGTCGAGCGTCTTCTGGACGTCCGATCGAACCAAACGCTCGAGACCGAAGACGACGCCGAAAGCCAGCAGCAGCCCACCCGCGATGAACGCGATCAGCGGAGCGTTACTACCTTTCGACTTCCGCGCTCGATCCGCGGGCACCGCGTGCGGCCCGAGCTTGTCGTGGCGGGGCAAGTGGCGCGAGAGCTGTGCGAGCGCCGCCTGGTTGAAGCCAGCCAGCGCGCCTTGATCGTTGGAGGCGCCGTATTGGCCTCGAAAACCGAGCGCCAAGCACAGCTGATAGGCGGCCAGCGCGTCGGTGCGGCCCTCGGCGAGCAGAGCGCGCAAGCGCGCGAAGAAGTGCTCGCCGGCCGTGTACTGGTTGAACAGCACGAGCTGCAGCGGCTGGCTCATCCACTCGTTACGCCCAGGCCAGTTCGCCTTCAGGATTTGCTCGTCGAGAAACGCGACGACGGCGTAACGCACGTCGGCCAGGTCTTGCTCGGCGATCCCGGCGGCGCGCCCCTTACCCACCATCGCGTCGAGCGCCGTTTGCAGGCGCTGACGCAGCTCCGCCGCCGACGCCAGGCTTGGCGTCTGCGGGAAGCTCACCGCCAAAACCAGAATTTCCGCGCACGCCGAGTACACCCGTTGGCTCATCGCTCACCTCAAAGCCGCCGCGTCGGCCGCGTACAGCGCCAGCTCGGCGCCGGCCCAATCACCGTCGGCGGGCAAGTACAGCGCGACCGTCGACGACTTCGCGACGTCTTCCCAGTAGCTGCCCTCGCGCGCCACGCGGAAGAAGCACAAGCCCGGCTTCAGCGGCAGCGCGCCCGAGGGAGACCATTCGACGGCCAGCCGTACGCCGGTGCGCGCGTGCTTCACCACGTCGTAGATGTGGTTCCAGCCCGCCAGCTTGAGCACGGCCGGCGCACGCTCGCGCACCAGCGCCTCCGCCATGTTCGCCTTCACCGCGACGAAGAACTCGTGACCGAGGAGCTTCGGGTCCGGGATGCGCCCGATGAACATGCCGTCGGGTCGGTGCTCGAGCGGAATCTCCACGAACGCGCGCTCCGTGGCGCCCGAGAGCAGGCGCAGCACGATCGCGAACAGCGACTCGAACGTGGCGCCGAGCTCCAAGTAGTTGAACTTGGGCAGATCGCTCAGCTCCTGCTCGGTGGAGAAGCAGCTGAGCACTCCCGCCAGCTTGACGAGGCACAGGTACGCCTCTTCGGGATGGACGCGCGGGGTATCGAGCAGGTGGCTGAGCTCGGGGATGGCGCTGCTCAGCGCCTGCAGCTGCATGAACTTGCGCACCTCACTGGCGTGAAAGTCGGCGCCGGCGCTGTGCCGGCCGCGACGTTCGGCGTGTAGCTGGCCCTGACGCGCGACCAAGTTCGTCAGCACTCGGCGCACGCCCGCCTCCAAGAACGTCGCGGCGCCGAGCCGCAGCACGGGCGGAACGCGCGTGTCGAGCACGGCCAGGGCGCCGTTCTCCTGGCGGATGAGCTCAGCGATGAGCACGGTCACGAAGCCATCGCGGCGCTCGTGACCGAACAAGATGCGCACGTTCGGCCGCGCCCACTCCACCTCTTGCAGCGCAGCGCCGCTGTTCGCGTCCGCCACTTGCGCCACGTCGCGCGTGAAGCGGCGCATGGCCTGGCCGTCGAGCGACACTTGAGCGCCGTCGCCGCTCGCCGCAAGTCCGATGTAAACCTCGATGCGCTGCGCGTCGCTCGGCAGATCACGCGGCTCGGGGGCAGGCACTTGCGTGCCCTCCCCGCAGTCGACGCTGGTGCCGTCCGGCCAGATCGCGCGCAGGCGTTGCACCCGCAGCTGACCCGCCGCGAAGCCACGCTCGTCGAGCTTGAGCTCGCTGACGCCCCAGTCGTAGTGGCTGATCGCACGGACGCGCTCCGTGACGAGCCCTTCGACGTAGAGGTCTTGCTGTTGAAAGTGGTGCTGACTGACCAGCAGCCCCTCGGTCCAAATCGGCTTGCGCGCCATGGCTATCGAGGCCCGCCTTCGTCGGGAGCAAGCTCCTCTTCTTCCGCCGTTCGTCCCGCGCCGTCCTGAATCTGCATGCGATCCAACCATACCGGGATCGGCGAGCGCTTCGCGTCGCAGGGTGACGTGGGCTTCGGCGGGGTGATCTCATAGGCAAGGAACCAATCCTTACCTTGCGGCTCGCGAAACAGCGCCACGAGCGCCAGGTACGCCGCGTCGGGCTTGGGCGTGACGCTCAGCGTCTTCTCCTCACCCGGAAAGACGGTTTGCTGGTCGGACGACACGACGTCCCCTTCGAGCACCTTGGCGTCATTTTGCCAGACGTCCTCGAACGAGGCGGTGCGCAGCTTCACGTCGCTCTTGAGCTGGTAAATCCGGAGTTGTAACGGGCGGCCATCGCCCGCGCTGAGGGCGTTCAGCCGGCTCGTCGCCGTCACCTTGAGATCGAGCGGAAGGACGGGGCACGGCTTGGCTGGAGCCGCGGCCGGTTGCGCCGGCGCCCCCCCACCGCAGCCGGAAGCGACCATACCCAGCCCGAGCCCGACGAAATGTTGCCACCGCTTCATGCTCGCCGCCCCCTTATACACGACGCCTCCGGGGGCTCGCACGAAGGGAAGTGCCCGTGGGCTTGACCCAGTGGAGAGGCGCGTGTAGTCGAAAGGTGGAGATGAGTGGGATCTGGGCCTCGGGGGGTTTCCCTGACGATGCGCATCGCGCGTCGGGCCACACTCTTTGCGTCCGCTGAAGGAGAAATCGTCATGGCCGTAGATATGTTTCTGAAGATCGAGTCGCTCGAAGGTGAGTCGCAAGACAAGACCCACAAGGGAGAAATTCAGATCCTGGGTTTCAACTGGGTCGTATCGCAGACGGGCACGAGCGGGGTCGGCTCGGGCTCGGGTACCGGCAAGTCCGAGTTCCAGGATCTCGAGGTCCGTAAGTCGGTCGATCGTTCCTCGCCCGTGCTGATGAAGCTGTGCGCGAGCGGCGCGCACATGACCGCGGCCACCTTGACCGTGCGCAAGGCCGGCGGTGACGCCCTCGAATACCTGGTCATCCGGCTGGAAGACCTCATGGTCACCTCTTATCAGATCAGCGGCGAGCCCGCGGATGACGTGGTGAAGGAGGTCATCCGCATCAACTACACTCGCGCGGCCATCCACTACACGCCGCAAGAGTCGAGCGGTATCGGCGGCGCCAAGATCAGCGGCGGCTGGAACCTCAAAGAGAACGCCGCGTTCGACGGCTGAGCCTCGACCCAACGTTCGGCGGTGCCCGTGGGGGGCGCCGCCGAGCCCTTCAAGGCGCCTCCACGGCGCGCGCCGCGAGCCTGCGCGCGCACGCCTGCTGCATCTCGGGCGTGAAGCGCTGGCGCCCCCAGTCGAAGTTTTGCGGCGCGCACAGATCACTCTGATCGCCGCTCTTGATCAGCTCTTGCAGCGTATCGCGAGCCTGCCAAACGCTGTCCTTCGGCACCTGCACCGCGAAATTCGGCACGTTGGGCGTAGCGTCTCCCTTGAGGTCGAGGTTGAGGGCGCGCAGCTCGTTGAGGCTGAGGGCGGCCGCGCGCGCAACCAGCGTGAGGCGCGTCGCGGGAGGGACGGGCAGATCCATCGTCATCTGCGGCGCGCGCTGCTGGATCCCGCCGAACTTGAGGCGCTGCAGGTTGTTCAAGATCAGCGCGATGGCCTGGATCGCGGGCGCGTAATCCGCGGTCTCGCCGGGTAGCATCCCCGCGTCCACGAGATCCCAAAACCCGACCTTCTCGCCCTCGACGCGCGCGAGGCGCGCCGCGAGCCCGAACGGGCCGACGTTGTAGGCGGAAAACACCAGGTCCCACTCGCCGAACTTGGCGTAGAGATCGGACAAGTATTGAATGGCCGCCTCGGTCGCCTTCTGCGGGCTGTGCCGTTCATCCACCGTGCCCTCGATGATGCGCAAGTGGTAGGCCCGCGCCGCGTCGGGAATGAACTGCCACAAGCCTTCAGCGCCGGCGGGAGACTTGGCGAGCGGGTAGCAGCCGCTCTCCGCGTAGACGACGGCGATCAGATCTTTCGGCATGCCACGGCGAACCAGCGACGACTGGATCGCGTCTTTGTAGGCGCCGCAGCGGAACAGCATCTGCTGAAACGTTTCGCGGCCGACCGGGTTCTCCGTGTAAAATTCGAAGCGCCGCTGCACGCGCGGATCATCCTCCACGGGGATCTCGGGCATCGTGAGCCCCGCGAGCCAGCGCGAGCGCATGCTGTCCGGCGAACGCGAGCGGCGGCGAAGCTGACGCTTCTCGCGGTTGGTGACGAGCTGACCGATTTCGGCGAGCGCCTTGCAATGAGCGCCCTCGCAGCCCGGCTTGAGTGCCTGGGCGGCGATCGACGCTTGCTCCTCGAGCAGGTTGCGAAGCTCGGCCGACTCTTTGCCGCGACCGTGAACCTGAACGAGCAGCGATTGGAGCCGCTCGTCGTCGTTGAGCAGGCGGCCGCGAGGCATCGCCCCCGAGCTCGCGGGCGCGGGCGAGTCGGCGGCGGCCGCGCTGCTCGCGCCGGTGACGCCTGCATCGCTGGCGTCACCCGAGCCGCGCCGCGACACCGTCACCGCGACCAGCACGATGCCGAGAACGACGGCGCAGACGCCGAGCGCCGCCAGCGCGCCGATCCACCAGCGCGACTCGCCGCCTTCATCACGACGCCGCTTGCGCCCGCCGGCCGCGGGCCTGCGCAGCTTGGGCTGAGTCGATGACGTGGGCGACGGCGTGCGGTTCCTGCCCCGGCCCGGGCGGGGCAGCTCGGCGTCGCTCGGCAAAGCGCCCGGCAGTGGCGCGCCCGGCAAGCTCTGGCCTCCGAAGCCGGGCGGCGCCGGAGGCAGGGCGCCGAGGGGCGAAAGGCCGCCGTAGCCCCCTCCCACTGGCGCGGGCGGCGCCGAGCTGCGCTTGAGCCCCAGCAGGGACGGCTGGGCCGCGGGGGCAGCAGGTGGTGCTGGCGCCGGACCCACCGGCGATGGCGGCGATGGCGGCGACGAGTCCTTACGGCTGAAGGCGCGAAGCCCCAGCACCGTGCGCACCATCAGGTTGGGCTGTTGTGGACGGGTCGCGGGTGGAGGTGGGCCCGAGCTCGAGGCAGGCAACGGCGCGGGCGGGCGCGGGGACGACGGCGAAGCCAGCGGCGGCGCCGGCGCGTTCACCCCCAGTCCGGGAGGCAAAGGACGCGCAGCCCCGGCGTTCAGCGGCGAGCTCAGCCCGGGCGGCGGGCTCGACCCGGCTGGAGACGCGTTATCGCCCATCATCGTCAGCATGCGCGGCGGCGCCGGCATGCCGCCCGCGGGGGGCGCTGCGGACGCTTGGAGCGGCGCGGGCGGAGCCGGCGAGGCAGCGTCGAGCGGCGACTTGAAGTAGCCCGAAAGCAGCGGCGGAGGCGTCAGGGCGTCGGGCGATGCCGGCGCTGGCGCCGAGATGCGCTGGCGCTCGTCCTCGCTCAACGAGGCCCGGGCAGAGCTCAGCAGCTCGCGCACGACCCCGAGCTGCGCCATGAGCGACGCGCTGCTTGCCCCTTGCTGAGCCAAGCGCGACAGCTCTGCCAGATGGTGGGCCACACCGCCGAAGCCGACGTTGCGACAAGCCGGCTCGAGCTCGGTGTTTTGCTTCATCAGCGCGGGCAAGTCGCTGACCAACGACGAACCAGCCGCGAGCTTCGCTTCCCACCGGCTCAAGCAATCTTGAAGCGCCCCAACGAGCTCCGGTTTGCCCCACCCGGGCTTCAAGCTGCCATGGCCGGTCACGAAAGATTCCCGACCGTTGGCTTAGCACATCCGCCAAGGGCCCGAGGCGCGCCGGCATATCCGCCGGATAGCGGTCAGCCCTGCCCTCCGGAGCGCGCGTCTCGGGTCTCGCGGCCTCGCTGGCGGGGGCGGACATCGATAAGCGGCGCCGTCCAGCGAGTTCGGAAATGCCCCTACACTTCGCCGGCCCGCGCAGCCAAGTTGACAAGCGAGCGGAGCGGCCCGCAAATGCGTCAACAGGGCGAGCGAGATGGCTTATTTGGACGTGGCGAAGTTGGTGGGGTCAGTGGCGGGTGATGCGCCCTCCGGGCCCAACCTCGAATACGACCCCGACTTTGCGGCGCTCGAGAAGGCCGCGGAAGGCAAGCCGGAGATCGCGCTCGGCGGAACGGTCAGCCCGGCGGAGCCTCCCGACTGGAAGCTGGTCCTCCGCGGTGCGAGCGACCTCTTGGGGCGCTCCAAAGATCTGCGCATCGCGGTGCTGCTGACGCGCGCGCTCTTGTATTGCCATGGTCCGGCTGCCTTCGCGGAGGGGCTCACCCTGCTGCGCGGCCTGCTGGAGGGGCAGTGGCCGACGCTGCATCCCCAGCTCGATCCAGAAGACGACAACGACCCCACCATGCGCATCACCGCGTTTTCGGCGCTGGTGGCTCCGGGGCTGATGCTCGCGTTGCGTCAGGCCCCGTTGATCGACTCGCGCGTGCTCGGCCCCGTGTCGCTGTCGGACATCTTCCCTCCGACCGGCTCACCCGACGCCGCGCGCATCTCGGCCGTGTTCGAGTCGGCAGAGCTCGCCGAGGTCGAGGCGCTCTCCGCCGCGCTCGCCGCCGCGCTCGCCGATCTGCGCGCCATCGACGCCTGCTTCGACGCGCACACGGGCAGCCGCGGCCCTGACCTCGTGCTCTTGCGCGAGTACTTCGGCAAGGCCCACCAGGTCGTCGAGCAGCGGCTCGTGGCGAAGCGTCCGGCCGTCGCTGAGGGCGCGACCGCCGCCGGCGATGACGGAGCCGCAGGAGGCCCCGCCGTCGCCCCGCCCCCGAAGGGCCTGACCGGCGACATCCACAGCCGTGAGGACGTCCTCAAGGCGCTCGACAAGATTTGCGAGTACTATGAGCGGCACGAGCCAACGAGCCCCGTGCCGCTCATGGCCCAACGTTGTAAGCGCATGGTTACCATGGGCTTCTTCGAGATTCTGGCCGAGGTGGCCCCCGAGGGCGTCAAGCAAGCCCAAGTGGTGATGGGAAAAACGGATGGGAAGTAGGGCGGCCGCGGCAGCGAGGCCAACCTCGGCGTGAGACAACCAGCGGAGTTACAGGAACGGAGTTACAGGAATGAGCAGTCAGAAATTCATAGGCCGTAACCGCGCTCCTCGCGTGCAGATCGAATACGACGTCGAGCTCTACGGTGCGGAGAAGAAGGTCCAGCTGCCGTTCGTGATGGGGGTGATGTCCGACCTGTCCGGCAACGCGGGCAAGGAGCAGCCCCCGGTACCGGATCGCAAGTTCGTGGAGATCTCCGTCGACAACTTCGACGATCGCCTCAAGGCGGTCGAGCCTGCCGTGCGCATGCGGGTGCCGAACAAGCTCACCGGCGAAGGCGAGATCGCGGTCGAGGTCAAGTTCGAGAGCCTCGCCGATTTCTCGCCGGCGGCCGTCGCCAAGCAGGTGCCGGCGCTGGCCCAGCTGCTCGCAGCGCGGCAGCAGCTGGCCAACCTGATCACGTACATGGACGGCAAGTCAGGGGCGGAGGAGCTGATCAACAAGCTCCTCCACGACAAGACCCTGCTCGAGTCGCTGGCCAAGAACCCTGCGGCAGAGTCCGAGAAGAGTGAGTGAGCGAAGCCATGAGCGAAGCACAAGAGCAAAAGGCGCAGGGCGCGGTAGCCACCGTCGAAGGTAACGAGTTCGCGAGCCTGCTGAACAAAGAGTTCAAGCCGCAGTCGGACCGCGTGCGCGAAGAGGTCGAGTCGGCCGTCGCCACGCTGGCGCAGCAAGCGCTCGGCACCGCCGCCACCATCTCGACCGACGTCGTGGCGTCGATCCAAGCCATCATCGCCGAGCTCGACAAAAAGCTCAGCGAGCAGGTCAACGTGATCATGCACAACGCCGACTTCCAGGCCCTCGAAGGCTCTTGGCGCGGCCTTCACTACCTGGTCAACAACTCTGAAACCGACACGATGCTCAAGATCCGCGTCTTGAACGTGTCGAAGAAGGATCTGCAGAAGACGCTCAAGCGCTTCAAGGGCGCGGCCTGGGATCAGAGCCCGGTCTTCAAGAAGCTGTACGAGCAAGAGTACGGGCAGCTCGGCGGTGAGCCCTACGCCTGCGTGGTCGCCGACTACTACTTCGACCACGGCCCGCAAGACGTGGAAACGCTGGGCGAGATGGCGAAGATCGGCGCCGCCTGCCACGCGCCGATCCTGTCGGCCGCCGCCCCCTCGCTGTTCGGCATGGAGACGTGGCAAGAGCTGGGCAACCCGCGCGACCTGCAGAAGATCTTCTCGACGCCGGACTACGCGGCGTGGCGCTCGCTGCGCGAGAGCGACGACTCGCGCTACCTCGGCATCACCATGCCTCGCTTCTTGGCGCGCCGCCCCTACGGCACGAAGTCGGATCCCGTCGAAGAGTTCGACTTCGAAGAGGACACGACCGGCAACGACGCCAACAAGTACACCTGGGCGAACTCCGCCTACGCCATGGCCGTGAACATCAACCGCTCCTACAAGCTGTACGGCTGGTGCTCACGCATCCGCGGCATCGAAGCGGGCGGCGCCGTCGAGGGCCTGCCGACGCACACCTTCCCCACCGACGACGGCGGCGTCGACATGACGTGCCCGACCGAGATCGGCATCAGCGATCGGCGCGAGGCCGAGCTGGCCAAGAGCGGCTTCATGCCCCTCATTCACAAGAAGAACACAGACCTGGCCGCCTTCATCGGCGCACAGTCGCTGCAGAAGCCAGGCCAGTTCGACGACCCGGACGCGACCGCGAACGCGCAGCTCGCGGCGCGCCTGCCGTACCTGTTCGCCACGTGCCGCTTCGCGCACTACCTGAAGTGCATCGTGCGCGACAAGGTGGGCTCCTTCAAGACGGCCGACGACATGCAAAAGTGGCTGCAAAAGTGGGTGACCCAGTACGTCGACGGCGACCCCGCGCACTCGAGCGAGGAGACCAAGGCGCGCCGCCCGCTGGCGGCAGCTCAGGTCGTCATCGAGGAAGACCCGAGCAACCCCGGCTACTACAACTCGAAGTTCTTCCTGCGCCCGCACTACCAGCTCGAGGGCCTCACCGTCTCGCTGCGCTTGGTCTCCAAGCTGCCTTCCGCCAAGGCCGGTTGATCCGCCGTCTGCGGCGACCTGAGTCATGGCGGAGCTCACCCCGAAGGAGCGACTTCAGCCTTCGCTGCTCGATAGGCTCACCGACAATGAGCCCGAGCGCAAGGTGGAGAGTCGTGACCTTCGGGTGCTGTCGCCGCAGCGCCTACGCGAGAGCGTGCGGCGTGACCTGACCTGGCTGTTCAACTGCGTCCACCTCGCGGCTGCGAAAGATCTGAGCGGCGTCCCCGAGGTGGAGCGCTCGACGCTGAACTTCGGCTTGCCGGATCTCTCCGGCAAGCCGGCGTCGAGCGTGAACGCCGGCGCGCTCGAGAAGCTGATTCGCCGCGCGATCTGGGAGTTCGAGCCGCGCCTCGTCAAGCACAGCGTGCGGGTGAAGCTCGTGCCCGACAAGCAGAGCTTCGGTCCGAACGCCCTGTGCGTGCTGATCGAGGCCGAGCTGTGGGCGCAGCCACTACCGCTGCGCCTGTTCTTGCGCACGGATCTGAACCTGGAGACCGGTGAGGTCGCCGTATCGGACGTCACCGGCGACGTGAGGTGAAGCTTGGACCAGCGCCTGCTCAGCTACTACAACCGCGAGCTCTCGTACCTACGCGAGCTGGGTGGGGAATTTGCCAAGCATTTCCCGAAGATCGCCGGGCGGCTGGGGCTCGATCAGTTCGAGTGCACCGACCCCTACGTGGAGCGGCTGCTCGAAGGTTTCGCGTTCCTGGCCGCGCGCGTGCAGCTGAAGATCGACGCCGAGTACCCGCGGTTCACCGAGGGGCTCATGTCCATCCTCACCCCTCACCTGCTCGCGCCCACGCCGTCGCTGGCGGTGGTGCAACTTCAGCCGAGCCCCAAGCAAGCCCTCTTGACCGACGGCTTCCGCGTGGCGCGAGGCACCTCGCTGAAGTCGGTGCTCGCCCGCGGTGAGCAAACCAGCTGCGAATATCGCACCGCTCAGGACGTAGAGCTGTGGCCCCTCGAGCTCAGCGGGCTCTCGCACGCGGCCCACGTGGGTGACCTCGGTGAACTGCCGCTCTCGACGCACAAGCAGGTCAAGAGCGCCCTTCGCATCAAGCTGCGCGCCACGAACGGCCAACCCATCCAGAAGCTGTCGCTGTCGCGCCTCCCGCTCTTCTTGCGCGGCGCCGAGCAGCTCGGCATGCGTCTCTACGAGCTGCTCGCGGGCGGCAGCGTGGGCCTGCTCGTGCGCGACTCGAGCGGCAACCGGCTGAGCTACTCGCCGCGCTCCTTGCTGCGCGGCATGGGCTTCGCCGACGACGAAGCGCTGCTGCCGAGCGACTTGCGCTCGTTCCACGGGTATCGGCTGCTGCACGAGTACTTCGCTCTGCCCGACCGCTACCTGTTCGTCGAGCTGAGCGAGCTCGACGCGGGCGTAAGCCGCTGCACGAGCTCCGAAATCGAGATCTGTGTCTTGCTCGACCGCCGCGACGCGCGCCTCGAAGCGGTGCTCGCGCCCGAGCACATGGCGCTGTTCTGCACGCCCGTCGTCAACTTGTTCTCGCGCCGCGCCGACCGCATCCACTTGACGGAGCGAGACCACGAGTATCACGTCATCCCCGACCGAACGCGACCGCTCGACTACGAAGTCCACTCCATCACGAGCGTGACCGGCCTCGGCGCGACGCCAGGGGTATCGCGACCGTTCTTGCCGTTTTACGCCGTGAGCGATCGGCACGCCTCCGAGCAACAAGCGTACTTCACGGTCCACCGCCAGCCGCGGCTCATCTCTTCGCGGCGCCAAGTGACGGGGCCGCGCTCCACCTACGCCGGCGGTGAAGTGTTCTTGTCCCTCGTAGACGGTCAAGAAGGGCCGTTCCACAGCGACCTGAAGCAGCTCGCCGTGGAGACGCTGTGCACCAACCGTGATTTGCCCCTGCTGATGACGCTGGGCGCCGGCCGCACCGATTTCACGTTGGACACCGCAGCGCCAGTCGAGTCGGCGCGCGTCGTGGCGGGCCCGTCCGAGCCGCACCCTTCCCCGTCTTGGGGGGACAGCGCTTGGCGATTGATCAGCCACCTGTCGCTGAACCATTTGTCGGTCGCCAATACCCAAGACGATCAGGGAGCGGCGCCCCTGCGCCAGCTCTTGCAGCTCTACGCGGAGCTGGGCTCCGCCGCGCTGCGACGCGAAATCGACGGCGTGCGCTCGATTCAGAGCGGCTCCGTCACCCGCCGCCTGCCCTTCGAAGGCCCCGCCAGCTTCGCGCGCGGCATCGAGCTGACGCTCGAGTGCGACGAAGCCTACTTCGAGGGTGGCAGCGCCTTCTTGCTCGGCTGCGTGCTCGAGCGCTTCTTCGCGCGGCTGGTCGCGATCAACTCCTTTACGGAGACGGTCCTCAAAACGCCCCAACGAGGCGAGGTGATGCGATGGCCGACGAGGCTGGGTCAGCGTTCGATCGCCTGAGCATCCTGCGCGCGCTGGCGGCCGACCCCACGGCGTTCGACTTCCATCAAGCGCTCCGCCGCGTCGAGGCCGCCTTTCGGCGCTTGCCGCGCTTCGGTGATGCGCTCAAGCCGCGTGACGAGCCGCTGCGCCTCGGACAAGACGCCTCTTTCGAGTTCGTGCCCTCCGCGGTGCGAAGCTTCCAGCGGCCGGCGGACGACGCGGCCCCGCCCCGCCTCGCCGTCGGCTTCCTCGGCTTGTTCGGCCCGATGGGGCCTCTGCCGCTGCATTTCACCGAGTACGCCCGCGAACGCATCCGCCAGGTGGGCGATCACACCTTCGCGGCGTTCGTCGATCTGTTTCACCACCGCATGCTCGCGCTCTTCCATCGCGCGTGGACGCGCAGCCGCGCCACCGCGAGCCGCGACCGCGCGGAGGACGATCGCTTTCGCACCTACGTGGGCGCCGCGTTCGGGCACGCCCTGCCAGCTCAATCCCACGTCGACGCCATCGACGACCGCGCCAAGCTCTACTTCGCGGGCTTGTTCTCGATGTCGTCTCGCCCCCCCGACGGCCTGCGCGCGGTGCTCAGCGGCTACCTCGGCCTGCCGGTGACGATCCGCGAGTTCATGGGCGAGTGGCTGCCGCTGCACGACGACGATCGGCTCCGGCTCGGAGGCGGCCCTGAAGTGAGCGCGCTCGGGCGCACGACGGTGCTGGGGCGGCGCGTGTTCAGTCGCAGCCACAAGTTTCGGGTCGTGCTCGGCCCGCTCGGCGCCGCTGATTTCTCGCGCTTTCTGCCGGGCACGCCCGGCCTCGCCGCCCTATCGATTTTGGTCAAATCCTATGCCGGGCCCCAGCTGGCGTGGGACTTGGAGCTGATCCCCGCGCCCGACGCGGTGACGCCGCTCCGACTCGGCCTCGCCGGCCGCCTCGGCTTGGGGGCGGCGCTCGGTGCGGCCGGACGTTCTGTCGTGGGCACGAACGTTATCGTTGATCCCGTGGCGAATTCGACGAATCGTAGCCACGCCTAGGGCAGCTGGGAGCACCGGGCGGTGTCGAGGGCAAGGGTCCGACAGGACCAGGGAGAGAGTCGCAAGTGACGGAGATCAGTCGCAGCACATTGTTCGGCAAGCTGGGTCCGGTTCCCTACAAGGCCATCGAGAGCGCGACCTTGTTCTGCAAGATGCGCGGCAATCCGTACGTCGAGCTCGCGCATTGGCTGCACCAGCTGCTGCAAGCCAGCGACTCGGACTTGCTCCGCATCATCAAGCACTATCAGCTCGACTCGTCACGCCTCTCCAAAGATTTGACCGACGCGCTCGATCGCTTGCCCCGAGGCGCGACCTCCGTCTCCGATTTGTCGGTACACGTAGAAGAGTCGGTGGAGCGAGGCTGGGTCTACGCGACCCTGCTCTTCGGCGAAGGTGAAGTGCGCAGCGGCCACCTGCTGGTCGGCTGGCTCAAGACGCACCAGCTGAAGAACGCGGTGCTCGCCATCTCGCGCGAGCTCGGCAAAATCAAGCTCGACGACTTGGTGGAGCGCTTCCAAGAGCTGCTCTCGAGCTCGCCGGAAGCCAAGACCTCGAAGGCGGCGCCCTCGGGCGAGCTCGACGCAGATGGCTCGGGCAACGTGGCGCCGGCCGCGCTCGGCAAGCAACAAGCGCTGGCGAAGTACTCGACCGACCTCACCGAGCGCGCGCGCGCAGGCGAGATGGATCCGATCGCGGGCCGCGACGACGAGATCCGTCAAATCATACAGGTGCTGCTCCGCCGCCGCCAAAACAACCCGATTTTGACGGGCGAAGCGGGGGTCGGGAAGACGGCCGTCGTCGAGGGTTTCGCGCAGCGCATCGCGGCCGGTGACGTGCCGCCCGCGCTGAAAGACGTCACGCTGCGCGTGCTCGACATCGGCCTGTTGCAGGCGGGTGCGAGCATGAAGGGCGAGTTCGAGAATCGCCTGCGCCAGGTGATCGACGAAGTGCAGTCGTCGCCCAAGCCCATCATCTTGTTCATCGACGAAGCCCACACCTTGATCGGCGCGGGCGGCGCGGCGGGCACCGGCGACGCCGCCAACTTGCTCAAGCCAGCGCTCGCGCGCGGCAAGCTACGCACCATCGCCGCCACGACGTGGGCCGAGTACAAGAAATTCGTCGAGCCCGACCCGGCGCTCACCCGCCGCTTCCAAGTGGTGAAGGTAGAAGAGCCGAGCGAGGCCAAGGCCATCGCCATGCTGCGAGGCACCGCGACCGTGCTCGAGAAGCACCACCGCGTCCAGCTGCTCGACGAAGCGCTCGAGTCGGCGGTCAAGCTGTCCAAGCGCTACATCCCCGACCGCCAGCTGCCCGACAAGGCGGTGAGCTTGCTCGACACCGCCTGCGCTCGCGTCGCGGTGAGCCAGCACGCGGTGCCCCCCGAGGTGGAGGACACGCAGCGGCGCATCCAGCTGCTCGAGCAAGAGCTCGAGATCATCGCGCGCGAGGCCGCCATCGGCGTCGAAACCGGCTCGCGTCGGGCGGACGTCGAGAAGTCGCTCGAGTCCGATCGCAAAGAGCTAGACCAGCTCGAGCAGCGCTGGCGCTCGGAGAAAGCGCTGGTCGATCGCATCCTCGCCATTCGCGCAGAGCTCCGCAGCGCGCCCTCGGGCAAGGTCGACGATCCGGCGCCGCCCCCGTCGCTCGACGGCACTGACGTCGATCAGCGCGCCAAGCTGCTGAGCGAGCTCAAGGGCCTCGACGCCGAGCTCAGCCAGCTGCAGGCGGAGAGCCCGCTGATCTTCCCCACCGTCGACGCTCAATCCATCGCGAGCGTGATCGCAGATTGGACCGGCATCCCGACGGGGCGCATGGTCAAAAACGAGATCGAGACCGTGCTGCGCCTGCACGACGTGCTCGGCTCACGCGTCATCGGCCAAGATCACGCGCTCGAGATGATCTCCAAGCGCATCCAGACCGCGCGCGCCGGGCTCGAGAACCCGACCAAGCCCATCGGCGTGTTCCTGCTCGCTGGGCCCTCGGGCGTAGGCAAGACCGAAACCGCGCTCACGTTGGCCGAGGCGCTCTATGGCGGCGAGCAGAACGCCATCACCATCAACATGAGCGAGTTTCAGGAGGCGCACACGGTCTCGACGCTCAAAGGCGCGCCTCCCGGCTACGTAGGCTACGGCGAAGGCGGCGTGCTGACGGAAGCGGTGCGGCGCAAGCCTTACAGCGTGGTCTTGCTTGACGAAATCGAGAAGGCCCACCCCGACGTGCACGAGATCTTCTTCCAAGTCTTCGACAAGGGCTGGATGGAAGACGGGCAGGGCACGCGCGTGGACTTCAAGAACACGATCATCTTGCTCACGTCCAACGTGGGCAGCGACCTGATCATGCAAATGGCCGCGCAGTCACCGCGACCGGAGCCGTCGAAGATCGCGGAGGCGCTGCGGGCCCCGCTCTTGGACGTGTTCCCCGCCGCGCTGCTCGGACGCGTCGTGGTCATCCCGTACTACCCGCTGAGCGACGAGATGCTGGGGAACATCGTGCGCCTCCAGCTCGACCGCGTGAAGAAGCGCGTCACCGAGCGCTACCAGATTCCGTTCAGCTACGACGACGCCGTGGTGCAGCTCATCAGCAGCCGCTGCACGGAGCTCGAGAGCGGCGGCCGCATGATCGACGCGGTGCTCACCAATACGCTCTTGCCCGAGCTGAGCCGTGAGCTCTTGCTGCGCACGCTCGACGGGCGCCCGCCCAGCCGCGTCAGCGTTTCGGTCAAAGATTCGGAGTTCTCGTACGGCTTCGAATGAAGCTCCCGGGCGAGCCTGACGTTCAGGCTCGCCCGTGCGAGTTTTGTTTGCGGTCAGGCCCGGCCCGAGGATAAATGGCCGCCGTGCTGGGCCGCAGAAAATTAGGGCTTCTAGGGATCACGCTCGGGGCAGCGCTCACGGTTGTCCTGCAGGCAACACCGGCGAGCGCTCAAGAAGAGCGCAGCGAGGGTTGGAAGACGGCCACGAACGTCATGACGATCTCGTCGATGGGCGTGCAGCTCTTGATGCCGCGCGTCTTCTACTCGGATCCCGAGGTCACCGTCGGTTGGAAAGCGCGCTGGCACGCGTCCGTCCTCGCGCCCAGCATGACGCTGCTCGCGACCGGCCTCCTCAACGAGCAGTTCCTGAAGCCTGAATTCCAAGGCTTCCGGCCCGGCTGCGACGAGCAAAACCAGGGCCTGCCTGGCTGCACCAGCTTCGGCATGCTCTCGACCCACAGCTACCTCGCTGGCGCCGCCTTCGGCCAGGGCCTGGGCGTGTTCCTGGTAGACACCATCAAGTGGAGCGGCGGCCGCCTGAACGGCGGTGCGCTCGCGATGAACGTCGGCGTGCCCGCGGCGCTCGGTGTCATCACCACGGTCGGGCGCAGCGCCGGTAACTGGGAGACGGGCGGTCAAGCCTGGGGCAGCGCCGGCATCGGCATGCTCATCGGCTTGGGCATGGGCGCTCTCTACGCCGTCGGGCAACGCCCCGAGTGCGGCTATGGCGGCGACCTGATCTGCTGGTGAGCGCCCCGCGGCGCGCTCAGTGGCAGCTACCGTTCGCGCAATTTTTGGGGCATTTCACGCCGCAAGCCCCGCAATGGTTCTTGTTGTTCTTGGGGTTCACGCAGGCCCCGTCACAGTTGGTGTAGCCCGCGTTGCACGAGAGCGCGCACGAGCCCGCCTTGCAAACCGGCGTGCCCTGCGCGCCCCCGGGGCAGACGTTGCCGCACGTCGCGCAGTTCTCGACGTCCGTGTCGGTGTCGACGCAGCGGTCGCCGCACTTGGCAAAGCCCGACTGACACGAAAACTCGC
This sequence comes from Pseudomonadota bacterium, assembly GCA_023431345.1. Classification (GTDB taxonomy): domain Bacteria; phylum Myxococcota_A; class Polyangia; order Polyangiales; family Polyangiaceae; genus PMG-095. Next base: position 46,487 of record JAEYWK010000079.1, read on the forward strand.
ACTTGCCCGCGTTGCACTGTGGCGCGCCGTTGGGCGGAGCCGGACAGACGTTCTGGCAGGCGCCGCAGTTGGAGGTGTCGGTCTGGGTATCGACGCAGGCCCCGCCACAGTTGGTGCCCGCGCCGCAGCTCGTGCGGCACATCCCTTCGCTGCAAACGGCCGAGCCCGCGCACGCGCTATTGCACTGCCCGCAGTGGGCCACGTCGCTCTGCGTATCCACGCACTGCCCACCACACAGCTGATGCCCGGAGTTGCAGAGCACGCCGCAGCCGCTCGGGCCGCAGGTGGCGCTTCCGTTCGGCACGGTGGGGCACTGCTTGCCGCACGCTCGACAGTTACTGGTGGTGTTGAGGGTGACGCAGGCGCCGTCACAAGCGGTGAAGCCCTCGTTACACTCGAAGTCGCAAGCGCCCTCCACGCAGGTCGGCGCGCCTTGCACGACGGACGGGCACCCTACCCCACACTCGGAGCAGTTGCCGACGTCGGTCTGGGTGTCGACGCACGACCCGAAGCAGGCCTCGCCAGTCGCGCACTCGCTGGCGCAGCGCCCCTTCGAGCAGACCTCTGTCTCAGCGCAGGCGCGCCCGCAGCCACCGCAGTTCGCCGCGTCGTTGCTGGTGTCGACGCAGGCGTCGCCACAGCGCGCAAATCCGGGTGAGCAAGCGACGTCGCACGAGCCAGAGCTACAGACGCCCTTACCCCCCGCGGGCATGGGGCAGCTCTTTCCGCAGTCGGCGCAGTTCTCGGCGTCGCTCGTCAAATCGACGCACGCCCCGCTACACTCGGTGAAACCTTCGTCGCAGACGACGCCACAGACGCCCGCTTCGCACGTCGCGTCGCCGTTGGCAGGCGTCGAGCAAGCTTGGCCGCAGCCGCCGCAGTTCGCGACGTTCTGGCTGGTGTCTACGCACGCGCCGCCGCAGTTCTTCTTCGACTGCGAGCACTCGCGGGCGCATTCCCCTTCGGAGCAGACGTTGCCCGCCGCGCAGGCGTTCTCACACTCGCCGCAGTTTCGCGGATCGGAGTCGGAGTCCACGCAGGAGCCCGAGCAAGCGTCGAAGCCGGCCTTGCATTGCTCTTCGCAAACACCGTCCGAACACGTGCCCACGCCCGCTCCCGACGCACTACAGACGACCCCACAGCCGCCGCAGTTCATCGCGTCGGAAGAGACGTCGACGCAAACGGTACCGCAGGGCTGGTAGCCAGCGTCGCAAACGAACTTGCACGCACTCAGGTCGCACACGCCGCGACCATGAGCGGGCGCCGTGCACTGTGCCCCGCAGCCGCCGCAGTGGTCCGCGTCGCTCGCCAAAACGACGCACTCGCCCCCGCAAACGGTCTCCCCTTCTCGGCACGCGGCGGCGGCCGCTACCGGCTCGCAGATCTTGCTGCTGTTACAGCGATAACCGGGCAGGCAGGCCCCGTCGGCGGTGCATTTTCTGCCGGCGAGATCCGTCGACAGCTCGCTCGGGCAGCCCCCGAGGAGCGCGCACACGAGGCACAACAACGTGAAAGCAAGCAGGCGGGACATCGCACCGACCCCCGAGGAGGAAACGCGAGTATTCTCGCGGCCTCCGCGCGTAGCAAGCGAACTATGGCGCGGCGCTCGCTAGTGGCCCGATTTGCCCGGCTTGGCCGAAGCAGGCGGCGCGGGCGTCGGGGACACCGGGCTCGTCGGAGCGGCCTTCTCGCTGCCGACGACCTGGTTCCAGAGCGAGGGAGCGCTCGCCTCCAGCTTGCCATCCGACCCGAGCTTGAACACGCGCTCGAGATCGCTCTTTCGCACCGTGCCCTGGTTGGCGTCTTGCACCAGCACCTGCTCCACCACGCGCAAGCCCTTGTCTTGAAAGACGGGCGTCGCGGTCAAACGGTACTTCGAGACGCCGGGCAAGCCGGGGAACGGCCGGTAATCGATGCGGTCGAGCGGCAGCTCCGCGGCGCGCGTCAAGCGGCCACCGCCGAGCAAGAAGACGGTGAACGCCGTCTCGCAAGGCTGGCCTGGCTTCGTTTCGGGGCCGCAGCCCTCGTCCGTCGCCGTGACGAGGATGCGCGAGCCCATGCGCTCGAGCGCGAGCCGCGTCGTCTTCACCTTGCCGCGAAGCGCGCCGGTGCCGTACACCTCAGCGTAGCCCTCACGAGAACGCACGAGCGCGAGCGGCCCTGCCGAGGTGCCATCCGCGAAATCGAAGGTGCGCAGCCACACGACGCGGAAGCCATCTGGCCCCGGGGTCACCACCGCGCGCTCGGGCTTGGCGGACAGGGAGCCGGTACGCGGACCTTCCGCCTGCAGCAGATCCGCCTCGGCGAAGGCAGGCCTCCCGGCGCAGTCGGGCGAGCCCGCGTCGACCGTGGCGGAGCCCGCGTCGAAGCTCGGCAGCACCATCTTCCAGTAGTCTTCCGGCTTCGCCTTGGAGACGCCGCTCGTGCTCCGCTCGAGCGGCTGAATGCAAATCGGCACCGGCACCGTGCGCCGCGCGCGGTCTTCCATCTTCGACGACTCGACCGCGCCTGCGCAGCCGCTCGCGAAGAGCCCCAACATCAACAGCGTTGAGCTACGAATCATGGCTCAGAGCACCTCGAGCGTGTCGATCACGCGTAGTAGCTCGGGATTCACCTGCGAAATGTCGTCCCCCTCGTAGATGACCTGCACGAGCACCACGCGGCTCTTGCCGCGCACCAAGTACTCGCGAGCGCGGCTCGTGAGCGGCTTCTTGGCGGCCTCAACGCTGCGCTCGACGCTGTAAGCCCGACCCTGGCCGATGCCGACCGCCACCGGCACGCGCTTGCCGACCACCTTCGCGCCGAGGCTCTGCGTGTCGTCCTCGTAGCGCTGCAGCATGTCGCGCCACGGGTCCCCGGCGTACTCGGGCCGCTCGTACACGGCGAACGAGTAGGCGTTCGGCGAGACGTAGCCGACGTAGGCCTGCCCCTCCTGGTTGCTGGCGTCACGCAGGAGCCAATTCTTCGGCTTGGATAGGTGGATACCGCGGCGAAGCACGGTGACGCCCACGTACTCGGGCGCCTCGCCTTGGGCCGCGAAGTCGAGCGGCGGGTAGCGCTCTTCGAACTCTTTGGAGCCCTGCTCGCCCGTCGCGACCGTCCAATCGTAGAAGGTGCGGTTCTTGGAGGCGAGCTCAGCCGGGCCGCCGCAGCCGCCCAACGTCAGCGCACCCACAACCAAGCCGCGGCTCACCCATCGATCCGACACGGCGCGACCTTAGTGCCAAGGTGCCCGCGTCGCAACGCATTCGGCCGAGCTCCGGACGCCGCCCGTCATTTTCAAATAGGGGCGGGCGCGGAGCTTTGGTAAGAGGCGAGCATGACGTGCAGGGCGAGAAGCTTGGGAACCGTCGGGGCTCTGTGCGGGCTCCTCTCGGCCTGCGCTTCGCCGATGTTCCAAATCAACGACCGCTCCGACGCGCGAGCGTTCGTGGTCAGAAACCCAGAGGCAGGGCCAGGCACGCCGGTCGAGCCCGCCGGTCTCCGCTTCAAGCCGGGCCTGTGTGACGGCGCCGATCTGCGGCCAGAAGGGCGCCCCCTGAACGAAGGCCACCTGATCGAGTTCCTGAGCAAGCAGCAGCTCGACGTCCGCGTCGAACGCCCCCGCTCGGACCTCATCTACTTGGTCGTCAGCGGCGCCGGCACCAACGTGCCCGTACGCCTGCGCGTCGCCGTGCTCAAAAGCGCCGACGAAGCAGGGGCCGAGCTGCACAACGCGCTCTTGCAGCACGGGCAAGGGGCCTGGGGCGTGCGGCGCTCCAACCTGGCCGTGCTCGGCGCGATCGGCTCTTTGGAAGACGACCTGACGTTCGCGGCGAAGACGCGGCTCTCGTGCTGGGGCGTGTTCATGACCGCCGGACGCGACGACACTTTCGTCGTCCCCGGTGCCTACCGCGAGCTCTGAGCGCTCGCCGCCGCTCGCTGGCTCCCAGGCCGGCGACGCGCGCCCGCGTTGACGTCGCCGGTATTGTCCCGGCACGCGTCCGGAATTAGGCTCGGGCCGATGGATGGGTGGTCGTTAGCGGACGCTGGGCAAGTCCGCCTGGGGCAGCAGCTCGCCGCAGAATTGGGTTTCGAATGTTCCTGACGAGGTCCGCGCACTTCGCGAGTCCGCTCGGCAAGGCGCTGCTGCTTTACACCATGACCGGGCGCGAGACGCTCGGGCGCCCGTACAGCTACGAGCTCGACCTGCTCAGCCTCGACGACTCGCTCGACCTCTCCAAGCTGCTCGGCCGGATGTGCGCCGTCGTCATCGAGCACACCGACGGCACCATCCGCCAGCTGACGGGCTTCGCTACCGACTTCGCCCTCGTCGGCGAGCACGGCAACTACTCGCGCTACCGCACCACGTTGCGGCCGTTCTTGTGGTTTCTGGATCAGAACCGCAACTGCCGCATCTTCCAGCGCAAGAGCGTGCCCGAGGTCGTGCAAGAGATCTTGAAAGACGCCGGCTTCAGCGACATCGAGCTGGCGCTCCACGGGCACTACGACACCTGGGAGTTCTTGGTTCAGTACCGCGAGTCGGATCTGAACTTCATCAGCCGCATGCTCGAGCACGAGGGCATCTACTATTTCTTCAAGCACGAAGACGGAAAGCACGTGCTGGTGCTCGCCGACAGCGCGACGGCGCACCACCCCCGGCCCGGGTACGAGCACGTGCCCTACTATCCGCCCGTCGAGCGCGAGATGCGCCAGGTCGAGCACCTCGACACGTGGATCGTATCGCGGCAGCTCCGCCAAGGGCGGGTGCACCTGCGTGACTTCAACTTCGAGTACCCGCTGCCGTTTGCTGGCGAAAAACAGGGCGCTTTTCCCGAGCCCAACGCCACCTTCGAGCTCTACGATTTTCCCGCGCAGATCAACGCCAAGACGAACGACGAAGCCAAGACCGCGACTGACCTGCGCGCCGAGATTCGCCTCGAAGAGCACCAAGCGGACTACGAGGTCGTGCGCGGCAGCGGCCCCGTGCGCGGCCTCGGCGCGGGTGACAAGTTCTCGCTCACGCAGTTCCCGCGCGACGATCAGAACAAAGAGTACCTGATCGTCGCCTGCAGCTACGAGCTTCGCATCTCCGAGTACGAGTCGAACATCGTCAGCGAGAAGGGGCAGCTCTTCCGCTTCGAGCTCAGCGCCATCGACGCCAAGCGGCCCTACCGCTCGCCGCGCATCACCCGCAAGCCCGTCGTCGAAGGCCCGCAAACCGCCACCGTCGTCGGCGACCCCGGCCAAGAAATCACCACCGACGAGTACGGCCGCGTCCCGATCCAGTTTCATTGGGATCGCCTCGGCCAGTGGGATCAAAACAGCTCCTGCATGGTACGCGTCTCTCAGGCCTGGGCCGGCAGCGGCTGGGGCAGCATGCACATCCCCCGCTACGGTCAGGAAGTCATCGTCCACTTCCTCGAAGGCGACCCCGATCGCCCCATCATCACCGGCCGCGTCTACAACGCCGACAACCCCGCCCCCTATCCCCAAACCCCCACCCAAAGCGGCCTCAAAAGCCACAGCACCCCCGGCGGCAGCGCCGACAACTTCAACGAAATCCGCTTCGAAGACCAAAAGGGCGAAGAAGAGCTGCACATCCAGGCGGAGAAGAACATGACGACGCTGGTCAAGAACGACCAGTCGACGACGGTCAAAGCCAACCGCTCCGCAGGCGTCACCGGTAACGACTCCGTGTCCGTGGGTGGCGATCGCTCCGTGAGCGTGACCGGCAATCTCTCGGTGACGGTCAAGGGGGGCGGCAAGAGCGCGGTGCACAGCACTCACAGCGTCACCGGCAAGCACTCGGTGGACGCGAGCGACACCATCGAGATGACGGCGCCTACGCACATCAAGCTCACCGTCGGCGGCAGCTCGATCACCATCACGCCCAGCGCGATCACCATCACCGCCAGCGGCTCCACGATCACGGTCGACCCCAACGTGTTCCTTACGTCGAGCGGGAAGTCGGAGATGATGCTGGACGCCAACGCCTTCGTAAAAGCCAGCGGCGGCGCCAGCGCGCTCTTCGACGCCAACCTGTGCGCTCAGTCGAACGCAGGAGATCAAATCCTGCTCGATGGCAACGTCGCCATCAGCAGCAGCGGCAACGTCACGCTCGACGGCATGACCGTGGCCGCGACGGGCAAGACGGAGGCGAGCATTGCGGCCGGCGGGAGCTCCGTCAAAGCTACTCCCGCCAGCGCGGACGTGGCCGGCGCCATGGTCAACGTCAACGGCAGCGGCATGGTGTCCATCGCGGGCGGCATGGTGAAGATCAACTAGGTGCGCTGGCGATGGAATCCGTCAACGTCGGGATGAGGAGACTTCACGCGGACGCGGCCTGGTTCGCGCGCGCGCACGAGGTCCGGCTACTGCACGTGAGCACGAGCGCCGATCTCGGAGCAGCCGCCCTCAAGCTCTGCGTCGGTCAAGAGTACCACGCCGACAATCACAGTCTCTTTTTGGCGTGCGAAGAGCCAGCGCTGGCCGGTAGTGACAGTTGGTACTCACGCTCGCAGACGCTTCGAAAGCAGTACGCCGCCAAGCAGGAGGCCCTAGCCAAGTCGGGGATCGTCCTCGGCACCCTCGGCGCCGCCCAGAAGCGAACCCCGCCCATCATCGAGCTCGCTGCGCTCCTCCAGGAAATTCTGCAATGCCTCGTGGAGCCCATTCGCGGCTTGGTGATCGTCTTCGCGCCAACCCAAGTGGAACCGGGCGCGCCTTTCGCTGACGACCTCAGGCAGCTGCTGCAGAGCCCCGCCCTGACTCCCGTGCGCTTCATCGTGATGGAGCGCGACAGCAGCGCCGCGCGGGTATTGGTCGACGAGCTCGGCCCCCAACACGCGCTCGCCACGGAGTGGCACCGAGACGAAGCGGCGACGCTACTCGATCTAAGGGCTCTGGTCGGCCCGATCCCTGCGGCCCCGACCTTCACTCCCGAGCCCCCCAAGTGGCAGCCGCCCGGCGCCGGTCCCGACGTCGAGCCGCCAGCACGCAAAGACGCGTTGCCGCCGCCTTCCGATGCAGAGCTCACCGCCTCGGGCCTGAACCCAGCGTTCGTGAACGGCGGCGCCCAGCTCTTGCAGAAACTGCTGCTAGGCGGAGCCTTGGCGGCGAAGGAAGGCAGGCACGCGGAGGCCATCCATCTTCAACGCGCCGCCGTCTCGCTCTGCGCCGGGCTCGGCATGGTCAAGGCTCAGCTCATCAACACCATCGCCCTCGGCGCCTACTTCATGGCCGCCCAATCACCCCAAGAAGCGCGCGAGACCTACGAGCAGGCGGCGAACGAGGCCAAGGCGCAGAGCATGGCCGACGAGCAGGCGCAGGCTACCCTCGCCCTGGGAATGCTGGACGCGCTCGAGAAGCGCCACCAGCAGGCTCTCGGCCGCTACCTAGAAGCGGGGGACGTCGCGGAGGCCGCCGGCAATCATGCCCTCGCCATCGAAAGCTGGCGCACCGCCGGTCAGCTCGCGTTCGGGCTGAACGCACCCGATGCCGCTCTCCAACCCTGGCTGCGAGCCACGAACGTCGCAGGGGCTCTCCCGCCTCGCGACGTCAAGGCCACGAGCGCCGCCGAATGCGCGCGCGGAGTCGCCGTCATCTTCCGCGGTCGCGGACAGACGCGAGATGCCGACATCTTCGACCAACAAGCTTACCGGTTCGAGCACGGCCTCGAACCCGGACAACCCCTCCCGCAATCCTGACCTCATGAGAGGGCTCCGCTGTGCTCGCCAGTAGTTGGATGGATATGGTGGTCGGAGTGGATATCCACTTCGAGATGGTGATCATCCCACCGGCCCCGCCGGTGCCGACACCGTTCCCAAACCCGTTCATCGGCATGGTCATCGATCCGGCCGGGCTCGCCGTCGGGCTCGCGCTCGGCGCTGCGCTAGCGCTGGCGACGGGCGGAACTCCCACCGGACCGGTCCTGATCAACGGCATGCCGGCGACCAACGTCGGCACGGAAGCCAAAGGCATGGGCCACATCTTGATCCCCCCCGGATCGATTTGGGTACCGATGCCCAAGTTCCCCAAGCCGTCGTTCCGCGGCCCGCCGGAGTTCCCGGGCCTGCCCGTCAAACCCGAAGACGACGCCGTCTCGATCATGGGCTCGACCACCGTCTCGGTCATGGGCACCAGCGCCGTGCGCATGGGCGAAATGTGGATGAGCTGCGGCGAGCCGCTGCGCATGCCCTCCTCGGTGGTCATCGCCATTCCGAAGGGGCCGCTGGTTCTGATCGGCGGTCCCCCCGGCGTGAACTTGATGGACGCCCTCTTGGCCATGGTCAAGACCAAGTGGGTCGCGGGTTACCTGCACTCGCTCATCAGCCGCATCAAGAGCGATCGCATCCGCAACATCTTCCACAAAGCCGCCTGCTTCCTCACCGGACATCCGGTGGACGTCGCGAGCGGTCGGCTGCTCACCGACAACCTCGACTTCCAGTTACCCGGCCCTCTCCCTCTCGAGCTCGAGCGCAACTACGCTTCGAGCTGGTCGCACCGCGACGGACCGCTCGGCCCAGGCTGGTCTCACTCGCTCGATCAGGCGGTTTGGTCCGAACGCGGCAAGCTCGTTTACCTGGCCGAGGACGGACGCGAGATCGAGTTCGACTGCTTCGACTTCCCCGACCACATGCTCCAAGTCGGACAAGAAGTTTACGACCCCATCAGTCGACTCACGCTGCGCTTCCGCTCCAGTAACCTCATTCAGATCGAGCAGCCAAACGGCGAAACGCTCGAGTTCGCCCCGCTACCTCCCGCCGCCGCGAACAACCAACCCGCAGGGCGCCGCCACTGGTGGCGCCTGCAGCGCCGCCGCGCCCGCGCTGGCAGCGAAGTCACCCTCGCCTACGACGACCGCGGCGATCTGCAATGGGTCCGCGACTCCGGCGGCCGCATCATCGGCTTCGAGCACGACACGAATCATCGCCTCATCCGCGTCCTTCTCCCCCACCCCCATCACGACGGCTTCTTCGACTACGTCCGCTACGCCTACGACGCCGATGGCGACCTCGTGCGCGTCACCGACGCCCTCGGCGCATCTTGGACCTTCGCGTACGAGCGCCACCTGATGGTGCGCGAGACCAATCGCAACGGGCTCTCGTTCTATTTCGCCTACGACGGCTTCGGCTCGGATGCGTACTGCGTGCGCACCTGGGGCGACGGGGGCATTTACGATCACGTCATCGACTACGCGAAGGGCGTGCAAACCGTCGTCACCAATTCCCTCGGCTTCAAGACCGCCTACAAGCTCAACGCTATCGGCCAAGTCGTCGAGGTCATCGATGCGCAGGGCGGCTCGACCAAGTACGAGTACGACGCGCGAAGCCTCAAGACGACCAAGGTGACCGATCCGGTCGGCGGCGAAACCAAGACCGAGTACGATGAGCGCGGCAACGCGACCCGCGTCACCCTCGCCGACGGCGCCGAGCTGCTCGTGGAGTACAACTCGCTCAACAAGCCCGAGCGCGCCGTCGACGCGCTCGGGGGCGAATGGCGCTGGAGCCACGACTCCGCGGGCCGCGTCCTCGGCACCAGCAATCCGGCCGGCGAGCGCGCTCAGTTCCATTGGGGCGAAGCCGGCCTCATCGCCTTCACCGACGCGGCGGGGCAGCAAACCCAGCTCACCTATGACGCCAGTGCCAACCTGACGTCCATCATCACCCCCGACGGGACCACATCGACCTGGACTTCCGATCGCTTGGGTCGCCGCGTCGCCGCAACCGACCCCAACGGAAACCAGCGCCGCTATCACCGAGACGTTCTCGGCCGAGCGCTCCTGGTCGACGAGCCCGATGGCAACCAGCGCCAGCTCGACTACGACGCCGAAGGCAACGTCATCCGCGCGCGCGATCGCCTTTACGACGTCATCTTCGACTACCGCGGCATGAACCGCCTCGCCGCCCGCTCCCAAGCCGGCACCCGCGTCGAATTCCTCTACGACACCGAAGAGCAACTCGTCGCCATCAAGAACGAGCACGGCTTCGCCTACCGTTTCGTCCTCGACGCCACTGGAAGCGTCGCCGAAGAGCACGGGTTCGATGACCTCCGACGCGCCTACACGCGCGACGCCGCCGGCCGCACCACCCTCGTCGCGCGGCCCGACCGTCGCCGAACCGAGTACGCCTACGACGCCGCCGGCCGCATCGTCACCGTCAAGCACTCCGACGGCTCGAAAGAGGCCTACGCCTACCGACCGGACGGCGCCCTCACCGCCGCCCAGAACGACACCATCAACGTCGTCTTCGATCGCGACCCCGTCGGACGCATCATCAAAGAAACGCAGGGCGAGGATTGGGTCAGCTCACGCTACGACGCCCTCGGTCGCCGCACCGAGCTCCGCTCTTCCAAGAACCTCATTCAGCGCATCCATCGCAATTCGATGGGCGACGTTCTCTCTATCGACGCCGAAGTCGGCGGCAAGGCCACCTCGACTCCCCAAGCCTCCGGCAAGCCCGGAACCGACGCTTCCCCGCCCTCTCCCAACCACTTCAGCGCTCGCTTCGAACGCGATCGCCTGGGCCTCGAGCTCGAGCGCGAGCTCCCCGGCGGCGTCCGCTCCCGCTGGCAACGCGACCAACTCGGCCGCCCCCTCCGCCAAGAAATCTGGCGCGGCAACCACTTCCACGACGCCAAACAATACGTCTGGGACGTGAACGATCGCCTCAAGCGCGTCATCGACGCCATGACCGGCCCCGTCGACTACACCCACGACGCCCTCGGCAACCTCGCCGCCGCATCGTACGCCGACGGCAAAGTCGACCTCCGCATGCCCGACGCCGTCGGCAACCTCTTCCGGACCACCGACCGCTCCGACCGCAAATACGGCCGCGCCGGCGAGCTCCTCGAATCCCACGACGCCCGCGGCATCACCCGCTACGACTACGACCCCGAAGGCAACCTCATCCGCAAGACCGAGCCCGACGGCTCCACCTGGCTCTACGCCTGGAACGGCGCCGGCCTCCTTGCAAGCGTCACTCGCCCCGACGGCCACGTCGTTACCTTCACCTACGACGCGCTGGCGCGGCGTCTTTCGAAAACGTATCGCGGCAAGACAACGAGATGGATCTGGGACGGCAACGTCCCGCTCCACGAGTGGGTCGAGCGAGACGCAGGCGCAGTCGACCAAGACTTCACACCCGCGCGCCAAGAAGACGCCGTCGCGGTCGGTGAAAAGCACCTTAAGGCTCTGCTCACCGGCAGACCCGCGAACGGCCCTCCGCAGTCGGAAGCTTCGGCAACTTCACTCGCCAAAGCGAAGTCAGAAGGCTCTATCGAATCGCCCGTCACGTGGCTGTTCGAGCCGGAGAGCTTTGCGCCGCTGGCGAAGCTCGTCGATGGCGAGAAGTTTGGCATCGTCACCGACCACCTCGGCACGCCGCGGGCTATGTTCGATGGCACCGGCGCAGAGGTGTGGGGCGCGGACATCGACGCGTACGGCGACCTGCGCAATTTGCGCGGTGAGCGTCAGGCGTGTCCGTTTAGGTGGCCGGGGCAGTATGAAGATGAAGAGACGGGGCTCCATTACAACAGGTTTAGATACCACGCTCCTGAATGTGGGCTGTACGTAAGCCAAGATCCGATTCGACTTCATGGCTCGCGCGCGCTGTATAGCTATGTCGGCGATCCTTGCGCGCAACTTGACCCACTAGGGCTTGCGGCCTGCAACGAGGAATTTTCCACGCGAGATGACGCGTTGGATGCCGCTTACGATCGCGCCGGAATACCGCGAGGAACAGCTCCCGACGCCGTCTGGGAGGTTGGCGCGGACCGGACGCGTCGCGGTACCCCTGGTTACCTCTTCACTGAGGATGTCGGTTCGCACGGCCGCTACATGCAGTTCGAAACCGAGGGCGGCTCAAGAGTGATCGCTGAACATCTGAACGACGGTCCTCCTCACTTTCATGCCGGGCAGCCGAAGGTCGACCCCACGCGAGAGTTCGTGGATTTCGGTTGGGGTGGCGATGCCCTCAAGAGTGAGCGCTACCAACAAATGGGCGGAAAGTATCATCTATATTACCCACCACCATGAAACACGACGCTAAAACAGAAGACCTATTGTTCCGCACACTAGCCTCATCGCGAGTTACCTTCCACGGTTGGGCCGCATCGCGAACGAGCCCGACGCCTCTTCAAGCATGGTCGACCATCACTGGACTAGGAGTTTCGCCTATTGAGCGACACAGATGCAGCACGACGGAAGAAAAAGCCTTACTTCTTGCTGCCTGGATGAGCCAAGCAAAGAAGCAAGGAGTAATCGACGCCAATGGCCTCTTCCTCATCTCAATCGGCGGACTTGGGTTACTCCCATGGGCCAATGTTAGCTTGCAGCCCCGATTTGACATTAGCCTGCTAGGCCCGCACCCGAACGAACCCGAATTCCTCGCAATCAGTGCGACAACTGACAGAGTTTGTGCCGTGACGACAGAAGAAGACAGCATTTGGATTATCACCTCTGAGACGTAAGCCTGTAAATCAGTGAAAGCCAGCGCCAGAACGAGCAGGAGTTCGTTGCGGTCAACGCAAAAAAAAAGACATGTACGGTAACGACAGAAGAGAACGGCATCTGGGTCATGAGTTGCGAGCCTTGAAGCGTTCTCCGCGGAACGCTCACTGCGATGTGCCGGTTACGTCGTGTTGGGAGTGTGCTACGCCGCCTCCAAGTGGTGCTCGCACACGCTCCACTGCACATCCCGTACAAAGCAGCTGCGCCTCAGGCCCAGTACCCGGCGGCCGAGCCGCATAAGGCGTTGCCTCCCGCCACGCGTCAGCGCGACGCCTTCGGTGCACCCAATCCGCCTCGACCACGAGGGCGGCTAGCGCAGACGAAGTCGCAGATGTAGCCTGCCAGCACCACTTGGCGGCGAAACGAACACCCCCAGCTTGCGATTCGTGAGCTCGGCCGAGAGCCGCTGTTCGGGCGGCGATGCGTCCGCGCGCACAGCTGCGGCGCGCGCGGCGAGAAGAGCACGACGTTGAGGAGACGGAGCCCGAGTGCGCATGGCAGCCTTTCTCGCCGGCAAAGCGGCCGGACGCAGCCACCCCGGCGCAGGCTCCGTGCCAGGCACGCGACGCGCCCCACTTCCTACTTCAGGCCTGGCGCGGAGCGTGCGCCACTGGGGCCGCCTGGCCGCGACCCGGGCGAGAAAGGCCGTAACGTTTCTCTGTGCCCCGTCCTGACGTGACCGGGCGGCCGTGCTCGCGTCATGGGCGAAAGGACGGTGAGCATGGACAAGGAAGCGGTGAAATTGCGGCGAGAGCTGCTGCGGCTGGAAACGGGCCGCGGCAAGCAGTATCCGGCGGAGCTTCGGCAACGGGTGGTGACGTGGGCGGCGCGGCGTCACGAGCAAGGCGCCAGTTGGGAAACCATCAAGGCGGAGCTCGGCCAGAAATTCGATACCGTCCCTCGGTGGTGTCTGCTCGCACAGTCGTCTCGGGCGCTGGTGCCGGTGCACGTGGTGCCGGCGAGCGCGGCGTCGAGGACGGTGAGCGTCGTCTCGCCGGCGGGGTTCCGCGTCGATGGCCTCGCGATCACCGAGGCCGCCGCGCTACTGCGGGAGCTGGGATGATCCTCGGCACCAGTCGCGCCGTGCGAGTGTTCGCGTACCCCGAGCCCGTCGACCTTCGCAAAGGATACGACGGGCTCTACGGCCTCGTGAAACAGGGGCTCAAACGCGATCCGCTGAGGCGACCTGTTCTTGTTTTCCAACCGCCGACGTCGCGGCTGCAAGGTCTTGGTGTGGGACGGCACAGGACTCTGTGTGTTTCAAAAGCGACTCGAGCGTGGTCGGTTCGCGTCGCTGTTTCGCGAGGACGCACGCGCCGTCGAGCTGACTGCCAGCGAGCTCGCGTTGTTCATCGAGGGCTGCGAGCTCGTCGGTCGACGCACGCTGTCTCCAGGCATCGTCAAGCCGATTGCGCTTGCACAAGAGCGATCAGCATGATCTAACCGGGCTGTGGATCTGCGGCGTGGAAACGACGTCGAGCAGTTCCGTCGCATCGCCACGGCCCAGCAGATCCAGATCAAGCAGCTGATGCGTGTGCTCAGCGCCAAGTGCGAGGAGCTCAAGGCGCTGAAAGGCAACCCGGAGGAGCTGCAGCAAACGTTATCCTTGCTCAACCAGCTGCAGCGCCAAGCCCAAGAGCAGGCTGAGCCACAGCCGAAGACGAGCGGGAAAAAGCCGCCCAAGGCGCGCTCGAGGACCGGGCCTACTGAGCAGCCTCAGCTGCCGCTCGATGAGAAAGTGTTCGAGCTCGATGAGCCCGACCGGACTTGTCCAGCTTGCGAGCGGCTCGAGCCCATGGCAGGCCAATTCGAGTCGTCCGAGCTGATCGACTTTGTCGAGATCTGCTACCGGCTCGTGCAAGTCCAGCAGCAGAAATACGTCTGTCGTTGTGGCGGCTGCGTCGAAACGGCGCCTGGGCCAGAGCGAGCGATCAAGGGCGGCCGCTACTCGCTGGCGTTCGCGATCAAGGTTGCGCTCGACAAGTACCTCGACCACATCCCGCTGGCACGCCAGCAGCGCATTCTTGCGCGGCACGGCGTGGTCGTCACGCCGCAGACGCTCTGGGATCAGCTGTTCGCGCTCGGCAAGCGCTTGGCCTCCACCGCGGAAGCGCTGTTCAAGCATGCGCTGGCGCATCCGGTGATCGGCTTGGCCCAAACAGGCTGGCCCAAGCTCGAAAGCGCGGGCGAGGAGCCCTGGCAGATGTGGTGCGTGACCGCACCCGGCGTCGTTTGCCACAAGATCCGCGATGACAAGGCCGCCGACACCTTCCGCGCGTTGGTCGGCAACTACCGCGGAGTGATCGTGTGTGACGCGCTCAAGACCCACGAGGCCGGAGCGCGGGGCAACGACGAGATTCAGCTCGCTGGTTGTTGGGCCGACGTTTTTCGGAAGTTCGAGAAAGCGCTACCGAATCACCCCGAAGCACAGCTCGCACTCGACTGGATCGGACAGCTCTACGCGATCGATGAGCGCGCCGGGCCCGACATGGAAAAGCGCGCCGAGCTCCGAAATGCCGAAGCCATCAAACCGCTCGGCGAGCTCAAAACATGGCTCTGGAGCCAAGCCGTGCTCAAGACTTTGTCGATCGGCAAAGCAGCCGCCTATACGATCGCCAACTGGGACCGGCTCACGCTCTTCGTGGGCAACGTCTTCATCCCACTCGACAACAACTCGACCGAGCGAGGGATCCGAGGCCCCGTCGTAGGCCGTAAAAATCACTACGGATCGCGCTCGCGCTCGGGCACCGACGTCGCCGCGACGCTGTACACGCTCATCGAGACAGCGAAGCTGCGTAACCGATACACGCAGCCCATCTTGATGGCCATCGGGCCAACGGTTTTGCGACCTAGCGCGCGAAGTTGAGGGCGGCGGGCGGCACGGTGAAGGGGGTGTGGACCACGCACGGATCACGCTCAGGCCGCTTCGACGGCTGCCGTGTAGCGACGTGAGAAGTAGGTCCAAAAGCTGGGCAGCCGACCGCTTTGAAGCGTGGCTCGCAGCATGAGGA